>CAIXZC010000318.1 GCA_903923815.1 uncultured Myxococcales bacterium
CAGCACCTTGCCGTCCCCAAGCCGCCGCACCTTCTTGGCGGTGGCCTTCAGGATGGTGTCGCCAAAGGTCACCTGGCCGTCGCCGCCAATGACCAGCCCGCCCTCGTCCTTCAGGGCCAGGATGGTGGTGCCCAGCATTTCCGTACCGGACCGTCGTTCCATGTTGGTGCTCCTAGTCTTCTTTGGCTCCGTCCCCGGGCTTCCCCGCCGAGGCTCCGTCCCTCTTGGCCCGCGGGTGGGCCTTCATGTAGGACTGCCACAGGGCGTCGATGCCCAGGTGGGTGTACTTCTGGGTGGTCTTCAGGGTCTTGTGCCCCAGCAGCGTCTGGATCAGCCGCAGGTCCATCCCCCCCTCCAGCAGGTGGGTCGCGAAGCTGTGCCGCAGGGTGTGGGGGCTGGCGTGGTTGAACACCAGGCGCGCGTACTGATCCACGATGCGCCGGATGGTGCGGTCACAGATGCGCCGCCCCGAGGGGCCCAGGAAGATGGGGTCCTCCTCGCCCAGGCTGCGCTTCTCCAGGTACCGCCCCAGGGCCTCCACCGCGCTGGCCCCGATGAACACCAGCCGGTCCTTGCCGCCCTTGCCGCGCCGGACCCTCAGCTCCCCGCTGCGCAGGTTCAGGTCGGCCCCGTTCAGCGACACCAGCTCCGACACACGCACGCCGCTGCCGTACAGCAGCTCCAGCACGGCCCTGTCCCTCAGGCCCCGGTCCTCGTCGTTGGGCAACTCCAGCATGGAGGCCATCTGGGGGATGCCCATCACCCGCGGCAGGCGCCCCGGCAGCTTGGGACTTCGCACCCCCGCGCTGGGGTCCGCCTCCAACAGCTTCTTCTTCACGCAGTGCCGAAAGAAGCTGCGCAGGGACGCCAGCCGCCGCCCCACCGAGGCGGGCGCCTTCTCCATGGCCTGCTCTTCAATGAAGGCCCGCACGTCATCCCGGGAGGTCTCCAGCAACTCCTTGCCCTGTCCCGCCAGGAATTGGGCAAACAACTCCAGGTCCGTCAGGTAGGCCCGCAGCGTGTGGCCCGAGAACCCAAAGGCGCTCTCCAGCCAGCGCCGGTACTCGGCCACCAACTCGTCCTTGGCGGGCCCGTCGGTGGTCATGAGCTCACTCGTAGCGCAGCGCCCCGGTGGGGCAGAAGCGGGCGCACTTGGGGTCACCCAGGCACAGGTCGCACTTGCGCGGGGCCAGGGCCTTCTCTTCCCAGTGCATGTTCCCGAAGGGGCAGGCGGCCACGCAGGAGGCACAGCGGATGCAGCGCTCCTCCAGGTGCTTGATGACGCCCAACTCGGCATCCTTCCACAGGGCATTGGCGGGGCAGGCGGCCACACAGGCGGCCTCTTCGCACTGCAGGCACACCACTACCTTGGACAGCCCCGGGCGGCCCTGCAGGTCGGCGTCAATGCGGATCCGGCTGACCCCAGGCTGGCCCTTCACCGGGTGGGCAAAGGCGCAGCTCATCTCGCAGGTCTTGCAGCCAACACAGAGGGCGGGGGTCACGGTGTAGGTCTTCTTCATTGCGTCCTCCCCCTAAAACTGGATGTCGGAAAAGGTCTTGCCCGTGCGCGCCAGCTTGCAGCGCACGCAGACCAACAGGTCGGCCTCAATGACGCCCTTGCGCTTGGCCACCCAGGCGGCCTGCTCGCGGGTCAGGCCCGTGGAGGCGCCGCAGGTGGTGCAGGGGGCCACCTGGAAGGTCCGTCCCCAGATGGACCTGGTCCTGCCGTCGTCCTGGTACTTGATGGCGCCCGTGGGGCAGCTTCTGGCGCAGGACAGGCAGCCGATGCAGGCCTCGGGGACCTTGCAGCAGGGCGTCCCGGCGGGGGCTCCGTCCCCCTTCATGCTGGGGAACAGCGCCTTGGTCACCAGCCCCTGGCATATCCTGGTGCAGATGCCGCACTGGACGCAGCCTGGCAGGGCGCCTGCTTCGGGGGGAGGCGTGGGGGACGGAGGACGCACGCCATACGTCCGCCCCAGGGCCACGATGGCCTCCGCATCCGGCGCCAGACCCAACAGCCCGGAAATGGCCTCGGCCCGCTGGGCCACCGCCGCGGGACCGTCGGTGCGCACCTCCAGGTCCTCCCCCACGGGGAAGACGCAGGCCGTGACCACCTTGAACTCCGTGGCCTCGGGCTTCCGGACCTCCACCACACAGACCCGGCAGTTGCCACAACCCTTCAGGGACTCGTGGTGGCACAGCGTGGGAATGACTACCCCGGCGCGCCTTGCGGCCACCGCGATGCTCTCGCCCTTGCGCGCTTCAATCTGGCGTCCATCCAGCAATATCTTCATGGCTTACCCCTCACATTGCGTTGTCCGGGACGGTTGCTCCGTCCCCGCGGCTTCCCGCCGCCGTCACCAAGGCTCCGTCCCTCGGGCTCCCTCGGGCTGGGCTCAGGCTCCGTCCCTCAGGCTCCCTTGACCGCCCGGTAGCCGGCCTCCAGGGCCTTGAGGTTGACCTCCAGCAGTTCCTTGCGGTGGCCGATTTTTTCCCTCAGGGCGTCCGCCACCGGCGGCAACTCCAAGATGCCGCTGGCCGCCAGATAGGCTCCCAGCGCCACCATGTTGGCGGCCTTGCCGTTGCCGCACTCCATGGCCAGATCATTGGCAGCCACCCGCACTATCCGCAGGTCGCTGCGCTCGAAGGGCAGGTTCACCAGCGAAGTGTTGATGACCAGCAGTCCCCCCGCCTTGGTCACGGCGCCGAAGCGCTCCAGCGACGGGTTGTTCATGACCACGGCGCTGTCCGGGCTTGGCACCACGGGCGAGGCGATGGGGCTGTCCCCGATGACCACCGCGCAGTTGGCCGTGCCGCCCCGCATCTCCGGGCCGTAGGAGGGCATCCACAACACGAACTTGCCCGCCTGCATGGCCGCGTAGGCCAGGATCTGCCCGGCCAGCATCATGC
>CAIXZC010000319.1 GCA_903923815.1 uncultured Myxococcales bacterium
CCGTCCAGGGCCACGGTGACCACGGGGGGACGCTCGCGGCCCGAGCAGCAGCACACGGCGCGCAGGATGAGGTCCCGGAAGTGGGTGGCGGCCTTCTCGGGCTCCCACTTGGAGTAGACGAAGCCCAGCAGGTCCGACAGGCGGTGGTCCCGAAAGAAGATGGCCGTGCGGCCCACGCGCCAGGGTTGGTACAACTCGTCCGCCGAAGGGGCGCGGCCCAGGGCACGGCCCAGCAGGTCGCCGTCGCTGGCCACCCAGGAAACCCCCTGGGAGTCCAGCATGGCCAGAACCCGCGGGGAGATGGAGCCCTCCGGGGGCCACATGCCGTTGACGGTCACGCCCAGAGAGTCGGCCACCAGCTTCCGGCCCTCCAGGGCCTGGACCTCGGCGTCCCCGGGATGGGAGAAGCGCTCCACGGGAAGGGGCGCGCCGGGGCGGGCCACCTGGGCTGCCTCGGTGCCCATCAGCAGGGGCAGGATGGGGTGGTACAGGGGGGAGGCGGCGACCTCGATGCCGGAGTCGTTGACGCAGCGGCGGTAGGCGTCCCGGTAGCTGCCCACGAAGCCGCAAACCACGCCGTGGAAGGCGCGCTTCTCGTCCTCGGTGAAGTTGCGCCCCTTGGCCAGCAGGCCCGCCACCAGGGGGTTGGCCTTCAGCAGCTCGCCGCACCAGACCAGGTAGTACCACATCTGCAGGTCGCGCAGCTCGTCGGTGCCCAGGGCCTTCCAACGGCGTGGCTGCCCGGCGGCCAGGGGGCGGGTGCGGGAGTCCAGTTCCTGGAAGCGGGCGTAGGGCAGGATCATGGTCTCGCGGTGCAGCTCGAAGAAGTTGTCCGCGAGGAAGACCTTCTGGGGGTCGCTTAGCTGGGCCGCGGGCGTCAGGAACACATCCATGAAGCGGTCCGAAAGCCCCGCGCGGGTGTATTCATCAAGCTGCATCAACAGCGACGGCACCAGATTGATGGTGACGTGGGCCCCTGCGGCGGCGGCCAGGGCGGGCATGTCCAGGTAGTCCCGCATGGCGTGCAGCCAGGTCCAGGGCATGGTGGCCTTGCCGCTGATGGGATCCCGATAGGGCGGCTGGTGCATGTGCCACAATATGACGAGTCTAGCCTTGCAGCCCACCGTTCCTCCTGTTCTTGAGGTCAGGGGATCATCAGCCTCGGGAAGGGTCACTCAAGGGGGACATCCGCCTGGTACTTCAGCTCGATGACCCAGGAGGGATCCATGACCTCATTGAAGGTCACAGCCTTGAGGGTGTCGGGGCAATCCTGGGTCGGGTAGAGGATGCGGTAGTCGCCTTCGGGGGCGTCGCCCTCCTTCAGGATGTCGCTTTTGCGCTGGCCACCTTCGGTGTAGTTCTTGATGACCGTTATGGCTTCGCCCTCCTTGACGGGGCGGGGCAGGCAGATCTTGGTGACCCGGCGGATGATCAGCTCGGCCATCTCCTTGAGGGAGGGGCTGATGCCCTGCTCGCTGCAGATGTTGGCCACGATGCCGTTGGGGCCGAACATCTTGGCCAACTGAACGTAGCGGCTGCCCAGGTCGGCCTTGCCGTAGGAGCTGCTGCACACGTAGGAGTTGCGGGCCTCGGGGTTGCGGGTCTCGCCCTTGGAGGCGGTGTAGCACTCGCGCACGCAGTCCGTGCGGGAGGCCGTCAGCTCCAGGCAGGCGTGGGTGTCGGGGGTGATGGTGCAGTCGTCCTGGGTGTTCGCCAGCAGATCCTGGTATTCGACGCAGTCAACCAGCTTGGTGTTGGCCAGACAGGCCGGGGAGATGAGGCTGTCGGTGTCCGTCTCCTTGAGCAGCGCGTCCCCCACGATGGAGGTCACCAGCACCTTGGCGGGGTCGGCCTTCAGGCTGCGCAGGCGGGCGTAGAAGGTGTCCACCGGGGCCAGGGAGAACAGCGGCGTGCCAGAGGGGAACTGCTGGGAGGCGTAGGTGCTGAACTCGTAGATGTCGGGGCGGCACTTGTAGCTGTACTTGTCGGTGGCGTACTTGACCTTCTTGCAGGCCCAACCCTGGTTGCAGTCATTGTCCGTTTCGCAGTCCGAGCAGGTCAGGTCGTAGGCGCAGTCGTGGTGGACGCCGCCCATGTACTCGCCCAGCAAGCTGCAGGCGCTGTAATAGTCCTTTTTGACGATGCCGCAGCACAGGCCGGAGGTGGCGCCCTCGGCCTTGAGGCAGGGGATGTCGCCGGGGCAGGGGCGGGAGTCGTCGCAGGTGTAGGACGGCGAGCAGAAGCTGTCGTCGATGCTGCAGTCGTCCTCGTCGCTGACGAACACCACCACAAGATAGGCGTCCTCACGCAGGAAGCTTTGCACCTGCTTGGCGTTGGCGCCCTTGGGGTCCAGGGCCAGCCAGGCGGACTTGAGGCCGCTTTCCAGGTTGGCGGTGGGGCTGTTCTGGTCGGCGCCCACGGTGGCGATGCAGTGGAAGTTGTTCACTTCCTTGTTGGTCAGGACGGCGTTCAGGTTGGCCTGGTCCGGGCAGTCGCCGGTGTTGGGCTGGCCCACGCAGGTTGCGCTGGAGGCGTCGCCCGTGATCTTGCACTGGTAGTTGCACTCGGGCTGGGGGATGTCGGCGCACAGTTCGTCGAAGCAGGCGTCGTCGTCGGCGCACTCCTCGGCGTAGCAGAAGGCGCCGCAGCAGGACGTCGCGTCGGTGCAGCGGTAGCGGCAGGTGGTGTTCACGCTACCGTTCATGTTCGTCAACCAGGGATAGGTGTCCGAGCCGGGGGCCTTGCACACCCAGTTGGCACCGAAGCGGGCCTCGCACTGGGCGTCGGTGGTGCAGTACTCGACCATGCCTTCGCCACAGGCGGGGGGGAACTCCTTGACGGGGTTGTTCACGAACTTCCCCTGGCCCCCCACGGCGTCAGTGGTGACCACTGCCAGGTTGATGTCCACGCTCAGGTAGGACTTCAACTGGGTGACGAAGTCGTCGAAGCTGCGCGCCAGAGAGCCCTGCTCCTGACACATGGAGCTGGAGTTGTCGATGACCCACAGGATGTCCAGCTTGATGGCCTCGCGGTTCTTGCTGACCGCCGATATCTCAATGGCGAAGCTGTTGGACAGGTTGTACACCGGCGCCTCGGTGCAGGCCGACAGCACCATCAGGCCCAGGAGTGCAAGCGCGCGAACGGTCTTCATGTGGCCTCCGACAAAATTCCAAGCCGGGGCGCAGTATAGACTCGGTTTTGTGGATTCGCAACAGCGGCGAAGGGGCAAAAATGCAGGCTCTGGGCGGTTCTACAGGGGGGCGCGGGGGGCCGCCAGGAAGGCGTCCAGGCACAGTTCGGCGGGGGGAGCCTGGGGGGCCGGTTTGACGGTCAGGCGGGGCAGGCATCCGGCGGGCACCTCCGCCACCGTTTCAACCAGCCCATAGTCCCGGGCAGGCACCTCAACGGTCAGCACCTTGGTGCCGCAGGCCAACTCCACGGTGGCGCCGCCGCTTTTGGCCAGGCGCGCGCTGTCCAGGGTGTGGCCGGCCACCAGCCGCAAGCGCCCCGCTGCCAGGGGGAAGTCCCAGGTCAGGGTGGTTCCATCAGGCCCGCGGCCTGGGATGAGGCACTGACGCACGGAGCCCCCGGCGGCCCGGTCGGCCCGGCGAACCTTGGCGGGTGGGTTGTCGTAGGCGCGCCACAGCAGCCCCCTGCCCTTCTCCAGTTCCAGGAAGGTGACGGCCAGCCCACCGGGGCCCGCGAAGCGCTGGGTCGCGATGTAGCCGAAGTCCTCCAGGGCCTGCTCGGTGGCCTCGCCCCGGCCCAGGGACTTGACCAGGATGACGCGCCCGCGGCCGGCCAGCCACCACGGGTCCACCGGGTCCTGCAGGTCCAGGAAGCCAAAGGGACGGGTCGCCGCCGGACCTCCCAGGCTGCCCAGCGTAAGGCGACCCGCGCTGGCCCAGGGGGGCTCGATACGCAGCACGTCGTCGGGGCGCACCTGGGGCGCAAGCTCGGCCGCCAGGGCCGTCCAGTCCGCAGCCGTCGGCTCGGGGGCCTGGAAGGCAGGGGCAAGCAGCAGGCCCAGGGCCAACAGGGCCAACGCAAGGATGGGGATGGCGGGAAGCAGGCGCTTCATGGATACCTCCGGGCGGCGATGATAGCCGCGTCCGGGGCCAAAAGACAATTGACAAAACTGCCTGTTTTACCTTTATATTGCGCGTCTCAAACGGGGAGGGCCCCATGGCCGTACAACTGATTCTGGCTTCTGCGTCGCCCCGCAGGAAGGACCTTCTGGAGAAGATTGGCTTCACCATCCGGGTGGTGCCCGCGGATATCGACGAGAGCATGTTCGAAAACGAGGTGCCCACGGAGTACGCCAAGCGCGTGGCTCGGGCCAAGGTGCTGACGGTGGTGGATCGCCTCAAGGCCACCCACATCAACACCCCGGAAGAGCCCGCGGGCGGTGGCCCCGGCAGCCGCGCCTCCAGCCGCGACGCCCAGACCCGCTGGGTGGTGGGCGCCGACACCATCGTGGTGGTGGGCAAGGAAGTGCTGGGCAAGCCCAAGGATCAGGACCAGGCCTTCGACATGCTGCAGAAGCTGTCCGGCCAGGACCACCAGGTCATCACGGGCTTCTGCGTCTTCGACCTCAAGAAGAACAAGGAAGGCCTCCAGGCTGTCACCTCCACGGTGCGCTTCAAGAAGCTGTCCCGCCCCGAAATTGAGAAATACATCTCCCTGGGTGAGTCCCTGGACAAGGCCGGCGCCTACGCCGTTCAGGGCGTGGGCACCTACATGATTGACACGGTCCAGGGCTCCTACACCAACGTGGTGGGCCTGCCCCTGTGCCAGTTCATGGAGATGCTTGAGGAAATGGGCGCGCGAGACATCCTGCCCTACTGATCAAGGTACATCCATCACGACGGTTTCGCCGGGGGCCAGGGTCACCGGCATCACGCGCACGCCACTCATGTCATCGAACACGACCTTGACCTCGCCCTTGCGGCGGCTGGGGTCGTTCATGGCCACCTCCAGGCGTTCGTTCACCCGGCCCAGGGCGCGGCCACCCAGGAACACCAGCCCGGCGCGCGGGCTTCGCACCTGCAAGGTGGCGGGGCGGAAGGCGATCTTCTGCTTGATCTTCAAGGGAGGCTCGTCGCTGCGGACCAGGAACTCCCGGTCCACGTCGGCGCAGGAAGCACAGGCGGGGTGGTGCAGGCGTAGCGCGTGAAGCCCCGGGGACAGGGGCGGCGCCTCTGCCTTGCCGTTGCCCAGGTAGTTGCCGTCCACCCAGATTTCCACAGCGGGAGGGAAGGCCTCAATCTGCACACCCTTGACGGGGACGGGCTTGGGTCGGGGGGCGGCGGCCACGCGGGCCTGCTGGGCGCTGGCCCTGGCCTCCGCCTGCTTCTTCTTGCGGGCGGCCTCCAGCCGCGACCCAGGGGCAGCGGGGCGGACGGCAACCTCGGGGGCCGCAGCCTCTGGCGAAGGAGCCACCTCCGGCGCAGCCTCCGGGGCGGGGTCAGAAGTGCCCTGCGGCGCCTCTTCGGCCAGCACCGCAACCTTCTGCACCGCCATGCCCGACAGGTTGGCCAGGGCGCGCAGGCTGCCCTTCATGGGGACGGGCACCGGGCGGGGCGGCGCCGCGGGGGCGGTCACCGGCACACACCAGGCCGGGTCGCCCTGCAGCAGGGACAGGAAGGCCTCCTCGTCCAGGGTCTCGGGCAGGCGGTTGACGGCGGGCCTGGCAGCCTGCCCCCCCGCGCCCCCCCAGCCCATGGGGAACCAGCCGCCGCGTGGCTTTTCAATGTAGTCCTGCACCGCCATGTAGGACCAGGAGCCCACCGACAACAGGAAGGTGAAGACCAGCGCCCAGGCCAGGATGCGGCGCCGGGTGATCCGCTGCTCCATGACCTGAAGCTCGGTCTCAATCTCGGTGCGCCCCGGGAAGAGGACCATCAGGCGGGACAGCATCTCCAGGGCCTCCTGGCGACCGGCCTTGCGGCGCATGAGGGTCCGGGCGGCGGCCAACCAGCGGTCGTACAAACGGTCCTTGAACTGGGTCTCCCAGTAGGGCGGATCGAACAGGTAGGCCTGCAATTCGGCCTCGGGCTCGTCTATGCCGGCGCGCCGCAGCAGGCGGTCGATTTCGGCCAACAGCTCAGTGCAGTTCTGGAAGCGGTCCCCGGGGAAGCGGCGCAGGCAGCGGTCCAGGAGGGCCTGGAAGGATGGCGTCACGGCCGGGTTGAACTTGCGCGGGTCGGGGTATTCGACTTTCAGCAGTTTGGACCAGATGGCCTCCACGGAGGGGGCCTCGAAGGGCAGCTTGCCGGTGGCCAGGTGGTAGGCGACGGTGCCCAGCGAGAAGATGTCGGCGCGGTGGTCCAGGTCCTCGCCGTTGACCTGCTCGGGGGACATGAAGGCGGGGGAGCCCAGGATGTCGTGGACGGCGGTCATGCGGTGGAGATTGCCTCCGAAGGCGATGCCGAAGTCCATCAACTTCACGGCGCCCTCGTTGCTTAGCATGACGTTCTCGGGCTTCACGTCACGGTGGACGACGCCCTTGGCGTGGGCGTACTCCAGGGCCTGCACCACGGGGCGCAGCAGCAGCAGGACGGCCTCCTCCAGGGGGACGGTGCCCAGGGCCGTGATGAAGGCGTTGAGGTCCCGGCCCGAGATGAACTCGGTGACCAGATAACAGTCCGAGCTGTCGACGCCCGAGTAGTCGTGGATGACCACGATGTTGGGGTGGGACAGGCCCGCCACCAGCCGGGCTTCGCGTTCAAAGCGGGCGCGGTCCTTGGGGGAGGGGTTCTCCGACCGCAGGCGCTTGACGGCCACGATGCGGCCCATGCGCAGGTCCTCCGCCCGGAAGACCTCGGCCATGCCGCCGCTTCCCACCAGATCTATGACCCGGTAGCGCCCCTCTATGACCTGCCCCTTCAACCTGCCCCCGTCTGCTGCCGATTTTCCGGGCGGAAAATAGCACGATTCTCCTTTCATATGAATCCGTTTCTTGCCCCGAGGGCCCGGCTGGGGATACTATGGCCGTCGATTCCTTTCGGAGGTGGGGCCATGAAGCAGTTCTGGGCAGTCCTTGCGGTTGTGGGTTTGGGGGCCATGACGGCCTGCGGCGGCAACAGTTTCCAGTCCGGGGCGCCGACCGCCAGGCTGAGTGTGCCGGCCTGCGTTGTCCAGGGCACGACCGTCGTGCTGGACGCCTCCAAGAGCACGGACCCCGAGGGCCAACTGGTGAAGTTCATCTTCTCCCTTGGGCAGGGCATCCCCGACCACGTCAGCGACACACCTCGCCTGAACCACACCTACGCCAAGCCCCTGGTGGTGAACGGCGGCTACCTGCCCTATCAGGTCAGCGTGACGGTGGTGGACAAGGACGGCAACTACGGCGCCCTGCAGGACCCCAGGCGCCTGTACGTGGTGCGCAACGAGGCCGACTGCCCGGCGCTGCAGGATGACATCCTGGAGGCGGACCTGTCAGGCAACGACACCACTCCGCCGCAGGACACGCTGCCCCCCGACACCCAGTCCGTCGACACCACCCCCGTGGACACCGTCGCCGTGGACACGGTGCCCGTCGACACCATCCCCGTGGACACCATCTTTGAAGACGCGGCCGTGGACACCGTGCAGCCCGTGGACACCATCCAGCCCATCGACACGGTGCAGCCCGTGGACACCGAACAGCCCGACACCATCCAGCCCGTGGACACCGTCACTTCCTGCACCAACATTGCTGGCAAGTGGCACGTCACCACCCGCCGCGACGGCGTCAAGCAGCTCGAAATGGACATCGACCTCTACCAGACCGAGTGCAACGTCAACACTGACGGCAACTTCCTGACCGGCAGCATCGCCGCTGACGGCACCCTCAGCATCGACTCCAACATTGGCGCGCTGCACATGGAGAACTGCAAAGGCCCCGCGGCCAAGCCCACGTTCTCGGTGACCTGCGACACGGATGGCGATGGCGGCGTCTGGACCGCCGACTTCCTGGCCAAGTAAGCCCACCAACCCAACCCCAAGCCCCGGAGCATCCCATGTTCACGCGAATCATGACCGCTGTGGTAATGGCCCCCCTGGTTATCGCTCTCCTGTGGCTCATGCCCGGCACCGCGGGCGTGGCCCTGGTGGGGCTGGCCGCGCTGGTGGCCTTCGACGAGTTCCTGCGTATGGATGGCTTGGGGGGCGCGGGGGGCTTCCTGGCCCGCACCCTACCCCACCTGTGCATGCTGGGCCTGCTGGCCACGACCATCGTGGCGCCGGGCTTCCTGATCGGCACCCTGTTCCTGTCCCTGGCCGTCCTGCTGGTGCGCCGCATGGCCGCCGCCGGAGACTTCAAGGATTGGATCGCCCGGGTGGCCCTGCCCGTGGTGGGGCTGGTGTGGATTGGCATGCCCATGGCCCTGCTGGCCCAGACCCTCTACGTGTTCCCCGAAGTCGGTCGGAACCTGACCCTGGGCCTGTTCGCCATCGTCTGGTTGGGAGACACCCTGGCCTACTTCGGCGGCCGCACCCTGGGGCGCCACAAGCTGTACCCCGCCGTCAGCCCCAAGAAGACGGTGGAGGGTGGCATCTTCGGCCTGCTGGGTTCCGTCCTGGGCGGCTACATCTCGTTCCGCTGGCTGCCCCTACCGGGCCTGGGCCTCTACCAGTTCCTTGGGCTGGCCCTGCTGTGCGGCGTGGCCGAGCAGGTGGGTGACTTCGCCGAGTCCATGGCCAAGCGCGCCGCCAACCTGAAGGACAGCGGCAGCATTCTCCCCGGCCACGGCGGCATGATGGACCGCATCGACGGCCTCCTCTTCGCCATCCCCGTCCTGTACTTCGGTTGGATGCTGCTGGGGTAGACGGCCGGCCATCAGTCTAGATCCACCCCTGAGGTTTGCCGGCCTCTACATCACGCCAGCTATCAGTCACACCTTGGGTTGAGGCCTTGGAAGTGTTTGGGTGTTGGGGTGTGGGAGTGTTTGGGGTGTTGGGGTGTCGGGGGCCGGCCGGGCAGTGCCTACGGCCTTCAGGCCGTGGTGGTGGCGGACTTCAGGCTGCCACCCCGACACTTCCACCCCGAC
>CAIXZC010000320.1 GCA_903923815.1 uncultured Myxococcales bacterium
CACCAAGGATATCCCGGAGTACTAGGCGTCCGGCCGCTGCCTGACACCCGGGCTAGCTTGGTTGATGTGGGCCCGTGCTGGGCCTGTCCAAGGCGGGCTGCCGCCGTCCCGCGGAATCCACCGGTCTCCGTCCCCGCTCTTCCCCCCGTCCCCGCTCTTCTCCGGTCTCCATCCTCGGCTCGGGCTTCCGGTCTCCGTCCCCGGCTCCGGCTCCCCAATACGCACTCTCCGGCCTGCCGCCCCCTGGCGCCCTGGGTTGGTCACGCCTCCGTCCCTGGGTTGGTCACGTCCCTGGGTTGGTCACGCCTCCGTCCCTGGGTTGGTCACCGTCCCTGGGTTGGTCGCTCGGGGTTGGTCATCTCCGTCCCTGGGGGAAAAAGGGACAGACACTCGAAAATCGTTGACAGAAAAACCGGGGTTGGTTATAAACCCGCTGCTTCTCAGGAAGCTGACAATTCGGCACGCTAGGCGTGGCCATTCGGGGATCGTCTAATGGCAGGACGTCGGGTTCTGGCCCCGTTAATCTAGGTTCGACTCCTAGTCCCCGAACTGTGTTGGTGTTGGTTTGGCCCGTTAGTCTAATCGGTTAGGACGCTGGCCTCTCAAGCCGGTAGAACGGGTTCGAGTCCCGTACGGGCTACTGTAAAGAAGAAGGCGGATTTCGATCCGCCTTTTTCCGTTTAACGCCCCCGTTTTTCCTGCCTCCACCCCCCAAGCCTCTTGTTGACGCGCGCCCACGGGATCGTATATCTTCCCGCGGTGTTTGCTGAAATGAGGTGAGGCATGTCAAGGGTTGGATTGATCTCCATTTGCATTCTCGCGCTGCTGTCGGCGTGCGAGCCTGCGGACTATTCGGACAACGGCGGCGAGGGCAACTTCGGCATCAAGCTCCTGCCCGTAAGCAGCACCTGCAGCGGCAACGCTGACCCGGTGGCGCTGGGGGAGATTGGCATCACCGTGGTGGACCCCTCCATGTCCCCGGTTGAGGTGCTGGCCTCCGACTCCTTCGGTGGCTCCAAGACCAAGATTTCCCTGTCTGTGCCTGAGGGCAAGGGCCTGGAACTCAGCGTCCTGGGCTGGAGTCAGGATGATGACCCGGTGCCGCTTTACATCGCCCGGGCCCGCAGCGTGACGGTGCAGGCGGACAAGACCACCGCCCTCAAGCTGTCCCTGAACCGCTTGGGCGGCTTCTCCTGCGTGGACACCCCCAGCAGCGCCCCCAACCTCATGTTTCCCAGCGCCACCACGCTGCCTGACGGCCGCGTCCTGGTGACCGGCGGCTACACCAAGGTGACGGACAGCGGGGATCGCTACGAGATCCACGGGGCCACCAACAAGGCCTACATTTTTGACCCGGCCACCAACAGCATCCGCCAGGTCAACAAGGTCATGAACCTGGCCCGCGGCGCCCACAGCGCCATCTACCTGCCGCAGAAGCAGCAGGTCCTCATCGTGGGCGGCTCCGAGCGCCTGTACTACGACAAGGCCGCCATCTCCATGCCGCTGTACTTCGAAAAGAACAAGGTCGGCGCGGTGGGTGCCACCTACGAACTCTTCGACACCATCACCGAAGAGTTCATCCCCTACAGCGCCTGGCCCGACGAGACCACCCGCATGGTCTTCAACAAGAACCGCGTGATGCCCGTGCTGGCCCTCAACACCGACGGCACCGTCCTGGTCACCGGCGGCGGCCTCTGGCCCACCCCCAAGGGCGCCGTGGAGACGGACACCGACTACCGCTACGCCGAGATCTATCGCCCCCAGTCCTCCACCTACACCGGTGGCTTCCAGGACACCGACGGGGCCCTGGCCATGACCACCCTGCGCACGGGCCACGCCACCGCCCTGCTGGAGGTCAAGGACAAGCTGTCCTACCACCTGTTCTTTGGCGGCAACATGGAAGGCGCCGTGGCCGAGATCTACCAGGAGTCCAGCGGCCAGCTCGACGGCAACTGGGGCCTCTTCAAGCCCGTCAGCTTCCTGGACGGCACCAGCTACTCCAAGAAGCCCTACTTCGCCACCCTTACCCCCCTGTCCTCTCGCCGCTTCCTGCTGGCGGGCGGTCTGCACAACGCCAATGGCAAACTCAAGACCCCTTCCGCCGGGGACACCTACCTGGTGGTTGCCGATAGCTCCCACCGCCTCTCCATGGAGCAGATCAGCGGCCTCACCGTTGGCCGTTACCTGCACAGCGCCGGCTCCTGGGATGCCCAGCACGTGGCCATCTTCGGCGGCCTCACCTCCGAGCCCTCCGGCGAGGACACCGTCTTCTCCCTCAACGCCACCGGCGACGTCCGCGTCTTCGATCTCAAGGCCAAGGCCTTCATGGACCTCACCGGCGAGGACCCCGCCAACCCCCGGGCCGGCCACGGTGCCACCCTGCTGCCCAACGACTGCTTCTTCTTCGTGGGCGGCGTCGAGAAGATCGGCGGCAGCCTCCAGACCGGCGCCCTGGCCCCCGGCCTGTCCAGCGACATCTACTGCCCCAGTGTGCTGTGCCCGTCCAGCCTCTGGGACGCCGGCTGCTACCAGGAATAGGAGGTCCAACAATGATCATCAAAAACAAGCTCTGGCTGTCCCACATAGCCTCCTTCGTGGCCTTTGTCTTCACGGTCACCAGCGCCACCATGTTCCTGCCGCGGGTTGCCCTCGCCCAGGACTACCAGGCCCAGCGCAAGATCGCCATCTTCGTGCTGCCCGCCTCCGACGGCGAGGTTGAGGCCGCCCTGCTGATTGGCCGCACCATGCGCCAGAACGCGGCCCAGCTCACAGAGGTCGAGCTGGTCACCCCCGCGCCCCTCCCCGACCGCAATGCCGTCCCCCTGGTCAAGTCCAAGGTGGACGAGGCCTACAGCCTGCTGAACCGCCGCGAGAACAAGCGCGCCGCCGAGCTGCTGCGCGAGGTCGAGCCCCTCTTCGCCCAGGCCCTCCCCGGCCTGGACCTGCGCACCGTGGCCATGTACTTCAAGGCCCAGGGCGTGTCCCAGGCGCTGGCCAAGCAGTCCGAGAAGGCCGCCAAGTCCATCGAGATCAGCCTGGCCATGTGGCCCGACCAAAGCAACCTGGAGTACGTCTACAACGAGGAAGTCCTGAAGCTCTTCGGGAAGGTCCAGACCGAGATGTCCATGCGGGCCTCCGGCGAGCTTGAGGTCAAGACCGTGCCCGAGGGTGCCGTGGTCATCGTGGACGAGCGCGAGCCCATGCAGACCCCCGTGTCCGTGAAGAACCTGGTCGAGGGTCCCCACCTGGTGAAGGTCATGCTGGACGGCTACGAGCAGTGGGCCGGCCTGGTGGAGGTGAAGGGACGGGGGACCGGAACCCAGACCGTGAACCTCAAGGCCATCCCCGAGAAGGACATGTTCGACAAGCGCCTGGTGGAGGTCTCCAAGGTCATGCGCGCCCCCACGGCCAAGGCCTTCCCCGCCCTCATGGAGCTCAAGCAGTTCCTGGGCACGGATGATCTGCTGGTGCTCAGCGCCGGTGTGGTGGGTCAGGCCTACGAGCTGAAGGGCTTCTACCTGAAGGCCGACGGCACGGTCGTGGATGCCAACCGCACCATCAACCGCGACGCCGAGTTCTACGCCAGCCTGAAGGAGTTCCTGTCCGGCACCTTCGAGGCCTTCTTCGGCCTGTCCGTGAAGACCGAGGGCCTGGGCGGGCCGCCCATTGACCCCGAGATCCTGCAGAAGGCCGGTGTGGCCAGCGACAGCGCCAACCAGTTGTTCGACCCGGATAACCCCATCTTCCCCAACGTGGAGGTCCAGAAGACCAAGAAGAAGGGGCTGACCGACCAGTGGTGGTTCTGGGCTGGCGTGGGTGTGGTGGTCATCACCGCCGTGGCCGTACCCGTCATCATCATGAGCGGCGACAACGGCGGCGGCGGGCCCAACGGCACCGTCGAGATCGATCTCAATCGCTAAGGAGGTTCCTGCCATGGCCAAGCGCTTTGCGAAGCTCTCCAGCTTCGAGTTCCCTGCTGACCGCCTGCTGGCGGTGCTCACCAACCCTGACTTCCAGGTGGCCCGGGAGAAGAACAACGGCGCCGTGGAAGCCCGCGTGGTGGAAGTAGAGCGCAGCGCCGCCAAGCTGGTCTACGAGGTGCACACCACCGAGTACGCCAAGGGCATCACGGGCGTGGACAAGACCAAGACCGAGAAGGCCGTATCCCGCTACGAGTTCGACCTGCCCAAGCAGGAGGGGCGCTGGACCTACAAGGGCGCCCACGCCGACAAGGTGGTGGTCTGGGGTCAGATCAAGGTAGGGGCTGCGGGGAAGGCCTCCACCATGGATGCTGACTTCAACGTGGAAGTGAAGATCCCCCTGGTCGGGGGCAAGGTCGAAGCGGTGGTCATCGCCGAGACCGAGAAGACCTGGCCCTCCTACGAGAACCTCATCCGCGAATTCGCCGGCAAGTAGCCCCAGCCAATCCTAACCGAACCCCGACCGCCAGAGCCTTCCCCCAGGGACGGAGACTCGCTTCCAGCCAGTCGGACCCCGGGGACGGAGTCGGACCCCGGGGACGGAGACTCGCTTCCAGCCAGTCGGACCCCGGGGACGGAGACTCGCTTCCAGCCAGTCGGACCCCGGGGACGGAGCCTCTAGCCCACGCCCAACAAGTCCAGGATCTGCTGGATCGCCGCCAGGCCTGCGGCGAAGTCCCACAGCAGGTTGGCCTCGTCACGCGCCACCCCCAGCTTCTGGATCTGCCCCTTCACATTGCTGATGCGCTCGTCCGTTGGCGGGTGGGTGGAGAACAGCTCGCCGAGGTCCTGAAGAATACCTCCGTCCCCGGAACTGGTCCCCTCCAAGCCCTTGAGGGCCGAGAAGAAGTCCACCATGCCCCAGGGGTTGAAACCAGCCCCAACGGCGTACTCCACGCCCAGGGAGTCGGCCTGCCGTTCCTGGTCCTGGTCAAAGGTGAGGCCCGTGCCGATCTGAACCGCCCCGGCCACCAGGCTGGCCAATTCATCGCCGCCCAGAATTTCGTAGATGCCCTGGGGCCAGCATGTAGGTCTCCATGGCCTGAACGCCATGACGGGCAGACACGTGGCCGATCTCGTGGGCCAGGACGGTCGCCACCTCGGCGCCGCTATCCGCCATCTCCAGCAGCCCCGTGGTGACGTACACATAGCCGCCAGGGACGGCAAAGGCGTTGATCTCGTCGGACTGGACCACGGTGAACGTAAAGGCCAGATCCGGGCGGTCGCTGACCTTGGCCAGCTTGTTGCCGATGGAACTGACCCACTGCTGCACCGCCGGGTCGCCCTCGTAGGCCGGCATCTCCTTGAGGAGCTGAGCGTGGTACTCGGCCCCCAGGGCAATCTCATCCTCATCGCTGATGAAGAAGGACTCGCTGCCAACCCCGGCGCAGCCACTCAAGGTCACCGCAGCCACCAGCAACAACAACATTCTCGACATGACGGCCTCCAGGCAAAAGCCAAGCCCGCGGATTCTCCCGCCCCCCGCGCCCGGAGTCAAGGAGGGGGGTCAGGCCCCCAGGTTGCGCTGCTGGTCGGCGAAGAAAGCCAGGGCGGCGTCCAGTTGGGCGTCCTTGAAGTCGGGCCACAGGGTATCGGTGAAGTACAACTCGGCATAGGCCGCCTGCCACAGCAGAAAATTGGACAAGCGCTGGTGACCGCCCGTGCGCACCAGCAGGTCCACGGGGGGGCAGCCGGCGGTGTCCAGGCAGGCGTCGAAGTCCCCCTCGGAGCTCCCACCTTGGGCCGCAAACCGCCGCGCCGCGCGCAGCAACTCGTCCCGCCCCCCGTAGGCCACGGCCAGGTTCACGGTCATGGTGTCCAGGTTGGCCGTCAGCCTCTCCGCCGCCTCCAGCCTCTCCCGCGTGGCCGCCGGAAGCTTCTCCCGGTTGCCAATCATGCGAAAGCGCACCCCGTCCGCCGCCAACTCCTCGGCGTATTCACTGATACGGTCGAAGAGCTTGAACAGGTGGGCCAGCTCCACCTCGCTGCGCCGCAGGTTCTCCGTGGACAGCGCGTACAGCGTCACCACCTTGATGCCCCGAGCATGGCAGGCGCGCACCACGGCCTTCAGGTTCCGCGCACCTTCGCTGTGGCCTTTCAGTTTGGGCAAACCCTGGGCCACGGCCCAACGCCGGTTTCCGTCCATGATGATCGCGATGTGGGCAGGCACCTGGGCCATGGGACACCTCCGGGTCAGCTTAGAACTGGAAGTAGATGAAGGGCACCACGTCGGTCACGGCCAGCCGCGAGAAGCCGTACACGATCAGGAAACAAAGCATGGCCTGGGCGGGCGCCGGCAAGGCCACAAAGGCGTCCCGGGCTTTGCGCGGCACGCTGTCCGGCAGAACATGTCCCAGGTACCCCAGCCCCAGCAGCGCGAAGATCTCCGGGCCCACTCCGACCAGGCTGAAGTCCAGGCGCCCCAGGGCCGAGAAGATCTCCATGGCCACCCCAAAGTCCGGTGCGCGGAAGAACACCCAGGTGAACAGCACGAAGTGGAAGCACAGGAACCAGCCCAGCACCGCCGCCAGGGTCCAACGCCCCGCTGCCTCGGCCTCCCCGCGCTGGTTGATGCCAAGGGCCCGCTCCAGCACCATCCAAAGGCCGTGCAGCAGCCCCCAGATGACGAAGGTCCACGCAGCCCCGTGCCACAGCCCCGCCAGGAACATCGTGATGACCACATTGCGCGCCGTGAACCAGAAGGTCCCCCGGGACCCCCCCAGCGGAAAGTACAGATAGTCCCGCAGCCAGGTCGACAGGGACATATGCCAGCGCCGCCAGAACTCGCTGATGCTCTGGGCGCGGTAGGGCAGGTTGAAGTTCTGGGGCAGCCGGAAGCCCAGCAGCAGGGCCGTGCCAATGGCGATGTCGCTGTACCCCGAAAAGTCGCAGTAGATCTGCAGCGCATAGGCGTACAGCCCCAGCAACACCTCCAACGATGACCAGGCCCCCGGAAAGTCGAAGACGCGGTCCACGAAGTTCACGGCCAGCAGGTCCCCCACCACCATCTTCTTGCCCAGGCCCACCATGATGAGGAACAGCGCCTCCCCCGCCACCTTGGCCTCCAGCCGCGGCTGCTGCCGAAGCTGGGGCAGGAAGTCCAGGGCCCGCACGATGGGCCCGGCCACAAGCTGCGGGAAGAAGGCCACGTACATGAAGAAGTCCAGGAAGGAGCGCTCGGCGGGAAGCTTGCGCCGGTACACGTCGATGGTGTAGCTCATGCTTTGGAAGGTGTAGAAGCTGATGCCCACGGGCAGCAGGAAGTTCAGCTCCGGCACCTGCAGCGGCACCCCCAGCAGGGCCCCCAGGTCGGCCAGCACGGACCCCGTGAAGTGGTAGTACTTGAAGAAGAACAGCAGGCCCAGGTTGGCGCACATGCTGACCGTCAGCAGGACCTTGCGGCGACGGGGCTGGTCCCAGCGCTCCATGGCCAGGGCCGCCACGTAGTCGATGCCGCTGGAGCCCAGCATGAGCAGGATGTACACGGGCGACCAGGCCATGTAGAACACGGCGCTGACCAGGCCCAGGAAGCGGTTCCGCAGGGTCAGCCGCCCGGCCAGCGCCCAGGCCGCCACGAAGACCAGGAAGAAGAACACGCCGAACTGCACGGAGTTGAACAGCATCTAGTGCTCAGCCTCCGTGGTCAGCAGGGCGAACATCAGAGCCCCCAGCAGCTCGTAGCCACGACGCGCCAGATGGACTCCGTCCCCGGAGAACACGGGCACGCCCCGCTGCTGCAGGTCCTCCACCAGTTCCCGGTCCAAGGTCAGGTCCCAGCGTTGCCACAGGCGCTCCAGCACCACCGCCGGCCGCCCCAGCCAATCCGCCAGGGTCAGCCCGTCCGTCAGCGTGGCGTGCAGGTCCACAAAGGCGCAGCCGGCCTTGGCCGCCGCCGCCTTCCAGGCGTCGTTGACGACCCCGATGTTGGGGTTCTCGACGCCCCGCCGACTGCCAAAGGGAGGCGGTCCCACCAGTACGCAGGGGGCCTCGGGGGACAGCCCCCGCACGCGCCCCAAAACCGCGGCTCCGTCCCTGGCCAGGGCAGCCCCGTCCAGGTTCCGGTCCACGCATTCGTTGGTGCCGTACATGAACACCAGCAGGTCGTACTTCAGCCCCGCCAGGGCGCCGCCGCCGGGGGAATCCAGCAGCTTGCCCAGGGTCCCCAGACGCGCCCCGTTCACCGCCAGCGCATCCACGCGTACACCCGCCCCCACCCGCTCCATTTCCAGCCCCAGGTGGCAGAACTGGCCGCTGCCCAGGGGCGTCAATCTCAGCGCCACCGGCGCCCCGGCGGGCACGTCGTAGACCGGCAGGCGGACCTCCGGCGCCAGGGACGGAGGCAGTTCTTCGGTCTTCCAAGGAAGCTCCACCCGCACCCCAGCGCCCTGGGAACTGTACAGGAACAGCCGCAACCGTCCGGGCCCCACCAGGGCCTTGGGCTCCACCGTGAGGGTCCCCGCCTCCACCGCGCCGCACAACCCGGCGCCGCCAGGACCAAAGAGGCCCATGCCCTCCGCGCCCCGCCCCGTGCCCGCGTAGAGGGCTGTACCGAAGCGGTACCCTGGGTTACCCCCTGGACCTTGCTTCTCGGGCTGCACGAAACCCCGGCCTCCGTCCCCGTATCTGCCCTGCAGCATCCGGCGCAGGACGCCGGTCCAAAGGTCGGCGGCGGTGTGCGAGTCACCGAACACGGCGACGCGAAGGGGCTGGTCGCCCGGGTCTCCAGCGGCCTTTGCAAGCCGCCCTATGAACTGATCGATGGGGGCGCGATTCACCACCACGCCGGGCCTCTGGTCTGCCTGGGCCTCCCTGGCGGCCAGGTCGCCGCCGCCGGCGGCACACCCAAAGACCACCAGAGCAACCATGAGCAGGCGTGCCGTCACGGGGTCGCCCCCTTTCCAACCGGCCCGGCCCCCAGGCCCCCCGAGCCCCTGGTCTGGCTTGTAGCCCAGGCGGTCTTGAGGTCCTTGAACAACAGGCGCCCGGCCTCCTCGCCGCCGCCGCGGGTCAGGTGCGTCAGGTCTCCGGACAGCCAGCGCTGCTTGTACCAGGACGCCGCCCCGACCTCCCCGCCCATGGCCTGCCACAGGTCGAAGAAGGCCGCCCCCGCCTGCTGCGCCGCCTGCTGCTGCAGCCCACGCAGCGTGGCCATGATCTTGCGGGTCTGGACCTTCCCCTGGGTCCGCTGGCCCCGGGTCGGCGCCGAGACCACCAACACCGAGCCCCCGGGAAGCGCCCTGCGGATGCTGCCCAACAGCTTGGCCAGGGCTTCGGCGTAGGGCCCCGAGGCCACCCGATCTCCCTCGCTCTCGTTGGTACCGTAGACCAGCACGACCAGGTCGTAGGGGCGGGCGGCAAGCTGCCGCTGGAACTCCTCCTGGTTGTTACGCAGCCAGCGGTTGGAGCGCGCCCCCAGCACCGGGATGGCATCCAGCACCAGGCCCCCGGCGCTGCGTTCGAAGGCCCCACCAAAGAGGCGGACGCGTCCCGACACCACCTTCAAGGTCAGGTCGGGCACCCCGGGGACCAGCTCAAAACGCGCCACCGCGGTGGTCCTGGTGGGCGAACGGGTATCCAGGCGCAGAGGCTTGCCCTTGGCAGGCGTGATCTCCAGCGTCCCGCCGTGGGGCTCGGCCAAATAGTAGATGTAAAGGGTGTCCACATCCTTCCAGGCGCAGTCGCCCCCGCAGCGCAGGCCCGCAAAGGCCCCCGGGGCGGTGCTGACGAAGGCGTGCCCCCCCAGACCGTAGATGTTGTCGGGGACGGAGGGCTTGGTGATGCGATAGATTTTCCAGCGGTCATCGGCGCGGATGGAGAGGCCCGCGGGGCGATACCAGCGGTGGGGTTCCAGGGGAAAGAAGAAGCCCGGTCCGCCGCTGCCCAGGGCCTTGCCCAGCAGGCGTCGCAGGGTCCCCACCAGGATCTCGCCCATGATCAGCGAGTCTCCCAGCACCAGCACCCTCAGGGTGCCCCCGGCCTTTGCCCGCTGCATAGCCCGACGAAAGGCGTCCAGGGACAGGGCCGCGCAGTTGCCGGCGGCGTCCCTGACGCAGTTGTCCGTGAGATTGGCGCCGATTGTTTGAGGGACAGGGGCGGCGGGGACGGGAGCATGTCCGAACCCCGACCGCGAGGGAGGGGGTGCTGAATCCGGGCCTGATCCCGGGGACGGAGGCGACTTGGGCGCTGCGCCTCTTGCAGCCCCAGACCGCGTGGCAGAGGGTGCTGACCCCAGGGACGGAGGTGCCAAAACCGGGGATGCTGACCCCAGGGACGGAGGTGCCAAAACCGGGGACGCTGACCCCAGGGACGGAGGTGCCAAAACAGGGGATGCCAAACCCAGGGACGGAGGTGCCAAAACCGGGGACGGAGACAGCTGGGGCACTGCAGCTTTTCCAAAACCAGACGACGCGGCAGGGGCAGGTTTCGCGGCTTTCGGCTCCGCCGGAGGCGTGCCAAGCGCCTCAGGACCTGCCTGGTCCGTCGGCGCCTCCAGTTCCTCGCCCTCCAGCTCCTCAGCTTGCGTTTGGGACTGATCCGCCTGGGTCTCAAGCCACGCCGGCAGGGGCAGGCCAGTGGCCTTCACCAGTCCCCCCGGCCCCTCAGAAAACAGCAGCGCCACCAGACCTAGCAACCCCAGCATGACCACCGAGTTGTAGGCCTTCTCTGACATGAAGCTAGAGGCGTCCTCTCTCACCTACCCTCCCAAGGCAACAATCAACCAATCGCGGGCGCAGCCCTACGCAACCCGGCGACGACGCCACAGCAGGAACAGCCCCAGACCCAACAGCAGGGCCGCTGCAGATCCGCTACCATTGGCGGTGGTGTTGCAGCCGGAGGAGCCGCCGCTCTTGTGGTCCTCGTCGGGGTTCAGCGTATCGTCGTCGGAGTATCCATCGAAGAGGACCTCATCCAAGCCCGAGTTGTCATCCCTGACCTCAACGACTTCGCCAGCTTCAGCGTCCGGACCCGTGAGGTCGGTATCCTGCTCCACCACGTCCGGCGCGGGAACATACAGGTCAATGACCTTCAGGGTGAAGGCCCCGGGCTGGGAGCCGGCTTGGTCCCCCACCTCCACGACCTGCAACACCACGGTGCCACTCAGCTCCACAGGCGGGACCTCCACGGTCTCGGGCACTCCGGCGCCGGCGACGTCCTGGCCACCCAGGCACGCCCCCTCACCGCAGGAACTCCAAAGCACCACAGCCAGATCCACGCCCTCGGCGGGATCCAGATGCAACCGATAGAGGTGCCCCGCCTCGGCGGCGAAGGTGTAGAACGCATCCCGCAGTGCCCCCGGGGCACGCACGCAATTCTGGGGTACGGGCTGCCAAAGGTGGAAGCCCTCGAGGCTCGCCGAAATCTCCAGGCCCACGGGCAACTCCACCGCATCGACGCAGCGGTCGTTGGCCCCAATCTCCTCGCAGGCGCCCTCGAAGCAGGCCCCGCCGCCGCAGTCCGTCCAGTCTTCCTGGAAGCTGCACTCGGTGACAAAAGTACAGGCGAAGCCGTCCCCACTGTAGCCCTCGTTGCACTCGCATTTGCCGGGCTCGGTGCAGGTGGCATTGGCCCCGCAGGTGGGGTTGCAGACAGTCTGATCGCAGACCACGCCGGCCCAGCCGGTCTCGCACTGGCAGGCTTGGGGGGCCACGCAGGAGCCGTGGACGCAGGTGGGGTCGCAGACGGGGTCGGCGCACAGCTCACCCGCCCAGCCGGCCGCGCAGGCACAGGCTCCGTCCCCGGAGATTCCCTCGTTGCAGGTACCCTGGACACAGGCGGGGCAGATCTCGCACTGGGCTCCAAAGCGCCCGGGGGCACAGGCATCGCACAGATCGCCGGTCCAACCGGCTTGGCAGTAGCACTGGCCGTCCCCCGTCAAGGTCTCGGAGCAGACGCCCTTCACGCACTCGGGGCAGGCCTGGCAGTCCGGACCGAAGAAGCCCTTGGCGCAGGCGTCGCACAGGCCACCGGCCCAACCGGCCGCGCAGGCACAGCCTCCGTCCCCGGCCAGACCTTCGTTGCAGGTGCCGTGGGCGCAGGCGGGGCAGGCCTCGCACTGGGCACCAAAGCGCCCGGCGGCGCAGACGTCGCACAGGTTGCCGGCCCAGCCGCCGTTGCAGACGCAGCGGCCATCACCAACGATGGTCTCCGCGCACAGGCCCTGCTGACAGTCGGGGCAGGCCTGGCAGTCGGCACCAAAATAGTCGGGCGCACACAGGTCGCACAGCGCCCCGGTCCAGCCCTGCTCACACTGGCAGACTCCGCCGCCCGCAAGCCCATCGTCACAGGTGCCGCTCAGGCAGTCGGGGCACTTGGCGCAGGTGGGGCCGAAGTAACCGGGGGCGCAGACGTTGCAAAGCGCGCCGGCCCAGCCCTCCTCGCAGTAGCACTTGCCGTTCCCCGTGAGGGTCTGGTTACAAGCGCCATGCACGCAGGCCGCGCAGCGCTGGCAGTCGGGGCCAAAGTAACCCACCGCGCAGGCGTCGCACAGCTCGCCCGCCCAGCCCTGCTGGCAGTAGCAGCGTCCGTCGCCACCGATGGTCTGCCCGCACACGCCCTGATCGCAGTCGGGGCAGGGCAGGCACTGGGGACCGTAGTAACCGATGGCGCAGGTGTCGCACAGGCGCCCGGCCCAGCCATCGGCGCAGGCGCACAGGCCATCCCCCGCGACCCCCTGGTTGCAAAGGCCGTTGACACAGGCGGGGCAAACGTCGCAGGCGGCGCCAAAACGCCCGGCCACGCAGTCATCGCAAAGCGCCTCTCCCCAGTTGGCCTTGCAGGCGCACTTGCCGTCCCCCGCCAGACCCTCGTTGCAGGTGCCGTTCACGCAGCTTGGGCAGGCCTCGCAGGCGGCGCCGAAGTGCCCCGCAGCGCAGGAGTCGCAGACGGCGCCCGTCCACCCCAGGTCACAGGTGCAGGTGTCCGGCGCGCTGCAGGGGCCCTTGACGCAGGCGGGGTCGCACACGGGGGTCAGGCAGTCCGCGCCACTCCAACCCTCGTCGCAGGTGCAGGTGTCCGGGGCCGTGCAGGTCTGGTGCAGCCCGCAGGCAGGGTCGCAGATGGCGGCGTCGCAGGTGTCGCCCGCCCACCCCAGGTCGCAGGCACAGGTCTGGGGCGCCGCGCAGTCGCCGTTCACACAGGTGGGGTCGCAGATGGGCGTGCAGGCCGCGTTGGGGGTCGGGCAAAGCCAACCGTCCTCCACGTAGCAGGTCTGGCCGCAGCCATCCAGGTCCGTCCGGTTGCCGTCGTCGCAGTTCTCGCCGAACTGGGAGTCCACCACTCCGTCCCCGCACAGGCAGGCGCCCGGGTACAGAGAGTTGGCCGCTCCGGGGGTGCCGCAGCGCACCGCGAAGTCCTGGTTGTTCTGGTCCGTGTCCTTGCCGTCCTCAACCCTGGAGATGGACAGCGCGGGCAACAGGTCGCTGTCCTCCAGGCCCAGGCCCGAGCCCTCCGCGAAGGGGGCGGGCAGGGTGCCCTCGTAGCTCAGGGCGTCCACCAGCAGGCTGCCGTAGTACAGCGCCACACCATCGGGGGCGCCGTTCTGGATGATGTTGGTCTCCTGAGGGATCTCCAGGTCGCAGTTGGCCACCTTGCCGCCCTTGGCGCAAAGCACGAAGAAGTCCCCCGCCAGGATGTCCTGGGCGGGCAGCACGATGGTCCGGTACACCGCGGCGCCACCGTTCAGGCCATTCACCAGCACCACACTGTAGCCGCCGGTGCTGATGGTCTTGGCAGCCTTGTTGTGCAATTCAATGTACTCGGCGTTGTCGGAGATGATCTGGTCGTAGTCCAGTTCGTTAATGGTAAGCGCCCCCGGGATGAAGCAGGTGCGGGAGCCGTTGTTGCACACGAAGGGGGCCTCGCACACCGGGTCACAGGCCAGGTCGGTGCACAGCGCGCCCATCCAGCCGGCCTCGCACTCGCAGCCTCCGTCCCCGTCCAGACCCTCGCGGCACGTGCCATGAACGCACAGCGGGCAGGCGTCGCAGGTGGCCCCGAAGTAACCGGTGGCGCACTTGTCACACACCGCCCCCGCCCAGTTGGAAGCGCAGTCGCAGGTCTGGGGGGCCACGCAGGTGCCGTGGTCGCACGCTGGGGCGCACACGGGTGCGCAGGGGGCTCCGGGGGTCACACAGGTGTAGCCGGCCTCCACCGCGCACTCGGCGCTGCAGCCGTCGCCGTCCACGCGATTCCCGTCATCGCAGCCCTCGCCCTGGGCTCCCTCCACCGCAGAGTTGCCGCAGTAGCAGTGGGTGGCAAAGCCGCTGTTGGCCACCCCGGGGGTGGCGCAGCGGAACGCGAAGTCCGTGCCGTTCACGTTGCTGTCCGCCCCATCGGGCCAGCGCCCCAGGGAGTAGAAGCTGGTGTCCTTGTCCTTCAGCGCCGTCCCGGTGCCCTCCGAGTAGGGGGTGCCCAGGTCGCCGTCGTAGCTCAGCGCGTCCACCACGCCCGTGCCAAACAGCAGCGCCACCCCGTCGGGCCCGCCGTTCTGGATGGCGTTGGTGGCAGGGGTCATGACCAGGTCACAGCCCGGCACGTTGGCGGCGTTGGTGCAGATGACGAAGTAGTCCCCGGCCGCCAGGACCTGGGCAGGCAGCGTCACCGTCCCGTACACCGCCGGCGGCAGCGTCAACCCGTTCATCAACTGAACCTGGAACCCATCCAAATTGATTGCCGTCGCGGCTGTGTTCTTCAGTTCGATGAACTCGGCGGTGTCGGTGCTGGCCTGGTCGTAGTCCAGCTCATTGATGACCAGGGCCCCGGCGGTGAAGCATTTCATGACGGCCGGGTCGCAGGTGGCAGGGGCCACGCAGGCAGGGATACAGCTCGGGGTGGCCCAAGCAGCCGCAGGAGCAAACACGCAGGCCAACAGCAGCCCCAGGGACAGCGCAAATCTCATCAGGTCACCTCAGCAAGTGGTTTCGCCTTCTTTTCGAGTCTCCCAGCGATCCGCCAAAGGGCGCCGACCGCAGAAAAACCCGCGTTTTTGTAGCACATGCGGCCTGCCCGGTCAAACCACTCCGGCGCCACCCCCGGCCCCCCCGAAAAACCGCTCAAAGCCCTTGCATTCCGGCCGCCCCTGTTGGAGCCTTGGACCCACGAAGCGTCCCTTGCGTCGGAGGGTACCATGCCAGGCTACGATGTGGTGGTGGTGGGCGGTGGACTCGGTGGACTTTCAGCGGCTGCGGCCATGTCCAGGTTGGGCGCCCGCACCCTTCTGGTGGAGCGACACCCGAAGGTGGGCGGCTACGCCGGCGCCTTCAAGCGCGGCCCCTTCCAGTTCGAGGCCTCCCTGCATGCCCTCTCGGGCCTGGGCGACCCCATCGGCGGCACCCCCCTGGCCCGCTACCTGGACTACCTGGGGGTCCTGCACAGCCTGCGCTTCGAGAAGATCGACCCCATCTATCACAGCTCCGGCCCCGGCGTGGAGATCACCGTCCCCGGCGGCGTGGAGCCCTTCAAGGAAGCCCTGGCCGCCTACTTCCCCCTGGACGCCGACGGCATCCGCACCTTCGTTGACGATTGCCTCTCCCTTTACAGGAAGATCCGCCCCCTGGAGGAAAGCCTTGCCCGGGGCGACAACACGGTCCTCCAAAGCCTCAAGCGCCCCCTGGCCCTCAGCGCCGTGGTGCGGGCCATGCCCCAGACCGTCGAGGGCCGCCTGGCCTCCCTGGTGCGGGACCCCGCCGCCCGCCTCGTGCTCACGCAAATCTGGGGTTACTTCGGCCTGCCCCCTTCCAAGCTGTCCTGGTTCTGGTTCTGCGGCGGCCTGGCCACCTACCTGAACGATGGCGCCTGGTGGCCCGTGGGTGGCTCCCGCGCCTTCGCCGACGCCTTCGAGCGCGCCATCCGCAGCGCCGGCGGCGAGGTCATCACTGGCGTGGGCGTCCGCAAGATCCTGGCCCAGCGCGGCGTCGTCAAGGGTGTGGTGCTGGACGACGACCGCGAGTTCAAGGCCCGCACCGTCATCAGCAACGCCGACCCCATGAAAACCGACGACCTCCTGGGCCAGAACGGCTTCCCCCTTTGGTACCGCCTGCACCTGGGCACCCTGGAGGTCTCCGCCTCCACCGTCAACGTCTACGCCGCGGTTGGAAAAAGCGCTCGGGAACTGGGCGTGCGCGCCCACGAGACCTTCATCAGCGGGGACCTGAACCAGGACGCCGCCTGGGACCGCGTGGCCGCCGCCGCCCTCCCCCTCAATCTGGTGGCCGCCTGCTACAACCTCGTGGAACCCGGCGCCTCCCCAGACGACAGCTCCGTGTGGATGCTCACCACCCTCTCCAACGGCGCCCCCTGGCTGGCCCTGGACAAGGGCGCCTACGACTCCCACAAGAAGGCCGTGGCGGACGCCATGATTGCCATGGTGGACCGCCGCTACCCCGGCTTCGCCGCCAACCTGCGCCGCACCGAGGTCTCCACCCCCTACACCAACATCCGCTACACGGGCAACACGGGGGGCGCCATCTACGGCTTCTCCAACCGCCCCTGGAGCCACTCCGTCCTGCGCCCCGGGAACGACACCCCCATCAAGGGCCTTTACCTCGCCGGCGCCTGGACCCGCCCCGGTGGAGGCTTCCAGCCCGCCGTCATCTCCGGCCGTCTGGCCGCCGAACTTGCCCGCCGCTACCTGGGCATCAACCGCCACACGGAGGGCTAGATGGGCAAGCTCCTCAGTCGCCGCCCCACCCTGGGCCCCTTCTCCCCGGTGGATCTCCTGGTTCTGGCCTCCGCCGCCTTCCTGCTGGTCTTCAACTCCTGGGCCGGCAGTCAGTACAACTCCGACGAGATCATCTACCTGGACATGGCTCGCAACATGC
>CAIXZC010000321.1 GCA_903923815.1 uncultured Myxococcales bacterium
AACTCCAGGCTGCTGAACAGCTCGTGCACCAGATTGCCCGTATCCCGGGCCTCGGCGCTGCCCTTGAAGACCTTCTCGGCGCCCACTGAGCCCCCCAGATCGCGCCCGGGCCTGGCCACGGGCAACCTGCGGGTGCGAGGTGCGCCGGGGACGGCCTGGGCAGCCTGGTCCACGGTTGCGGGGGGGGCGGGGGGGGTGCGAACGACCCGGCTCTGGTACCAGTCCGGCGAGCCCCAGGAGGCCAGGAAGTTGAAGCTGTCGGCGGCGCCCGCGGGGGTCCAGGTCTGCCCCGTGAAGGGCCCCACCGTGTCCCGCAGGATGGTGGCCTGGTTCAGGGCCTCCGACTTGGCGGCGGGCTCGGGGCCCACCAGATAAAGCGCCGTGGCGGCCCGCGTCATGGCGACGTAGAACAGGCAGGCGGCCTCGTAGTGTTCCCGGCGGCGGGCCTGGTCCTTGCGCTCGGACAGCACGGGGTCGGCGTCCAGCACGAAGGCGGGGGGCGGCTCCAGAATCCAGGCCACCCCATCCCCCAAGCCCCCTTCCCTGGCAACCAAGGTATCGGACCCGCCCGCACCCCTGGAATCAAGCTCGGGCAGCAGCACCACGTCCCACTCCAGGCCCTTGGCCCGGTGGATGGTCATGACCTGGACGAAGTCGGGGGACTCCACCTGGGGGCTGCGCCACTCGAACACGTAGTCCTCGAAGGCCTGGGCGCTGCCGTGGCCCTCCAGATCGAAGTTGCGGGCGGCCTCCAGCAGGTTCTGCAGGGCGGCCTTCTCCGCGGGGGACAGGGCGGGCAGGGCGGTGAAGACGGGGACGAGCCGCCCGAAGAAGGCCTCGTAGCCCTCCAGGGTCAGGACCCCCAGCAGGCGTTCGCGGCCACCCGGTTCGCCCAGGTTCTTGGCAAGTTCGGCCAGGGGGCTGAGGGCCAGATAACCCTTGGCGAAGGCGTCGGTGGAGTGCAGCACCAGGCGCAGGAAGGCCAGGCAGGAGAGGACGGGGACGTTGTCGGCCATGCCCCGGCCGCCACCGAAGACCGCGGGGATGCCCGCCGCGGTGAGGGACTCGGCCAGTTGCTGACCGGCCTTGTTGGTGCGGGTCAGGACGGCCACGCTGAGGCCACGCTGGAGGGGCTGGAGGGTGGTCAGCAGGCGGGCGCAGGCGCTGGGAACGGCGTCGTCCTCGTCGCTGGTGGTCTGCAGGTAGCCCACGAAGCCGGGGTCCTTGCGGTTGGCCTGGTGGGGGGCGAAGACGCGGGCCCAGTCCTGCACCGCGTCGGGATGGAGGGCCTGGACCTTGCCCAGGTCGCCGAAGACCGCGTTGACGGCCTGCATGACCTGGGGCGTGGAGCGGTAGGACGTGGCCAGTTGGAGGCGCCGGATGCGGCCGCCCTCGGGGTCGTAGTAGTCGAGGATTTGCTGGAACAGGGTGTTGTTGCCGCCGCGCCAGCCGTAGATGGCCTGCTTGACGTCGCCCACGTAGAACACCGAGCGGCGGCCCGAGTCGTCCTGCAGGACCTCGGACAGGAGGTTGCCCAGGACGCGCCACTGGGCGCTGCTGGTGTCCTGGAATTCGTCCAGCAACCAGTGGTCGAAGCGGGCGTCCAGGCGGTACTCCAGGTCCTGGCGGCCCTGGTTGTCGAACAGCCCCTGGTGGGCGCCGCGGGTCAGCACGAACAGCATGTCGGCGAAGGAGACGGCGCCCCGGCGGCGGATCTCGCGGTCGTAGACGTCCTCGAAGGCGGCCATGAGGGCGTGGCGGCCCAGGGTGCGCTTGGCGGCAAGGTCCAGCTCGCCGCGCAGGGCGTGCATGAGGGCGCCGGAGAGTTCGGCGGCGGCTTGCCCCTCAAAGACGGTGTCGCGCCGGTAGTAATTGATGGTGAACTCGGGCAGCAGGGTGACGCCGTGGCTGCCATAGGAGGCGCAGAGGGCCAGCAGCTTGGGGGCCAGGTTCTTGAGGCCGTCGCGGCTGGCGGGGGCACCGGGGACGTAGGTCTCCAGGGCGTCGAACAGCTTGAGAAAGCCCGTCTTGGCGGAGGCCGAGCAGTCCGCCACGGCGGCGCGGGCGTAGTTCAGCTTGGGGGGCATGGGGCTGGCGGGCCAGGGGCAGCCGTCGGGGCCCCAGATGGCCTCCGGACCTCCCCACAACCCCGGATCTGGAGCCTCCAGGTACAGTTGTTGCAGATCCTGCACCAACTCAGTGAAGACGTCCGACAGGCGGCGGGATTCCTTGCCAAAGGTTGCCTGCTTGAGGGCCTCCACCATGACGCGGCGCTGGGACTCGGCCCCGGGCGCAAGCAGGACACGGCGCATGGCCTGGTCCACCGCGGGGGCCAGCAGGCCGCCATCAACCACTGCCGCCTCGCCGGCAAAGCCCAGCTCCAGCGGGAAGCAGCCCAGCACGGCGGCGAAGAAGGAATCGATGGTGCCCACCCGGGCCAGGTTCAGGTCCGACAGCAGGCGCCGCAGCAGGGCCAGCACGTCGGCGCGGGACAGGGTGCGGTCCAGGCCTCCGGCGGCCAGGGCGCGGTTCAGATCGGCCAGGGCCCCCGCGGCGTCGGGCTGGGAGGCCGTGGCCAGGCGCTGGAGGATCTTCCACAGGATTTCGCCCGCGGCCTTGCGCGAGAAGGTCAGCGCCGCCAGGGACACGGGGGAGGCGCCCGAGGCCAGCAGGTGGATGTAGCGGTTCACCAGTTGCCAGGTCTTGCCCGAGCCCGCAGAGGCCGCGATGACCAGATGGGGAGACGTGTGGGGGGCGTTCATCGGCCACCTCCTTCCAGGGCCTCGAAGGCCACGACGGCGGCGGGGTTGGAGGCCAGGAAGCGCCCGAACTCGTCGGTGAACTGCCAGCGCCCCGGGGGCCAGAAGCGGCCGGCGCTGATGTCCCTGTGGACCCGCGCCAGGGTACGCAGCGCCACGGGATGCAGGGCCTCGTAGTCCTCCAGCAGGGCCAGGCGGGTCTCGGTGACGGCGGCGGGCAGACACAGGTAGCCGACCTGGGGCAGGACGCCGGTGGTCTGGGCCTGCCACATGGCATAGAGGGGCAGTTGCAGGTCCGCGAAGACCTTGATGCTGCGGCCCACGGGCACGGTCAGGTCGGGGTCCGCGTCCGCGGGGGCGGTGACCAGATGGGTGGCGATGGGGTCCTTGGCGTTGTCCCCGGTCTTCAGGTCCAGCACCCGGTAAATGCCACTGGTGTGGCGCTCAAGCCAATCGATGCGGCCCTTGACGGGGACCTTTTGACCCTCCAGGTCCAGCACCAGGTCGAAGGCCTGTTCCGTGTGCAGCAGGCGCCACCCCTCGCGGCGGCTGTCCGCCAAGACCTGCGCCAGGTGCTGCAGGCGCACCCGCATGGCGTCGAACTGCAGGCCCACCAACCCCGGCACGTCCCCCCGATACAGGCGCTCCGCCGTGGAGTCCAGGCGGGCGTTCAGGTAGTCCGCGAAGGGCTGGGGGTCGTCACAGTCCAGCAGGGAGGGTTCGCCCTCCAGGCCCTCCACCAGGCCATGCAGGATGTTGCCGAAGGACAGGGGGGTCAGCTCCAGGTCGCAGGGCGCCGAGGGGCGCAGGCCCGCCACGTGCTTGAGGTAGAACAGGAAGGGGCTGGTCAGGTAGTCGCGGATGGCGGAGGCCGACAGGGGCTTGTCATAGGTCCCCGCGGGGGCGCGCAGCAGCAGCCCCGTCCCTGGCTGACTGGCCTGGATGGTGGGGGGCTTGGGGGGAGGCGCGAAGAGGCGCAGGACGCGGGTGCCCAGGGCCTCGTCCTCGGTGAGGAAGAAGAGGGGCGAGGGGCGCTGGGGTTGGCCCCCCTGGCTGAAGGCCCCGAAGCTGAACTGCACCGCGCCGCCGGTGGCCAGGCGCTGTTCCACCGCGGCCCGCACGATGAAGGCGTCCCGGGCGAGGCGGCGCAGGTTGTGGGCCAGGCCCAGGTGGGCGCGGGCGCGGTCGGGCAGGAAGGGATCGCCCCGGACGCAGGAGGGCAGGTGGGCGTCGGCAGCCCCCAGCAGCAGCAACTGGCCAGCGGCCTCGAAGGGCAGCTCCAGAATGCCCAGCATGGGGATGGACTCCTCCGTGCCGTCCTCGTCGTAGCTGCGGCCTTCGAGGGTTGCCAGGAAGAAGTCCAGGCCCCGGCCGGCGGCCTCGGGGAGGGCGGCGGCGGGACCATGTTCCTGGTCGGCGGCGCTGTCCATCAGCTTCTCGGCGGCGGCCAGGAAGCCACGGTCGCGGGGGTTCTCGGTGGACCAGGTGCACCCCCGGTAGGCCTGGCGGAAGAAGGCCGCAAGGTTGGCCGCGTTGAACTGTTCAGCCAGGGGCGCCAGCAGGTGGTGGACGGTGTCCAGCAGGTTCTTCAGCGCCGGCAGGTTGGGGCTGGCCTGGACGCGGTGCAGCAGGTCACCCACGCCAAACAGCGGGGCGTCCTGGCGCACCTTGTCGTAGAGGGCGCCCAGGAAGGCGAAGGGATCACCCAGGCCGGGGGACAGCAGGCGCAGCATGGCGGGGTGGGCCACCAGGGCCAGGAGGGCCTGGCAGGAGCGCTCGCGGTGGTAGTCCCGGGCCAGGGTCAGCAGCAGGGCCAGTTCGTGGCGGTCCAGGGGGGCGCCGCCGGGGTCCAGAAAGGAGAAGCCCTCCAGGGCGCCCGTGGACAGCAGGCAGGCCTTGGTCTCGGGGGACAGCACGCACAGCGCCGGGCCGTCGGGGTTGGCACGCAGCAGGTCCAGGGCGCGCCGGGCCTCCGCCGCGGGGGACTCCAGGGCCCGCACCTGGGTCTCGTCCAGGGGGATGGGCTGGGTGGGCCAGTACTCTTCCTCGGGGATGCCCCAGCGGTCGAAGTGGGCCGCCAGGGACTCCGGGGCGTTCACAAATACCTTCATTTCCAAGCTGGGCTCCAGGGACTCCAGCACCTGCCGCAGGGAGCCGGGCAGATCGCAGATTCCAGCCAGCACCACGGTCTTGACGTTCTCCTGCACCCGGGGGGCCGCCACCGAGGCGCAGCGGGCATCCAGCGAGTCCGCCAGCCCCGCCGCGACCAGGGCCTCACGCACCGCCCCGTGCAGTTGCTCCAGGGCCTGCCACCGGGAGGCCTCAAGCTCGGCGAAGTCGCCGCCCAGTTCGGCAATGCGAGGCACCAGGTCCCCGAACTGGAAGGGGCCCTCGGAGATGGCCTCGGCCACCTTCACCAGCCGCCGCGCCAACGTCAGCAACGCCATCGGGTCCCCCTGGCGGCCCTGGGGCAGCAGGGGTTCCAGGTCCGCCTCGTCGGCCTCCAGCAAAGCCTTGGTCCAGGCCGCCATCTGCTGCGCCTGCCCCGCCACCCCCGGCCCATCCAACCAGCCCAGGAACCCGCCCGGCGTCATCACCGGGCCGCTAAGCAGCGCCCTACCCTGCCCCGCCGCCCGGGCCGCCAAGGTCTGCCTCAGCCGCCGCCCCGCCTCCCGCGTGGGCACCAGCACCAAGACGCCCCCCAGGTCCGTAAGCGCGCCAGGCGCCAAGCCCTCCAGATACGCCGCCGCCCGCTCCACAAAGGACCCATTCCAACCGCTGAAGACAAGTTCCACGGGCATCTGGACCTCCACTTCCAAGAACGGATCGGGTGTACCAGAACCCCCAGGCGCGGGCAAGGCACAGGTTGGGGGATAGCGACGCGAGTGTGTCGCAAAGGCGCCCCCGACCCTACCGCGCCAACTTCCGCCACTTCGCGCCACGGCCCCGACCCCGCAGCTCCACCAGGCCCTGGGCCTTCAGGTCCGCCAGCACCTTCTTGACCAGATGGGGCGTGGCAAAGGGCGCCTGGGCCGAGGCCTCCGCCAGGGAGAACTGGTGGTTCCAACCCAGCAGCAGTTCGCGCACCATCAACCCCTTGGCGGGCCCGCCGCTGGCCACCTCGACCCGGGTCTGCAGGCACTGGTAGGCGCCCTTCAGCGTGGACAGGAAGAAGTTCAGGAAGGGCAGCAGATCGTTGCGGCCCTGGTGCCAGCCCTGGCTGCTGGCCTGGAGGACGCGGTAGTACTCGGCCTTCTGGTCCTCCACCAGGCGCTCCAGCGCCACGAAGCGGCTGACCGCGAAACCCTGCTGCAGCAACAGCAGGGCCGTCAGCACCCTGGAGACGCGCCCGTTTCCGTCCCTGAATGGATGGATGCAAAGGAAGTCGAACACAAACGCCGCCACCAGCAGCAGCGGAGGGTGACGGTCCCCATCCGCCAGGTCCCGGTAGTTGTCGCAAAGCTGCCGCACCAGGGCCGGGGCCTGGGCAGCCGGCACGGGCTCGAAGCGGACTCGCCGCTCGTTGCCCGGGCCAATCTCGATGATGCTGTTCTCCCGGGCCTTGAACTGCCCGGCGTCCCCGCATTGGCCTCCCTGGCAAAGGCCATGCAGCCTCAGGATCAGCGCCGAGTCCACCAGCACCGGGTACCGAAGCCCATAGACGTAGTCCAGGGCGGCCCGGTAGCCCGCCAGTTCCTCCTCCGGTCGGTCCCGCGGCCTGTCCGCCCCCAGCACCACCGGCAGCAACCTCTCCGGCGCCACCTCCACCCCCTCAATCCGGTTGGAGGACTCCACGCTTTGCACCACCGCCTGTTGCCGCAGCGCCTCCAGCAACTCCGGCCGCTGCCGCAGCCAAAGCTCCTGCATCCCCCGAGCCTCCATGCACCGCCCCAGCAACCAAACCGTCCCCGCCGGCATCAAGAATCCCTCAAGCCGTTCCTGACTGAGTCCCAGCATAACCACCCCTAAACGCCGTTTATCCATTTTTTAGCCCATTACGTTGGCGTTGTCCATTGGGGTTTTGAGGGGGGGGACGGGGCCTCGGCCGACCAGGGCACCGCGGGGACCGATAGGCACAGGTTCGACCGATACACGGTCTGCGAACTTTCGGACACAGTGAACGATTGGCTGAACCACGGGAACCGGTCTTTGGA
>CAIXZC010000322.1 GCA_903923815.1 uncultured Myxococcales bacterium
AACAGGCAGACGCCGCCGGTGCAGATGCCCTCACCCAGGGTGCAGGGGTCGTCGTCGTCGCAGATCTCGCCCGGGTTGGCCTTGCAGAAGTCCGACAACGAGTCATAGCTGGCGTCCCCACTGGTGACGTCCGCCGGGCCTGTGCCGGGGCTGTCGCTGCCGCAGGAGGAGAGGGTTGCAAGCAGGAGCGCAAGGGCAAGAGAGATTCTGTTCATTGGGTGACTCCGGGCCGAAAAAACCGCCCCTATTCTACATGTACGCGCCGTATAGGCAACCGCGCGCTCGCGCAGGTACCAAATTTAATCGTGGTGGGGGCCGCGGGGGAAAGTGATATACTCGTCGCCGTTGATTGGGGGCGACCAATGAACAGCAGTGATCAGACTTGGCTTGACGGCATCCTAGGGCGTTCGGAGGCCATGCAGGAACTGCGCGGCATCATGCAGAAGCTCAAGGGTCGGGATCTGAACCTGCTGCTGGAGGGCGAGAGCGGCACGGGCAAAGAGTTGGTGGCCCGCACCCTCTGGAAGCAGGGCCCCCGAAGCGCCCGCCCGCTGGTGGTGCTGAACTGCGCCACGGTCCCCGAGAACCTGGCCGAGAGCACCCTCTTCGGGCACGAGGCCGGCGCCTTCACCGACGCCCGGGAGTCCCGCGGCGGTCTGGTCCAGGCGGCGGAGGGCGGCACCATGCTGCTGGATGAACCCGCCGGGCTGGCCCCCCAGGCCCAGTCCTCCCTGCTGCAACTGCTGAAGGGCTCGGAGTACCGCCCCGTGGGGGCCTCCCAAAGCGTGAAGGCGGATCTGCGCTTCATCTTCATCACCAGGAAGAACCTGGAGGCGGAGGTGGAGGCGGGCCGGTTCCGCAGGGAGCTGCTGTTCAGTCTGAACGCCTTCCGGGTCAAGGTGCCGCCCCTGCGGGATCGCCGGGAGGACATCCCCCTGCTGGCCACCCACTTCCTGGAGACGGAGGCCCGCGCCATGGGCCTGCCCCGACCCGCCGTGGAGGACTCCTTCCTGGAGCGGCTGGTGGCCCACCACTGGCCGGGCAACGTCCGCGAGCTTGCCACCGCCATCCGCACCGTGCTCATCCTGGCCGACGCCGGGCCCCTGACGGCGTCCCACCTGGACGAGGTGCTGCAGCACGATCAGGGCCCCGGTGCGGTCATCGGGCAGGCCCTGGACGCCCTGGTGGGGCTGACCGTGCAGGAGGTTACGGATCTGCTGATCCGCCACACCCTGCGCAAGACCAACGGCAACAAGAAAAAATGCGCCTCGCTCCTGGGAATCGACCGGCGCACCTTATACAATCGCCTGTCCCGAAACCGGGGCAGCGAAGGAGGACAACCATGAACGCAAGAATCCTGTTGGCCGCGATTCTGCTTACCACCTGGGCCTGCGCCACGGACGACAAGTCCGCGGTCATCGGCACCCCGGACCGAAAAGAGGGGAATCTGGTGTTCGAGGAACGCCTGATGACCGCCTCCCTTTCCCAGGGAGTGCTGGAGGTGCGACTGCCCGTGGGCATCGCCGACGGCAACGCGCTGGCGGGCTCCTATGACCTGGAACTGGCGGGTCTGGACAGCAACTACGTGGCCCGGCAAAGCGGGTCCTTCGATCTGGCCGCGGGGGATGGTGCCCTGGTGGTCCGCTTCGACGCGCCGCCCACCCTGGAGGACAGTGGCCAGGAGGCACGCTACGTGCTGCGTTACGAGGTCCTCAGCCGCAAGGGGCTGGTGTCGGGCTCCCGCAGCCTCTTCTCCCTGCTGCCCAAGTACAACGTGGTCCTCATGTCCACCAAGACCGTCCCTGAGGGGCAGGAGAACTTCCTGCGGGTGCTGCTGAACAATCCCATCACCGGCGCCCCCCTGGCCGGCACCCAGGTCAGCGTCACCCTCACCCCGGACGTGGGCGACCCCATCGAACTGGGGGTCTTCACCGACGAGAAGGGCTCCTCCGAGATCAAGCTGCCTCCCATGGAGGCCGGCGGTTATCAGGTCCAGGCGGCCCTCACCGGCGACGCCCAGGCCATCAACATCAGCTCCTCCGTGCAGGTTTTGCGCAACAGCCGCCTCCTGCTGACCCTGGACAAGCCGCTCTATCAGCCGGGCCAGACCATGTACCTGCGCAGCCTGGCCCTGCGCAAGCCCGCCCTGGAGCCCGAGGCGGGTCAGGACATCCTCTTTGAAGTGCTGGACGGCAAGGGCAACAAGGTCTTCCGGCAGGCCGTCCTGTCGGACGAGTTCGGCGTGGCCGCCACCCAGTTCCAGCTGGCCAATCAGGTCAACATGGGCGTCTACAAGGTGCGCGCCCAGGTGGGCGAGGTGGTCACCGAGAAGAGCGTCACGGTGGATCGCTACGTCCTGCCCAAGTTCAAGCTGGACCTGTCCCTGGACGACGAGTGGTTCCGCCCGGGCCAGACCGTGGCGGGCATGGTGAAGGCCGACTACTTCTTCGGCGAGCCCGTCAAGGGCGGCACCGTCACCGTCACCGCCTACCGCTACGCCGCCACCTGGATTCCCTTCCTGGTTCAGGACGGGACCACCTCGGCGGACGGCGTCTGGAGCTTCTCCTTCGACCTCCCCGACTACCTGGTGGGCATGCCCCTGGACGAGGGCAAGGCCTTGATTCTAATGGAAGTTTCTGTTGCTGACACGGCCGGCCAGAAGGTCGCGACCTCCCGCCAGTTGCTGGTCAGCGAGTCTGACGTGGACCTGGTCCTGGTGGCCGAGAACCAGCGCCTCCTGACGGGCGTCCCCAACCGCTTCTACCTGTTCGTGTCGGACCCCGCCGGGAACCCCGTCTCCGGCAGCGTAAAGCTGAGCCCCGAGGGCACCACCGAGGCGGACACCACCCTGGACTTCGCCGGCGTCGCCCCCACCACTGTGCTGCTCACCCCCGAGGGGGACAAGGTCACCGTGGCCCTGGACTTCGACGGCGAGGACGGCAGCAAGGGCACGGCCAGCTTCTCCTTTGACGCCTCCGACACCTCCCCCGGCGTACTGCTGCGCACCAACCGCACGTTCTACAAGGTCGGCGAGTCCGCGGACCTGCAACTGCTGGCCTCCGGCACCCTGGACCGCGCCTTCATCGACGTGGTCCGGGAGAACCAGACCGTCCTGACCACCGCCGTCCCCATCGCCGAGGGCCGCGGCTCCTTCGTGCTGGACCTGGACAACGGGCTCACCGGCGATCTGGTCATCACCGCTTGGTTCATCGCCAACAATGGCACCTTCGTGCGGGACAGCCGGGTGGTCTTCGTGGAGGGCGACAACGGTCTCTCCGTCAGCGTCACCGGCGACCGGGACTCCTACCTGCCCGGCGAGAAGGCCCTGCTGGACGTCAAGGTCCTGGGTTCGGACGGCCAGCCCGCCGTGGCCTCCGTAGGCCTGCAGGTGGTGGACGAGGCCGTGTTCGCCCTCAGCGAGATGGCCCCCGGTCTGCTGAAGCTCTTCTTCCAACTCCAGGACGAGTTGATGAACCCCACCTGGTCCTCCGTGCCCATGGGGCTGTCCTTCTCTGACCTCATCTCCGAGGCCGACGTGGCCACCCCCGGCTCCGCCGAGGAGCAGGGCGTTCAGGACAGCGGCGAGGCCATCCTGGCGGCCCTGGGCGACCTGGATCCGGGCATGACCAAGGCGGCCTCCTGGGACTCCAACCAGAACTCCCTCAAGACCGTCCTCAAGCCCGTCTTCGAGGCCGACCTGGCCAAGATCTGTTCGGTGGTGCGCCTCAAGCTGGGCAACACCTTCGACGCCAAGGCCCTCGTCAAGTGGCTGGACAGCGGCGAGTTCCTCTTCGACTCCTGGGGTGGGCCCTACCGGCTGACGGTCCAGGATGAGGGCTACCGCCTTGCGGTCCTGGTGGCTGGCGACGGCCCCGACGAGCTGGGCGACACCTGGGATGACCAGGCGGGCTGGTGCGAGTTCTACCAGGGCTACTACGGCGACGACGGCTTCCCCGCGCCCGGTGCGGGCGAGGGCCAGTTCGGCGGCGGCGGTGGCGAGTGGGGCGAAGATGACACCAACGTCGAGGAACCCGGCGGCGAGGACCCCGACAAGGGTGACGACGAGGCTTCCGGCGACTCCGGCGTGCGCGTCCGCAAGTGGTTCCCCGAGACCCTCTTCGTCGAGCCCTCTCTCATCACTGACTCCAACGGCGAGGCCCAGGTGGAAGTTCCCCTGGCGGACTCCATCACCACCTGGCGTGTCTCCTCTCTTGCCTCCACCAAGGACGGCAGGGTGGGCGCCGGCTCGGATGGCCTGAAGGTCTTCCAGGACTTCTTTGTGGACATCGACTTCCCCGTCCAGCTCACCCGGGGCGACGAGGTCAGCTTCCCCATCGTGGTCTACAACTACCTGCCCGAGGCCCAGAACGTGGAGCTCGAGCTGGCCGGCGCCGACTGGTTCGAGTCCCTGGGTGGCGCCATCACCAACCTCGTGGTGGAACCCGGCGACGTCCAGTCCGTCCTCATCCCCGTGCGCGTCACCGGCGTGGGCCTGCGCTCCCTGACCGTCTACGCCACGGGCCAGAACCTGGCCGACGCCGTCCAACGCACGGTCCTGGTGAAGCCCGACGGCAAGCCCATCGACAAGGCCGAGGGCGCCCGCTTCAAGGTCAGCGCCGGCCCCGGCAAGGACACCGTGGTCAAGGAGATCACCTTCCCCGGGGGCGCCGTCCCCGACAGCCAGCACCTGCTGATCCGCGTCCAGCCCGGCTTCACCTCCCAGGTGGTCAGCGGCATGGACTCCATGTTGCAACTCCCCGGTGGCTGCTTCGAGCAGACCACCAGCTCCGCCTGGCCCAACGTCCTGGTCCTGCGCTACCTGCGCGAGTCCGACCAGCTCACCCCCGAGATCGAGCTGCGCGCCCTGGACTATATCGGCGTGGGCTACCAGCGCATCCTGACCTTCGAATGCGCCTCCGGCGGCTTCAACTGGTGGGAGGGTGACGACCCGGGCAACGCCATCCTGGGCGCCGTGGCCGTCTCCATGCTGACCGACACCTCTGAGGTCTACAGCGCCGTGGAGGCCGCCGTCATCAACCGCACCGCCGACTGGCTGGGCTCGGTCCAGAAGGGCGACGGCTCCTGGAGCGAAGAAGAGCACCTCCACGCGGGCAACGAGAACCTGGGCGCCAGCAGCCTCCGCGCCACCTGCTACATCGCGCTGGCCTTGGCCGAAAGCGGCTTCGCCACCAAACCCTCGGTTACCAAGGCCGTCACCTACGCGAAAAGCAAGCTGCCCTCCGACACCGACCCCTACACCCGGGCCCTCTGCGCCAACGCCCTGGCCGCCGCCAACGCCACCGGCCCCGTCCTCTCCTCCCTGCTGACCGAACTGGACGAGACCCGCATCCAGGACGACAAGGGCTACCACTGGAGCTCCAACGGCGCCACCCTGGTGAACTCCTACGGCGAGGCCGCTGACGTCGAACTCACCGCTCTGGCCGCCCTGGCCTTCATCCGCACCGGCACCTCCCCGGCCCTCGTGGACGGCGCCGTGTCCTGGCTCATCGCCTCCCGCGACCCCCAGGGCAACTGGGGCTACAACACCCAGGCCACGGTGCTGGCCCTCAAGGCCTTCATCGGCGCCGCCACCGCCGCCCCCGCCGTGACCGACGCCACCGTCAAGGTCCGCCTCAACGGCGAGCCCGCGGGCGAGCAGCACTTCGACAACTTCAACGCCCAGATCCTCTGGCAGATCGAGCCCGCCGTCATCAGCCCCGACTCCAACCTCATTGAGTTCGAGGTCACCGGCACGGGCAACCTCTCCTGGCAGCTGGTCTACGGCTGGAACGAGCCCTTCGTCCCCGGCGCCCCCTCGGACGGCCCCCTGGTCATCAACGTGGCCTACGACCAGACCACCCTGGAGGTCGACGACACCGTCACCGCCACCGTCACCATCAAAGCCCTGGACGACTCCATCACCGGCACCGTCATGGTGGACCTGGGCCTGCCCCCCGGCTTCGCGCTCCACACCGAGGACCTGGCCGCCGCCAAGGCTGATGGTCTGGTCTCCGAGTACGAGACCACCGCCAAACAGATCCTGCTGTACATTGACAACCTTGAGGTCGGCAAGACCCGCACCATCACCTACGGGCTCACCGCCCTGTACCCCGTCACCGTGCAGAGCGGCGTCTCCAAGGCCTACCTCTATTACAACAAGGAAGTCTCCGACACCGAGGCTCCCATCGAGTTCGTCGTCAAATAACACATCACCATTGGTCTTGGGGGGGGCGCGGGGGGCCTAGGGCTGCCCCGCCGCCTCTTGCACGATGGGTCCCAGTCGCGGCCCCAGGGCCCGCGCGCTGTTCTCCAGCAGCAGCTCCGCGAGGACCTCGGGGGCCTCGGGGCGCAGGCCGCAGAGGGCCCGGAAGATGGCCGGCAGGTGGGCAGGCTCGGTGCCGTGTTTGGGGACCCCGGCCACGGGCAGGGCGGGGGCGTCACTCTCCAGCAGCAGGCGGTCTGGGGGCAGGGCCGCGGCCAGCCTCTTGACCCGGTTGTCGCCCTCCAGGGTCAGCAGCCCGGATAGCGAAAAATGCAGCCCGAGGGCCAGGAATGGGGCCGCCGCAGGCGCTTCGTAGGGAAAACCGTGCAACACACCCCTTATCCCCCGGTGGCGTTTCAAGGCCGCCAGCAACTCCCCCCCCGCCCCCCGGCAATGCAGCACCACCGGCAAGTCCAGGTCCAAGGCCATCCCTAGCTGCCACTCCAGCACGACAAGCTGATCAGAAACGGGCCGCTCGACCTTGGAATCCAGCCCGATTTCGCCCAAAGCTACCACTTTGGGGTGGGAAAGGAGGGTGGCCAGTTCGTCGGGTGATCCTGGAATGAACCACGGATGGTACCCCAGGGCCGCGGCGACGAACCGCGACTTTGTAGCCAGTTCAAGGACTTCCACGCAGGAAGAAAGGTCGTAAGCCGTCGCCACGACCACCCGCACGTCGGCCTCCCAGGCCCGCCGCAGGAGGCCCTCGCGGTCGGGGTCGGCGGCGGGGTCGGTGGGGTGACAGTGGACGTCACAAAACCACGGCTTGGTGGCTTCCACCCACTTATCTGACCTGCCGATATTTTGTTTTGACTGCATTTTCGCCGAGACGTATATTCCGAAGCGTGCGGGGAAACAACCCTGTTTTTTGGGAGGATCGGCCATGAGAATCAGAAACAATCTTGTTGCTTTGGCTCTTGCTGCTCTGGGTCTGGGTCTTGGTGGATGTGACTTCGGTTCATCTGACAAGCAGGCCAACACTGGTTCGCAGACCGACCCCAACGGGATCGATTTCGAGGGTGATGACGGCGAGACCGACATCCCCACCGACCCCACCGATCCGACCGACCCCACCGACCCCGTTGACACGGGCAAGATGGACAAGCTGGTCAACGCCGACCTGACCGTTCCCCACGCCATTGGCCTGTGGGATGACAGCGGCGAAGTCG
>CAIXZC010000323.1 GCA_903923815.1 uncultured Myxococcales bacterium
CCTCGTCCAGCGCCTCTTGGGACGCCTACTTCAAGAGCTCCACCAAGCGGTCCAGCAGGTCCAGGTAGTCCTTGGTGCCCTGAGCCCCCACCATGGTCGGCAACACCACCAGCCGGGCCCCGGACTGCTGCGCGAAGAGGCGGGAGAGCTCCTGCGGGTAGAAGGCCTCCTGCAGCACCAGGTCCACCTTGCGAACCTTGGCCTGCTGGACCAACTGGGCCACATGGGAGGGGCCGGGGGGGATACCGGGCTTGGGCTCCAGAGCGCCGACCTCCACCAGGCCCAGGTAGTCCAGCAGGTAGACGAAGCTGCGGTGGTACACCACCACGCTGCGGCCACGGAGGGGCGCCAGGGTCTGACGCCAGGCCTCCATGCGGGTCCGGAGGCGAGCCTTGAAGTCGGCGCAGCGGGCGCGGTAGGTAGGGGCGTTGGTGGGATCCAACTGGGCCAGCCGGGCCGCAATGCCGTCGGCCAGCAGCAGGCCATTGCGGGGGTCGAACCAGTAATGCGGATTGCCCCCCGGATGGATGTCTCCCTTGGCGCGGTCAGGCTGCTCGACCTCCCTGGGCACAATCAACTTGGAGCAGTCCAGGTAGCCGCTGCCACCAAGCTGGATGGCGGGGTTGCGGGCGCTGTTGACCAGAGGCGCAAGCCACCCCGCCTCCAGCTCCATCCCCACCACCAGCAGCAGGTCGGCGCGGTTCAGATCCAACACGAAGCTGGGCTTGGGATCCACGAAGTGGGGGTCCTGGGTGGGCTTGACCAGGCTTTGGACCTGGACCAGGGGACCACCCACCTCGCTGGCGATGGCCGCCAGATCGGGGATGGTGGAGACCACCCGCAGGGCCGCCTGCGCGGGCGCACACAGCAGCATCAGCAGCAGGGCCCCGAGGCCCTTGGCAAGAGTCATCATGTAACCCTCCTTTTCAATATCCGTGGGCGCCGTGGGCCCCGGCCGAAAGTTCAACCTGCAGGAAGGCCTGCTGATTCACCGCCAGGTCCGCGACATCCTCCAGGGTGTACTGGAGGCGGACCCGGGAAAAATGGGTGGGCGCGAAGGTCAGGCTGGCGCTGGCGCGGCGGGCGTCCGAGCCGAAGTCCGGCCGGGCCCCCAGGTCCCCCCCCGCCCCCCCCGAAACCTGGCGCCACAGCTCGCCTCTAAGGGCGGTCTGCCAGCGCCGGGACAGGTCCACAGTCAGGTCGGCGTAGCCCCCGGCGTCACGCCAGGTGTCCCCCGGGACCTCCATTTCGCGAAGCCAGCCCTCGGCCAGCAGGGACACGGCCAGACTGTCGGGCAGGTGACCCCCCAGGGGGCGCCACTTCAAGAACAGATCGCCGCCATAGGCGTAGGCCCGGTTGCCCACCTGTGGACCCACCGCCGAGGGCCCCAGCACGGTGTTGGCGCCAAGCTGCAAGGACCAGTCGTCGGACAGCTCGAAGAACTGCACCAGGCGCAGGGGATGGATGAGGTCCTGCCAGCCCGGATCGCCCTCCGTGGAGGGCCTGGTGGCAAAGGCCCCGCCCTCGCCCATCTGGGCAGCCACGGTCAGTTCGGTGAACCAGGGCAGGGGGGCCAACCAGGACAGCTCCACGCCGGGGGCACCAAGGCCCTCCGCGCCGAAGAGGAACTGGTTGGCCAGAGGATGCACCACGAAGTTCCAGGAGTGGGGGTGGGTGTTGTTGTGGCGGCCAACGCGTGACAGGAAGCGGCCTCCACGGACCTGCAGATTCCAGGGCAGGGCCTGGGTGGTGAAGTAGGCCTCCTCCAACTCCAGGTCGGACAGGCACATGGCCAGGTCCAGCCGGAAGTAGGGGTCGACGTTGCTGGACAGGGCCAGCTCGGCGCCGGTGACCGCGAAGCCCGAGGTCTCGGGAGTGTGGCCGCCGGTGGCCAGCCGGTCCTGCGTGGAGTTGACGGAAGCGACGGTATCCAGAATCAGTGAAATGGCGGGGTTGGAGTCCGCCGAGAAGCCGGGGGCCAGGAGGCCTCCCTGGGCGGGCGCGGATTCCTGGGCGCACAGCGGCGTGGCCAGGCCCAGACAAAGCCAGCCCACAAGCAGTCTTCGGAACATGACGGCACCTCTCCTGCCGTGCAGAGGGCACGGCGCAAGGGTCAATCCAAGGAACGACAGGGGTGATTGACTTAGGGACGAGAGGGCGGGGAGTGGGAAGGGGCCAGGGCCAGGACGGCCACCGACGGGGCGGCCCGCTGGGCGGTGATCTGGGGGGCCGGAAGGTCCGTCTGGGAGGCCTGGGGGACCACCGGCGGGGCGGGAAGCTGCAACTGGGACCCCAGGGCGAAGACCCAGAAGTACTGGCACAGATCCTCGTCCGCACCCTTTGGCAGGGCACCATGCCCGCCCTCGTGATCGGGGCAATGGTCGGTGTGGATGACGCGACCGCTGTGGGCCGAGATGACATGGTGGTGAAGCAGGAAGTGGGCGCTGAACAGGCCCTGCCCCAGCAGCAGCAGCGTCAGAAGGCCAAAGGTGAGAAGGCGACGGAACATGGGCGGGGTTGTACTACGGACCCGGGCGGGGTTCAAGGCGCAGTTGGGGGACACGGCTTGTGGGGCCCGATGGTCTGGGCTAAAGTCCCACGAGTCTTCCCGGTGAGGTGCTTCATGAGGCTTGTCTTGGTGCTGGTGATGGCCCTGGCCTGGGCGTGCTCGGGGGGTGGCCCCGCGCAGGACGCGGGGGCAGGTGAAGTCACCGAAGTGGCCGGCGGCGACACCCGGGACTGGGTCACGCCGGGCCCCGACTGGCAACGGCGAACGGTCTTCTATCAGGTCTGGGTGCGCAGCTTTCAGGACAGCAACGGAGACGGCATCGGGGACCTGCCTGGGCTCATCTCCCGGCTGGACTACCTGGAGGCGCTGGGCATCGGGGCCCTGTGGCTGTCGCCCATCCACCCCACGCCCTACGCGGACTCGGGGTACGACGTGGCGGACTACCGGGCCGTCAACCCGGACTACGGGACCCTGGAGGACTTCCAGCGGCTGGTGGAGGAGGCCCACGCGCGGGGTATCCGGGTGTTTGCGGACCTGGTGATGAACCACACGTCGGACCAGCACGCCTGGTTTCAGGAGAGCCGTAGCTCCAAGGACAACCCGCGGGCTGACTGGTACCTGTGGGCGGACCAACCCAACCTGCCCTGCACGCCGGGGCTGCAGTTCGGGGACAGCGCCTGGAAGTGGGACGAGGGCCGTGGGCAGTACTACTTTCACCAGTTCTACGAGGGGCAGCCGGACCTGAACTACCGCAACCCAGAGGTGGCGGCGGCCATGCTGGACGTGGCGCGGTTCTGGCTGGGTAAGGGCGTGGACGGCTTCCGGGTGGACGCCATCTACACGCTGTTCGAGGACCTGCCGGGGACCCCCGAGGACCAGTTCATCTGCGGCCACCACCCGCTGACTCACGCCTACCTGAAGACCCTGCGGCAGGTGCTGGAGGAGTACCCCCAGCGGGCCTCCCTGGCGGAGGTCTGGGGCCCCACGGGCACGACGGCGGCCTATTTCGGGGATGGGCAGGACGAGTTTCATCTGGCCCTCAGCATGGACCAGGAACTAGCCATCCAGGGGGCCCTCATGCTGGACGCGCCGTCCCTGCTGGCCCCCAAGTTGACGGACACCCTGGGGCGGCTGCCCGAGGGCACCCAGTACGCCACCTTCCTGTCCAGCCACGACTGGCCCCGGGTCATGCACCAGACGGGGAACGACCCGGCGCGGGCCAGGCTGGCGGCGGTGCTGCTGCTGACCCTGCCGGGGACGCCCATTGTCTATTACGGGGACGAGGTGGGGGCCACCAACACGACGGCCCAGGTGGTGGACAAGCGGGACGGCTCGCGGGCGCCCATGCCCTGGACCGCGGCCCCCGACCTGGGCTTCACCACGGGCACGCCCTGGCTGGCCCCGGCCCCCGGCAACGAGACCGCCTGCGTGGCCGCCCAGGACCAGGACCCGGACTCGCTGCTGGCCCTGTACCGCCGGCTGATTGCCCTGCGCAACCGCCTGGACTTCCTTGGATCTGCGCCAATCCGGGTGCTGCGGCCCGCCACTTCCACAGACAAGCTGCTGCTGTTCGTGAGGGAGGCCCAGGGGCGGACCCTGTTGGTGGCCCTGAGCTTCGCCAAGCAAGCCCTGCCCCTTACGCTGGACCTGTCCGCCCTGGTCTCCGTGGCCGCGACGCTGGAACTGACGTCCGAGGCCGAAGTGCCCGCCCTGACGCCCCAAAACGCAGCCGCCTACCAGGTGACCCTGGGCCCCCACGGCTACGCAGTCTGGAGCCTGTAAGCAACGCGAGGAGAACCGACCCCAGCACATTCCTGCCACCTCCATTTGGCCTGGCGTGGCGATGGGCAAGTGACGCCAACGTGTGCCGGGCCGGGGCGTGGGGTGGCGCTTCGGAGGCAGCCTCTTCAAGCGGCTTTCCTCTAAAAAGGGGGGCGTGTGCCGATTGAAGGGGCTAGGCGGAGAGGGGGGAACAATCCCCCCGGCCGCCGGCTCTACGAGGCGCTACCCCCGCCCAGGCCCCTGGGAAAAGCTTCACGCAGGTAGCACATAGAACAACATGCAGAAGAAGTGGCAGATGCTGCCGCCCAGGACGAAGAGGTGCCAGATGGCGTGGTTGTAGGGGATCCTCTCGGTGACGTAGAAGATGGTGCCGCCGGTGTACAGCAGGCCCCCCGCTGCAAGCAGGAGCAGGCCAGGCAGGGCCATGGCCACCAGCATGGGCTTGATGGCGATGACCACCAGCCAGCCCATGGCTATGTAGATGAGGGCCAGCAGCCAACGGGGCGCGCGATGGGTGTAGCCCAGGGACACCACCAGCCCCAGGATGCCGATGCCCCAGATGAGGCCGAAGATGGTCCAACCCCAGGGGCCCCGCAGGGTCACCAGGGTGAAGGGCGTGTAGGAGCCCGCGATGAGCAGGAAGATGGCCGAGTGGTCCAGCAGGCGGAAGAAGGCCTTCACCCGCTCGTCCCGAAAGGCGTGGTACAGCGTGGAGGCCAGATAGAGGAACACCAGGGTGGCCCCGTAGACGCTGAAGCTGACGATGCGCCAGGGATCGCCCTGCCGAGCCGCCAGGGTGACCAGCACGGCCAGGGCCGCGATCGCCAGGGCCACACCGACGCCGTGGCTGACGCTGTTGGCGATCTCCTCTTTGACGGAATAGCGGGGCTTGCCCATGGTCACATCCTTTGCACAAGACCAGGACCTTCTAGCCCGGACAGCCCTTGCGGCGCAAGCAGAACGATCCTTTTTACATGCTCCCACGGCACGGCTATCATGGGGCCGTTCTGGCTTTCCAGGAGTGCACCGTGGAACTCAAGAACGATGACGCTGGCCCAAGTCTTGCGACCCTCATGTCCAACCTTCCCGGGATGGCCTATCGGTGCCGGAACGACCCCAACTGGACCATGGTCTTCGTCTCGGAAGGCAGCCGGACGCTGCTTGGTTGCAAGCCCGAGGACCTGATCCACAACCAACGTCTGGCCTACGCCGACCTGATCCTGCCGGAGGATCGCTCCGACGTGGAGAAGGGTGTCGCCGAGGGGCTGGGGTCCACAGGGTCCTTTGAGCTGTTCTACCGGATCCGTCGGCTGGACGGGCAGGTAAGGCACGTCTGGGAGAAGGGGCGGCTGGCGGATCGCAACCCGCCCTCCGGCCACCTGGAGGGGTTCATCATGGACATCTCCAGACTGAAGGCCGCGGAGGAGGGGCTGCGCCGCTCTGAGCAGCGCTACAGAACCCTGACCGAGATGTCCCAGGACCAGATCTTCATCGTCAATCGGGAGGGCTTCGTGCTGTTCGTGAACGGCACCGCCTCCAACGCCATCCAACGGGATCCCGCAGACCTGCCCAATCGCCACCTGTCGGAGATCTTCCCACCCCAGACCCAGCAGCGCATGATGGCTGGAATTCTGGAATGCCTCGAGACCCGCAAGCCCATCAACCGAATCGCCCGCATCGAATACCCCGGGGAGCCGCTGTGGCTGGACACCAACCTGGTGCCCATGTTCGACGATCAGGGGCGGGCCTTTGCCGCCATGGGGGTGTCTCGAAACGTCACCGAGGCCAGGGAGGCCGAGGAGCGGGTGCGGGCCTTTGCCACTGAACTGCAACGGTCCAACGCCGAGCTCGAACGCTTCGCCTTCGTGGCCTCCCACGACCTGCAGGAGCCCCTGCGCTCAGTGGCTGGGTTCAGCCGTCTGCTGTTGAAGCGCTTCGGGGCTGACCTGGACGACGAGGGGCGCCAGTACATAGAACTGGCCCTGGCGGGGGCCCAGCGCATGGAGGCCATGATCCAGGACCTGCTGGCTTATGCCCGCCTGGGCAACGCCCGACCGGAGCGACAATCCACGGACCTCAATGTGGCCTTGCAGGAGGTGCTGCAGAATCTGCAGGCCGCCCGGGAAGAGAAGGCGGCGACCATCACGATCCCCACCCTCCCCGTGGTGCAGGGTGACCCGGGCCAGCTACGGCAACTGTTCCAGAACCTGCTGGGCAACGCCCTGAAGTTCACCGCCCAACGTCCCCCAAGGATCTCCGTCACGGCCCGGGACATCCCCGAGGGCTGGGAGTTTGCCGTGGAGGACAACGGCATCGGCATCGACCCAGCGGATTTGGGGCGGGCCTTCGAGGTCTTCGCCCGACTTCACCCACGAGACGCCTACCCCGGCAGCGGCTTGGGCCTGCCCGTGTGCCGCAAGATCGTGGAGGGACACGGTGGCCGCATCTGGCTGGAGTCCCGGCTGGGCGACGGCACCACGGTCTTCTTCACCCTTCCCCGCAGCCCCAGGGAGGTGACCTGACCATGAACCTCACGCTGTTGGTGCTGGAGGACAACCATGCGGACTTCGTACTGCTGAAGGCGGCCCTGTCGGCGAGCGCCCTGGCCCAGGCCAACTTGGTGGAGGTGACCACGGTGGCAAGCGCTCTGCGGCAACTGTCGGAGCAGACCTTCGACGCCGTGCTCACGGACCTGAACCTGCCGGATTCCCGGGGGCTTTCCACCGTGGACGCGCTGCGGCGGGCCTCGGTCAACACCCCGCTGATAGTGCTCACCGGCTCGGACGCGTCGGACGCCGGCGTCAAGGCCATCAACCGGGGCGCCGAGGACTTCGTATCCAAGGGCAAGCTGGATCCCCAGTTGCTTGAGCGGGCCATCCTGCACTCCCTCGAGCGTTTCCGGCTGCGGGCCCAGTTGGCCAAATCCGAAGAGCGCTTCCGCGTCGCCTTCTGCACCTCGCCGGTGTTGGTGTTCAACCAGGACACCAACCTTGTCTATACCTGGGTCCACAACGTGGGCCACCCCTGGACCTCGGAGTACTTCGTCGGCAAGACGGACCGTGACTGGCTGCCGCCTGACGAGGCCGAATACATAATCGGAATCAAGGAGCGTGTCCTTCAGACCGGGCATGGTTTCCGGGGCGAATTCACGTGCAGCACCCCCATTGGGAAGATCTGCTATGACCTGACCTTGGAACCCATGCGGGACAGCACCGGCAAGGCCATCGGGCTTGTCGGGGCCGCCTACGACCTGTCGGTCAACAAGAGGCTGCTGGCGGAGCGGGACCGCCTGATTGGCGAACTGACCACCGCGCTGGCCAGGGTCCGGACCCTGTCCGGCATCATCCCCATCTGCGCCGCCTGCAAGAAGATCCGCTCGGATCATGGCTATTGGCAGCAGGTGGAGGAGTTCGTCCAGCAGCACTCCCTGGCGGAGTTCAGCCACGGCCTCTGCCCGGACTGCCTTGGCAGGGTGACCAAGGACCTGCCCGAAACCACCCCCAAGCCCTGAAATCCATTCAAAAAAAGGCAGCCGACGGCCTTGTAAGGGGAGCCGACAATAATGTATAAGTGGGCGCTTTGAGTGAACCAGAAGGCCTGCCGTATGCGCGCTTTTCGTCTATTTGTGGTGTTTCTTCCGCTGCTGCTGATGTCGCTGGGTGCCTGTGGGGCCTCCTCCAAGAGCCCCGGGGTTTCAGGTGATCTGCTGGGGGATGCTCCCGACAACGACGCTGGACCGTCCGACCTGAAGACCGACCAGCCTGACCTTGGCGGCAAGGACCTTCCCTTCATCGACTCCAGGCCGACGGACGCGGAGGTGGCCACGCCGGATGGCGAAACCCTCGCCGACGTGCGGGACCTGAACCCCCAGGACACGGGCGACGGTGGGGCGACGGAGGTCACGGACGCCACCACCGACCTGAACACCCCCGACACCCAGCCACCGGAGGGCTGCGACCCGGTCTGCGTCGAGGGTCAGGTCTGTCTGGGCAACCAATGTCGGGACCCCCAGGACTGCCAGACGGACTTCTGCGACCAGACCCCTGCGGACATGCAGCGGGTGGACGGCGAGGACGGCGTCTTCTACGTGGACCCCTACGAGTTCCCCGGGGTGGCCGGCGTGGTGCCCGTGGGCGGCGTAACCAGGGACGAGGCCAGCAGCCAGTGCGCCAACGTGGGCAAGCGCCTTTGCAGCGCCGCCGAACTTGGCGCCGTCTGCCTATGTGGGGGCGTGGGGCCCTTCCCCTACGGTGCCAAGTACCAGGCCCAGGCCTGCAAGACCGAGTTCCCCTTCCAGGTGGCCGCCTCGGGGGACTTCCCCAACTGCCGCTGCGCCGCCTTTGAGGTCTGGGATCTGGTGGGCAACCGGGCCGAGTGGACCTCCGAGGGCCAGGTCTTCGGTGGCAGCTTCAAGGATGGTGCCGGGGCCACCTGCAAGACCCTGGACGCCCCCGCGGACCCCGTGGCCGCCGGGGTTGGCTTCCGCTGCTGCCTGTCCCCCGACGATGACGCCGATGGTGACGGCACCCAGGCCTCCCTGGACTGCGATGACCAGAACCCCGCCGTGGCCCCTGGCAAGCCCGAGGTCTGCGACGACCTGGACAACAACTGCGACGGCGTCGCCGACGACCTGGAGGACCAGGACAACGACGGCTTCAACGTGTGCGACGACTGCAACGACACCCTGGCCGCCATCAACCCCGGGGCCCTGGACGAACTGGGCGACGGCATCGACCTGGACTGCGACGGTATGGATGGCCGGGACCGGGACCAGGACTCTTTCGTTGATGCCGCCGTGGGGGGAAACGACTGTGATGACGCCAAGCCCTACGTCAAGCCCGGCGCCGCCGAGGTCTGCGATGGCCTGGACAACGACTGCGACGGCTCCACCGATGTGGCCGCGGGCCTGTGCAGCGACGACAACCAGTGCACCGACGACTCCTGCAAGGGTGCCGCCGGCTGCGACAGCGTGGTGCGCCCAGGGTCCTGCGACGACGGCAACACCTGCACCAGCGGAGACTACTGCCGGGAGGGCCTCTGCGTGGGCGGCGCCCAAACCGTCTCCTGCGACGACCAGAATGACTGCACCGTGGACTCCTGCGACGCGGGGGGCTGCCAGAACCTTCCCCGGGAGGGCGCCTGCGACGACGGTGACCCCTGCACCCTGGGGGACGCCTGCGCCAACGGCCATTGCATCCCCGGCGAGGGGCGCCCCACCTGCAACGACGACAACGAATGCACCTTCGATGCCTGCATCGAAAAAGAGGGTTGCCAGCACATGGCCCGGGACGGGGCCTGCGAAGACGGCAATCCTTGCAGCACCCTGGATGCCTGCCAGGACGGCCTGTGC
>CAIXZC010000324.1 GCA_903923815.1 uncultured Myxococcales bacterium
CCTAGCTCCCCCGAAAATACAGCTATAAATACAGCTTGTTACGATCCATAAACCTGGCTGGCACGGAAAGTGCAATGTCGGGCCCCCCAGTTAACGTCGCCACCGGGAGGTGACCCATGTCCGAGAGCGCTTTCTCAATGATGGAAAAGGAAGCCGCCCTTCTTGGTCTGGAATCCAACAACGATGAAGCCGCAAAGAGTTCTTCCCCCGACGAGAACCCGGTAAAGAACAGCGTGCTCTTCTACCTGCGCCGCATCGGCAAGGTCCCCCTGCTTACCAGAAAGCAGGAGGCCGCCCTGGCCCGCGCCATGGAAGCCGGCCGTCTGCAGGTCTTCACCGCCGTCCTCGGCGTCCCGGGCGCCTCTTCCCGGCTGGTCGAGATGGTCGATGAGTTCGCCGACAACCGCCGCTCCGAGGACGAAATCGTGGACCTGTCCACCGACTTTGTGACCTTTGAGCGCCGCGACATTCGCGTGGACATCGACGCCTTCCACAAGATGATTCACAGCCACGCCGACCTGCTGCACGCCGCCTGCCCCACCAGCGACAGCACCGGCCAGCTCGACCCCGCCCAGCGCCGCCGCCTGGAGGACTTCTTCATTGATGCCGAAGGCAACGCCGTGGGCAAGCGCGTGTTCCACCTGCTGGAGCAGGAGATGGTGCCGGTCATGAAGGCCTACGCCAGCAGCTGCGCCGGTCGCAAGCCCGCCGCCCTCTCCCTCAAGGGCAAGGGCACCCTCAGCTCCGCCCGGGCCCGCCACCTGCTGGATATGGTCGAAAGCGGCCACCAGTTCACCGCCGAGGCCCGCGACCGCATGGTGGAGGCCAACCTCCGCTTGGTGGTCAACATTGGCAAGAAGTACATGAATCAGGGTCTCCCCCTCCTGGACCTGTGCCAGGAAGGCAACATCGGCCTCATGAAGGCTGTGGAACGCTTTGACTGGCGCCGCGGCCTGAAGTTCTCCACCTACGCGACGTGGTGGGTCCGTCAGAGCATCGCGCGCACCCTGGCCGAGAACGGCCGCACCATCCGCCTGCCCGTGCACCTTCTGGAGGGCCGCAGCCGGATCAACCGCACCACCTACAAGCTTCGCCTGGACCTGGGCCGCGACCCCACCGAGGCCGAGATCAAGGAAGTCGTGGGAATGACCGACGAGCAGATGGCCCGCTGCCGCGGCCTGCTGCGCGAGACCATCTCCCTGGACATGGAAGTGGGCGACGGCGACGCGGACATCAAGAGCTTCATCGAAGACGCCACCGCCACCAACCCCATGGAAGAGGTCGAGAAGAACAACCTCAGCGAGACCCTGCGCCGGGTGCTGTGCCTCCTGCCCGAACGGGAAGAGAAGATCATCAAGATGCGCTACGGCATCGGCGAGGACCGCCCCTACACCCTGGAGGAAGTGGGCCGCGACTTCAACCTCACCCGGGAGCGCATCCGCCAGCTTGAAATCAAGGCCCTGGCCACCCTCAAGCGCTGCCAGCAGGCCGAGGCCCTGGTGGCCTTCATAGGCTGAGTCCCAGCCCGCGCCCTCCCCCGCGCCCCCTACCCGACCCAAGCCCTCAAGACATTCTGAATCAGCATCGCCACCGTCATGGGGCCCACGCCTCCGGGCACCGGCGTGATGACACCCGCCAGCGGCAGCACGGCGTCGTAGTCCAGGTCGCCGCAGATGGTGCCGTCGGGCAAGCGGTTCACGCCCACGTCAATCAGGCACGCACCGGGCTTCACAAACTGGGGGCCGATGAAGCGGGGCCGGCCCAGCGCCGCCACCAGGATGTCCGCCTCGCGGCACACGCCGGGCAGGTCCTGGGTCTTGCTGTGGCAAAGGGTGACCGTGGCGTCCGCCTGGGTCAGCAGCTCTGCCAGGGGCTTGCCCACGATGAGGCTGCGGCCCACCACCACGGCCCGCTTGCCGCGGGGAGCCACGCCGGCATGGCGCAGGATTTCGATGACGCCCGCGGGCGTGCAGGGCAGGAAGCGGGGGCGAGCCTGATAGACCAGCCCCAGGTTGTGGGGATGGAAGCAGTCCACGTCCTTGGCAGGGGAGACCAACTCCTGGACCTTCTGCTCGTCCACCTGAGGGGGCGGGGGGGACTGGACCAGGATGCCATCCACCGACGGGTCGGCGTTGAGCATCGCCACCAGGGCCAACACCTGGGCCTCCGTCGCCGAGGCCGGCAGCGTGTGCAGCGTGTAGGTGATGCCGGCCCGGGCGCAGGCCTTCTTCTTGTTGCGCAGGTACACGAGGGAGGCGGGGTCCTCGCCCACCACCACGGCGGCCAGACTGGGCGGGCGGGGGGCCCCGGCTGCAAGGCGGGCGGCCACCTGCGCGGCGGCGGCGTCTATCAGTCTCTCGGACAGCTCTTTGCCTGATACCACAAGCGTTTCCATCGCTACCTCCAGGTCCTCAGCGGCGCCACTCCCAGTCCTCCTCGGGAGGCGGGGCGTTGCGCCGGTCGCGGCGTTTCTTCAACAGCAGCCGACCAAAGGCCAGGGCGAACAGCAGGCCCGCCACGGACCACAGCCACCAGTCGTTCTGAAGCAGCCAGCCCAGGGCTGGCAGATCCATGGAGCCCGCCCAGGCGTAGAAGGCATCGCGCAGGTGCACCCCGAAGGCGTCCTTGAAGGCCAGGGAGAAGGACTTGCCCTCGGCCAGGCCCCGGTGCAGGTCGAGGAAGGCCTGGTCGCCATGTTCATCGTGGAGGCGGCGCACGAAGAGGGCCGCCTGGGCGTAGGCCAGCCCTCGTTCGGCGGTGCCCCCGGCGAAGGCCTTGGACAGGCCCTCCAGGGGAATGAGGGAGTCCGTCACGGCGGCCCCGGCGGCGGCCTCGAAGCGCCCGATGAGATCCTCCTTGGCCTGGAGGATGGACAGTCCCTCGGTGTACCAGCGGGGAGGCTGGTGGCCCGTGGCGGCGTAAAGCATCAGGTGGGAGAGTTCGTGTTTGAAGGTCTCCTCGAGGCTTAGCAGAAGGCCCTTGTCCAGGCGCAAGTGCATGACGCGGCCGTCGGGATAGGCCAAGCCCGTGGCCCAGTCCAAGTGGCTGCCCTGGGGCTGGGCCGCCAGGAAGCTGTCCAGGCTGGAGAACAGGTGGACCTCAAAGGGGCCTCGGGGGCAGTCGGCGAACAGGCTGCACAGGGCGGCGCGTTCACGCTCGGCTATCTGGGCAAGGCCCGCCGCGCTGTTGGCGGTGGACGCCGGGAAGTGGAATCGGAAGTTGGGGGTGCGCAGGGATTCCGTGGCGCCCAGGGCGGCCAGGGGGGCCACGACCAGCGCGAGGAAAAGCAGCAATGAGAAGGCCCGGCACCTCATTCCATCCTCCAGAACAGCCGGTGCTTGGCGGACGATAGCAGGAAGACGAACCCAAACTCGAAGCGAATCCGCCCGTCCGCCGCCACCAGCCCCTCGGGGGGGTTGGTGAAGGGGCTGGCCGCCCACATCGCCCGCTTGGCCTCGTCGTCCAGGAACCCCAGGCCGCAGCCCGACACCACGGTAGCATCCAGCAATTTGCCCTTCCGGTCGAGGACGACCTTCAGGACGGTCATGCGATCCTTGTAGCCGAACATGCTGCCGGTGGGATCCCGGGGGCCGTAGACGCGGTTGGGGTCCCACTGCTGGCGCACAGCGTCCTTGACCCGTTCGAAGAACCCGATGTAGCGGTAGGGCATGGCGTTCAAGGCCGTCTCGTCCTCCCCCGCCCCCACCCGAATCAGCTCATCGTCCGAGGCATCACGCCGCCCGACCTGTTTTACATTATCAAATGGATCCCGGCCCAAGGACGAAGGGCCGAAGCCGTCTTTGAGGGCATCTTGGGCGCGCAGGCTTTGTTGGCCTGAGGCTTCCTGGGGCTGTTGACCCTCGTCCTGGGCCG
>CAIXZC010000325.1 GCA_903923815.1 uncultured Myxococcales bacterium
AGCTGGCGGACCTGGCCATGGGCAAGGCCCGCTTCAAGGTGCTCCTGCGCTGGCGCGGCGAGGAAGGACTTGGAGCCCATGGGGCGGACGAGATCGCCTTCCAGCTCGCTGCCAACCCCGGCGCCCCCCCTGCGGATCTCAAGGACGCGGCCTCCGGCGGTGAGCTCTCCCGCCTGCTGCTGGCCCTCAAGTCGGCCCTGCGGGACTCCTACCCGGTGCCCGTCTATGTGTTCGATGAGATTGACGCGGGGATTGGTGGCAGCACGGCCCGGGAGGTGGGGCGAAAGCTGGCGGCCATGTCCGCCCACGCCCAGGTGATCTGCGTGACCCACCTGCCCCAGATTGCGGCCTTTGCGGACCACCACTTCAACATTGAAAAGGTCAGCCAGGAGGACCTCACCAGGCTGGTGGTGACCCCCCTGGACCAGGAGGGCCGCATCCGGGAGTTGGCCCGGATGCTGTCCGGCAGCCCGGACTCCCAGACGGCCCTGGCCCACGCCCGGGAGTTGCTGGAGGAGGCCACCGCCGCAAGGAGGCTTGAGCCATGAAAGGGCAGCAACAAGAGGCCCCGGGGACCCAGGTCTTGGTGGGCCTTGGGAGTAACCTTGGGGACGCCGTCTTGACCGTTAGCCGGGCCATCAAGACCCTGGGCACCTGGGCCGCCCCGGGCCCGCTCTTGGTCTCGTCCCTGTGGGAGACTCGGCCCGTGGGGCCCGTGGCCCAGGCCCACTTCGTGAATGCCGCGGTGGGCTTGTTCACCACCGTCCCCCCCGAGGAGTTCCTGACCAAGCTGCTGGCCCTGGAGCAGGACTTTGGGCGGGTGCGCCTCGTGCGCTGGGGACCCCGAACCCTGGATCTGGACCTGCTGTTCTACGGCCAGACCCGCCTGAAGGCGCCGTTCCTGACCCTTCCCCACCCAAGGATCCAGGACCGGGGCTTTGTGCTGGCACCCCTGAACGAGGTGGCCCCGGACTTCCTCCACCCGGTGCTGGGCCAGACCATAGCGCAGCTCTGGGAGGCCTGGCTGGCGGCGGTCCCGGACGCGGACGCCCAGGTTCGGATCCTTCACCCCCGGGAGGTGTCCAGGTGAACCCCCGCAGGGCGATGCTGGCGGCGCTGGTGTTTGGTGTGGTGGCGGTGGCCCTGGTGGCCCTGGCGGGGGATCTTCCCCAGACCCTTGGGGCCCTGGGGCGCAGCTCCGTGACGGTCCTGGCGGCCGCCCTGGGGCTGGCTTTGGCCAACTATCTGGTGCGCAGCGTGAAGTGGTTCTGGCTGCTGCGGCGGCTCCACCCGGCGATTGACTATTCGGGATCCACCGCGGCCTTCTTCGCGGGCCTGTCCATGTCCATGACGCCGGGCAAACTGGGAGAGCTGCTCAAGGCCGTGATGCTCAAGGAGACCCGGCAGGTGCCCATGATCTGCACGGCCCCGGCGGTGCTGGTGGACCGGCTCACGGACCTTTTGTCCCTGCTGGTCCTGGTCACCGGAGGGGTCTTTGCCCTGGGCTACGGCGTGGATGTGGTGCTGGTGGGCGCGGTCCTGTGCGCGGGG
>CAIXZC010000326.1 GCA_903923815.1 uncultured Myxococcales bacterium
CCGGACTCCAGCAGCAGCGCGGACTCCAGTCCCACCACCGCGGCGCCCTCTGCGGCCAAGCCCCGGGCCCGCGCAAGGCAGGCCTCCAGAATGGCGGGATGCAGGATATGCTCCAGGGTCTCCCGGCGACGCCCGTCGGCAAAGGCCACGGCGGCCAGCTTGCCCCGGGCTATACGTCCGTCACAGGCCAGGACGCCGCGCCCGAAGGACTGCAGCACCTGGTCTTTGATCTGAGGTGACTCCAACAGGACATGACCCTCCCCATCAGCATCCACGCAGGGGAGGCCGTGGGCCGCAAGGATGGAGGCCGCGGCGCTTTTGCCACAGCCCATGCCACCCGTGAGGCCCAGCAGGAAGGGTCTGTCCGGTTGGGTCATGAAGGGGCTGACCGTCTAGCGGCGGGACTTGAGGAGGGCCAGGACCATCTCCTCGAGGTTGGTGCCGCCCTTGTGCTGGGCCAGGTTGTAGTAGACGCGCACGGAGGGCTTGCTGAACGGGATGAAGCGGCGCAGGTCGATGGGGGTGCCCACCACCACGAGGTCGCAGTCAGCCCGGTCGATGCTTTCCTTGAGGTCCGCAAGCTGCTCGGGGAAGTAGCCCAGGGCGGGCAGCACTTCCGTAACGTGGGTGTACTTCTTGAAGGCGTCGGCGATGCTGCCCACGGCGTAGGGACGGGGGTCCACGATGGAGGCGGCGCCCAGCTTCTTGGCGGCCACGTAACCGGCGCCATAGGTCATGCCGCCGTGGGTGGTGGTGGGGCCGTCCTCGATGACCAGGCAGCGCTTGCCCTTGACCAGCTCGGGCTTGTCCACGGTGACTTCGCTGTCAGCCAGGATGAGCTGGGCCTTGGGGTTGGCCTCCTTGAGGGTCGCCATGAAGATGGCCATCTGCTCCTTGGTGGCGCTGTCCACCTTGTTGCAGACCACCACGGTGGCGCGGCGCAGGTTGGCCTCGCCGGGGTGGTAGGCCAGGCCGTGCTCGGGGCGGAGGGGGTCCGCCACCACGACGTCCAGGTCGGGCCGCACGAAGGGGGTGTCGTTGTTGCCGCCGTCCCACAGGATGACGTCAGCTTCCTTCTCGGCCTCGCGCAGGATGGCGGCGTAGTCCACGCCGGCGAAGATCAGCATCCCGTTGGCGATGTAGGGCTCGTACTCTTCCATCTCTTCAATGGTGCACTTGTGCTTGACCAGGTCTTCCAGGGTGGCGAAGCGCTGCACGGCCTGGGCGGCCAAGTCGCCGTAGGGCATGGGGTGGCGCAGGGCCGCGGTCTTCACGCCGGCCTTCTTGAGGGCCTCGACGATGGCGCGGGAGGTCTGGCTTTTGCCACAGCCGGTGCGGGTGGCGGTGACGGCGATGACGGGCTTGGAGGAGCGCAGCATGGTCTTGTTGTCGCCCAGCAGCAGGTAGTCGGCGCCGCAGGACAGGGCGCGGCTGGCCAGGTGCATGACGTGCTGGTGGGTCACGTCGCTGTAGGCAAAGACCACCTGATCGACCTTCTGGTCCTTGATGATCTGCTCCATGTCGTCTTCCCGGAGGATGGGGATGCCGTTGGGGTACAGCTTTCCGGCCAGCTTGGCGGGGTACACGCGCCCTTCGATCTTGGGGATCTGGGTGGCGGTGAAGGCCACGACCTCGAACTCGTCGTTGTCCCGGAAGACCATGTTGAAGTTGTGGAAGTCGCGCCCGGCGGCACCCAGGATGAGAACTCGCTTTTTCATCAAAACCCTCCATGACAAGTGGCTGAACCGGTGTTAGGCTTCCCCTCTCACCGAAAGTGTTGCATCATCCTAATGCGTTTATGCAGAACGTTCAAGAGGGGAGTTCGCTGCACATGCTGGACCTGGGAATCATCACCGACAAGCTCATCATCGGTTCCAGGCCCGAGAACGAAGCTGACATCATCCAACTGGTGAAGCTTGGAATCACGGGCGTCCTCAACCTTCAGACCGATTCGGACTTCAGCCAGCTGGGGCTCAACTGGTCCGCGCTGTGGCGAATCCACTTGCTGCAAGGCCAGGAGATCCAGCGGGTGCCCATCGTGGACTTCAACCCGGCGGCCATCATTGAAGCCATCCCCGAGGCCGTGGACGTCCTGGACGGGCTGGCTCGGACCCACGAGCGCGTCTACCTGCACTGCGCCGCGGGCATCAACCGGTCCCCCTCCGTGGGGCTTGCCTGGCTGGTCATGAAGAAGGGCATGAAGGTGGACGACGCCATGAAGTTGCTGCTGTCCCGGCGACCGGCGGCCCAGCCCTACCCTCCCATCATTCGTCACCTGAAAAGTCTGGAAAAGAAGGGGGCCTAGGGGGTCGCTGCCCCAGCGTAGTCCCCCGCCAGGTAGGACGATCGCACGAAGGGCCCGGAGGCCACCGACCGGAACCCCAGTTCCCGCCCCAACACCGCCAAAGCCTCGAATTCCTCGGGCGTCCAGTAGCGCTCCACGGGCACCTGCACCGGGGATGGCCGCAGGTACTGGCCCAGCGTCAGGTGCTGGACCCCAGCGGCGCGCAGGTCGGTCAGGGCCTCGCGGATCTCCGCTTCGTCCTCGCCCAGACCAAGCATCAGGGAGGACTTGGTCACCAGGCCAAGCTGCCCGAAGCGGCGCAGCACCTGCAGCGAGCGGTCGTAGTCGCAGCGGCGGTCCCGCACCAGCGGCGTGAGGCGGCGGGTGGTCTCCAGGTTGTGGGATAGGACCTCGGGGGCGGCGGCCACCACCAACGCCAGGGCGTCCTCGCGGGCCTGGAAGTCGGGCACCAGCAGTTCCAGCCGGGTGCCCGGCGACAGGCGGCGCACCTCCCGAACCGTGGCCGCGAAGTGGGCAGCCCCGCCATCGGGCAGATCGTCGCGGGTGACTGACGTCAGCACCGCGTAGGAGACCTTGAGGGCCGCCAGGGCCTGGGCCACCCGGGTGGGCTCGTCCGCCTCCAGGGCCCCGGGATTGACGCTGTGGCCCACGGCGCAGAAGCGGCAGTTGCGGGTGCAGGAGTCCCCCAGCAGCAGCACCGTCAGGGTACCCGCGGCCCAGCACTTGGCGGCGTTGGGACAGTGGGCCTCACGGCAGACAGTGTGCAGGCGCAGGTTCTTGATAAGCCCCGCGGTCTGGGCATAGGGCCCGCCAGCGGGAAGGGAAACCTTCAGCCAGGGCGGCAGTCTTTTGTGCTCCATGGGCAGCCTCCGGCGGCGCTTATACCGCCAAGGATGCGGGGCGCGCAAGCCCGCGCTTGGGGGCGCGTTCGTGTTGGGGTGTTGGGGTGACGGGTGTTGGGGTGTTGGGGTGTTGGACTGTCGGAGTGTCGGGGCCGGCCGGCCGAACAGTGCCTACCGCCTTCAGGCCGTGGTGGTGTCGGCCTTCAGGCTGCCACGGGGGCGCAGCGGCGGTGCGCCCGAAGAGCCCGCCTGCTGAGCAAGGTGCTGGTCGTGGCGCGGGTTGTGGTGTCCGGCCGGCCGGCATTCACCATCACCACCACCATCACCATCACCACCACCACCACCACCACGCTCACCCCGCCAATCACCCACTCCGTCCCTCCAAACCTAATTTCTCGCCCCCCCGCGCTGGCTGTTGTACCATCGCCGGGCATTTGTGGACGGGTGGGGTTTGCCATGGAAACAGCTAAGACGATGTTCATCACCGGGGCCTCCAGCGGGATAGGCATGGAGCTGGCGCGGATTGCGGCGGCCTCGGGCTTCTCGCTGATCATCTCGGCTCGGCGCGGAGACCTGCTGGACTCTTTGGCGGCGGAGCTCAGCTCCCTGCATGGGGTGCAGGTCCACACCGTGACTGGGGATCTGGCCCAGCCCGGCGTCCCCGAGAAGGTCTACCACCGGGCCGTGGAGCTGGGCGGCGTGCCCGACGTGGTGGTGAACAACGCGGGCTTTGGCACCTGGGGCGCCTTCACGGAGACCGACCTGTCCAACGAGGTCAACATGCTGCGCCTCAACATCGAGGCCCTCACGATCATCAGCAAGCTGGCCCTGCGAGACATGGTCGCGCGGGGCAGCGGGCGCCTGCTGAACGTGGCCTCCGCCGCCGCCTTCGTGCCCGGTCCCTTCATGGCCGTCTACTACGCCAGCAAGGCCTACGTCCTGCACTTCACCGAGGCCCTCTCCAAGGAATTGGAGGGCACCGCGGTGACCGTCTCCGCCCTGTGCCCCGGTCCCGTTGAGACCGCCTTCAAGCAACGCGCCGGCGTCAGCAAGCTGCACATCTTCCGCCGCGCCGCCACCGCCACGTTCGTCGCCCGCGCCGCCTTTGACGGTGTATTGGCCGGCCGCCGGATCATCATCCCCGGCAAGGACGTGCGCACGGCCCTGACCCTGTCCCGATTGGTGCCCCGCAGGACTACCTTGAACGTGGTGTCCCGCCTGCAGAAGGCCCGGGACCCGAAGAAGGTGCTGCGCTCGGAGTGACCACCCGCGCCAGCCTCTGTCTGTAGACCTTCATCCCCACCACTCCCAGCGTCACTCCATCACTGCAGAAGACCGCCAGCAGCAGGGGGCCCAGCCACCAGGGCAGCATGGGCAAAGAACCCACCAGCAGGGCAATGCCCAGGGACGGAGGCAGGGCCAGCAGCAGGCCCAGGGCACCGGCATAGGCCAGGGGCGCCGCCGAGGCATCCGCCCGAAGCCCCGCCGCGTAAGCCAGCAGCCGGAGCCCGTTCCACTTGGTCACCCCCGCAGGCCTGGCCGGCACCGGAAAGCTGACCGTGGCCGAGGGCAGATGCAGCTCCTCCACGGCGTTGCGGAAGAACAGCCGCCGGGTCCCCGCCCGCAGCCCCGCCACGGCCTCCGGGCCCAGCAGCTTGAAGTCGCAGTACACCGGCCTGCCATCCACCTTCTGGGTGCGCCGGAAGGACTGGGCCAGGCGCTCCAGGGCGCCGGGCATGGGGGCCTCTCGCTTCAGCCCGTGGACCACCTTCACGTCCCCCTGACGCAGCCGCTCCAGCATGGCCACCAGCACCTCGGGCGGGTGCTGAAGATCCGCATCCATGACCGCCACCAGGCGCCCCCGGGCCTGCGCCAGGCCAAGCTTCAGGCTGGCCTCCTTGCCATGCCGAAAGGGCAGCCGCAGAGTCCGCAGATCCCCAGCCATGCCCAGGCCCTGACAGACCCGGTCCGTGCCGTCCGTGGAGGCGTCGTCCACCACCAGCAGCTCCAGGCCCTCCACCCGCCCCGCCAGGGCCGACCGAAGCTGGCCCACCATGCGCTCCAGCACCGCCTCCTCGTTGAAGGCCGGCAGTATCACCGTCAGCTCGGGTCCGTGCTCCATGGTCCCTCCTGGTCAGCGGATCAACATGCAATCGCCATAGGAAAAGAACCGGTACCGCTGGGCCACGGCCTCGGCGTAGGCCGCCAGCACCCGCTCTCGCCCCGCAAACGCGGACACCAGCATCAGCAGCGTGGAGCCCGGCAGATGGAAGTTGGTCACCAGGGCGTCCACAACCTTGAAGTTGCAGGGAGGCCGCAGGAAGATCCGCGTCTCGGCAGCCCCCGCCCGCAACCGCCCGTCCTCTCCCGCCGCGCTCTCCAGCGCCCGCACCACGGTGGTCCCCACGGCCAGCACCGGCCGCCCCTGCGCCTTGGCCTCGTTCACGGCCCGCGCGCATTCTTCCGACACCTCGTAGTGCTCGCTGTGCATCTGGTGCTCGGACAGGTCCTCCACGCGCAGCGGCAGGAAGGTCCCCAACCCCACGTGCAAGGTCAGCGGCACCCGCCCAATGCCCTTGGCCGCCAGGGCCTCCAGCACCGCCGGCGTGAAGTGCAGCCCCGCCGTGGGCGCCGCCACCGCCCCGTCCCGCGCCGCAAACAGCGTCTGGTAGCGGGTCCGGTCCTCGTCCTCGGGCTTGGGCCGCTTGATGTACGGCGGCAGGGGCATGGCCCCGTGGTCCCGCGCCAGACTCAGCCAGTCCGGGTAGCCCTCCAGCAGCAGCAGGCCGTGCCGCCCTTCCCCCAGCACCTCCTCCACCCGTACCCGCGCCACTCCGGGCTGCGGGCCCACGTCCAGGATGGTCCCCGGCGGGTTGGCCTTGGAGGACTTCAGCAGCGCCTCCGTCCGCGTCCCGTGGAAGGGTCCCAGCAGCAGCAGCTCTACCTTCCCGCCGCTGGGCTTGCGCCCCCACAGGCGGGCGGGCACGACCCGCGTGTCGTTGACCACCAGCAGTTCGTCCCCCCGCAGCAACCCCGGCAGGTCCGAGAACTCGTGATGGCTGACCGCCCCCTCCCCTCGAGGCAACACCAGCATGCGGCTGTGGTCCCTCTTCTGGGCCGGCTCCTGGGCGATCAGTTCCTCTGGCAGCTCGTATTCGTAGGCGGCCTTGAAGCCTTCATTCATTTTGGAAACTCGATTCCCTTGCAGTTGGCGTGGTCCTTGGTCAGGTCCTCAAACCCCGCCTGCGCCTTCACCGCGTCCGCCAGGGCGTCCACGCGCAGGTCCAGGCAGGTGGGCTGACCATCCCCGTCGCCGTCAAACAACGGATAGTCCCCGTTGCCGTCGGCGCGAATCATCATGAAGTGGTTGCGCGCCGGATTGGGCGCCAGGATGTTCTTCGTCAGGCACAGCGGCTTGGTCCCCCCCAGGATGTTCTTGGACACATCCGAGGTCAGGGTCCCCTGCAGCAGCGAGAAGCCCTGGGCCTCCCCCGCGTAGAGGTTCACCGTGCGCTGGACCATGTGCATCTCGCAGAACCCATCCCCCAGGGTCATCGTGATTCCCGGGCTGCCGTCGCCGTCCTCGTCCACCACCCGCGGGTCCTCGGCGCTGATGGGCAGGGCCTCGCTTACGGGGTCCGCAAGCTCCACGCCCCACTGCTCGACCATGGTGGTGCTGGTCAGCAGCGTCTTGCCCCCCACGGTGGTCTGGATGAAGTGGAAGACCTCCGACCCCTGGGCGTCCAGCATCCCGTAGGTGACCGACGGCGTGATGTTCAGGATGACCGGCGTCAGGTCCACCCGGCATTGCAGCAGCGTGGCCTCGTACATGGCCTCCACCCCCGGCCCCAGCGGGTACTCCAAATGCCGCAGGCTGACCCGATACCAGTTGCGGTTCACCGTCTCCAGGACGGCCCCCGAGGCATTCACGCAGTTGGCCGTCTCCGACCGCAGGTACCACACGCCCTCCAGGTCGGTGGCGCTGCCCGCCCCGCCCCCCAGGTCCGCCAGCCCCTGGGTGTCCGTCGCCAGGTCCAGCGAGGGATAGGCATCCGAGCCCTCGGGTCGGGTCACCGAGCAGGCCGTCAGCGCCACCCACAGGGCCAGCGCCGCCCAGCCCCCCCGGGCCCCCCCCATCAACCCAGAACGCGACCTCAGAACAGCCATGTCAGCGTACCTCCGCCCTGGATCATGAAGCCCCCCGAGCTGAACCCCGGGAACCCCGGATTGCCCGTCTGCAGGCCGGCCGTGTCTGGATCCTCGTCGCAGATTGGCCCCAGCAGCCCCCCGTCCTCGCAGGTGGCCGCCCACTGCCCCGACTTGGTGTTGGTGCGCTGGGGCAGCAGGTGGGCCTGGAGGTGCAGGTCAAGCTGGGTCTCCGCGCCCAGCACCTTGATGGCCCGCCCCCAACCCATGGTCAGCAGCCAGCGATCGTTGTCCGCCAGGTTGCTGCGCCCCGTCTGGGCAGGCACCGGCGAGGGCACATAGCGCCCTCCCAACCGCACCACGTCCCGGCCGTTCAGCAGCTCCAGCCCCAGGCCCAGCTCCCAGATGTCGTCGAAGTCCACGGCCTCGTTGTGCGCCGTGCGGTAGCTGCTCCACTGGACCCAGGTGGCGTCCGTGTAGACCCCCAGGCGCCCCAGCTCCACCGAGGCCCCCACGGACAGCGTCGACGGGCTGTAATGGATGGCCACGTCCATGGGCTGATACAGCGGGTAATCGTCCGTGTCTTCGCTGCCCTTGACCTGCACCACATTGGCCCCGGACAGGCCGTAGTACTGCGCCTGCCGGTACACCGCAGCCACCTTCAGCCACTCGTAGGGCACCAGCATGACCGACCCCGTCAGCGCCAGCCCCGCCTCCTGCCGCACGGACAGGTTGAGGTCCAGGTCCGAGGGGTCCGTGGGGTTGGGCGAGTAGGCATCATTGGTGGTCTTGGACATGGGCATCAGCGAAACCGAGAATCCCAGCGCCAGAAAGTCCAAGGGCCGCACCGCCAGGCCTCCATAGAAAAGCTGGGTCTGCTGGCGCTCGCCCAGCAACTCCATGCGCACGCCGTTGCTGAAGTATTGCTCGCGCTCGTCTACGAACCAGGTCTTCTGGGCGCCCACGCCGCTGGCGGGCAGGAAGAACAGCAGGCCGCCGGTCAGCCAGGACAGGCCGAAGTTGTTGGTGGTGCCTATGGAGATGCCGAACAGCGAGGGCAGCTTGGTGTTGTCCGCGCGCGCCGCCAGGCGGGTACCATAGGCCTCCGGGTCGTAGCCCGAGGGCCGCGGCGCCAAACGCACGTCCACCTCGGAGACGCCGTGGGAGAACTCCATCATGATGGTGCCCTTGGGCAGGAAGGCCATGGCCGCGGGGTTGTAGAACAGCGCGCCGGCGGACTGGGTGCACACGACGCCCGTGAGGCCCAACGCCTGCACGCGGGACTCCACGCCAAAGGTGTCAAAGGCCGAGGCGCGGGCTTGCCCGGGCACAAAGAACAGCAGCACCAGCAGCAGCGGGAACAGTTTGGAGATTGGGCGGGGGCTCATGGGGCTGCCCTGGCTCAACGTGGGAGAACGCCCAGCAGGGCCATGAAGTCGCCGCTCTCTTCAAAGCGCGACGCGGCATCCAGGGCCTTGCGGGAGCGGGCCAGCCAGTCCTGACGCTGGGCCTCGAACTCGCTGAGGCTGTCGTCCAGATGGCCGGAGAATTTTTCCAGCGCGGGGCCCCAGGCCAGAGCCAACTGCTCGGGCACCCAGTAACCGTCGACGCGGACGAAGGCCACCTCGACGCCAAGCTGCTTCTCTTCGAACAGCTCCTCTTCGGCCTTCACGTCAACGACGTCCCCTTCGGTCGCCACGTCCGCCTTGGCGGTGGGGGCTTCGGGGGCCGCGGCGGGGGCCGGCGGCGGAACCTCGGTCTCGGGGGCCGGGGCTGCGGCGTCCGGTGCGTCGGCCACGGGGGGGGCGTTGGGGGCCGGCACTTCGGACTCGGGCTGCCCGCCCTCGACCTTCTTGCCGATCTTCACCTTCACGGGCTTGCCGTAGTACAGCGTCACCACGGCGCGGGTGTCGCCCACCTCGCCGGGCTCCAGGCGCAGCGTCCGGATGGACTCGTCCAGCTTCTTCAGATCCAGCTTCACCCAGCCCAGGCGGACCAGCTCGCGGGTGGCCTTCATGACCACCGGGCCGTGCTTCTCCAGAAAGGCCTCCAGGTCCAGGGCCGCGGCGCCCTGGTGGGTGTGAAGCTGCTCTTCACGCAGGACCTTCCACAGCTCCTGAAGCTCGACCAGCGCCTTGGAGAGGTCCTCCTTCTTGACGCCCTGGGGCAGGGGCAGGCTGCCATCGGCCAGCCGTGCCTTGTGCTTCTCCAGGCCCCGCATGAGGATGTCCAGGGCCCGCCCGAAGTTGTCCCAAACCTCGGCGTCGACGCCCTCCACAAATTTCTGATATTGGACTCTAACGTCAGCCCTATAACTTGTTGGAAGCAAAGTGTAAATATCAGCAGGCTTGGCCTCCATGAAGGCCCCCGCAGCGGCCCTCACAACGTCCTGGGGACGGGGCTGGACCCGGTCCCGTTTGCAGGCCTGGGCCAGCACCAACAGCAGCATCAGCAAGAACCCAATCCGGACTGCCTTCATACCCATGTCCTCCTACCCCGACGGGGGCGGCCAGGGGGCCCGCCAGACCAATCGGCCGGCGAAGTGTACCATCCCCACTCCGGGGCCTGTCAACCGTCAACTCCCCGGTGAAGTGAGGGCAGGGAGGCGCTGCTCAACTCCCCATTGAAGAACGGCGCGGGAGGCACCATAATCGGCGCTTGGCTCAACCAGACTGTGCGGGACGGAGTTGTAATGACCCAGAAAGAGATTTCCGGCGGCGTCGGGGCCTTCATGGTGACGGCGGCCGCCTCCCTGTTGGACAAGACGGTGGCGTTCGCCTTTGGGCGCCCGGGCTATCGGCTGCGGGCGCGGCTGTTCAACGCGGCGGACACGGACGTGGACCTGCGTGGCCGGGTGTGCCTGGTCACGGGGGCCAACTCCGGGCTGGGCTACGAGACGGCTTTGGCGCTGGCGGCCCGGGGGGCCCAGGTGCACCTGTTGTGCCGGGACCGGGGGCGGGGCCAGGAGGCACTGGAGCGGATCAGGGTGGCGACGGGGCACCGTGACCTGGTGCTGCACGTAGCGGATCTGGCCTCCCAAAAGGCCATCCGGGCCTTCGTGGCGGGCTTCGCGCCGGAGCGCCTGGACCTGCTGGTGAACAACGCCGGCGTGCTGCCGGTCCAGCGGGTGATCACCATCGATGGCCTGGAACTGACCCACGCCACCAACACCCTGGCGCCCTTCCTGCTGACCTGGCTGCTGCGGGACCGCTTGACGGCGGCCGCCCAGGGTCGGGTGGTGAACGTAAGCTCGGGGGGGGCCTACCCCCAGCGGCTGGACCTGACGGACCTGCTGTGGGAGAAGCGGCCCTTCAACGGCGTCATCGCCTACGCCAACAGCAAGCGCGCCATGATCATCCTGACCCGCATGTGGGCCAACGCCTTTCGGGGCACCCGGGTGACCATCAACTGCATGCACCCCGGGTGGGTGGACACCGCCGCGGTGCGCGCCTCGCTGCCGCGCTTCCACACCTTCATGCGCCCCATCCTGCGCAGCCCCGCGGAGGGCGCCGACACCATGGTCTGGCTAAGCGTGGCGCCGGGTCTGGCCACCACCAGCGGCCAGTTCTTCTTCGACCGTCGGCCCGTCAGCCCCTACAAGCTGCCCCGCACCAAAGAGCGCGCCCAGGACCGGGAGAAGCTGTGGGCCCGGTGCCTGAACGACTGCTCCCTCGCCGAGCTGTGACGCGCCCTTGACGTGGGCCCCCAGGGCCCTAACTTATGGCTGTTGATTTTCCGACCGGCAAGTGGCTGGTTCGGGTTGGTCCCAAGGAGGTTCCCATGTTCCTGTCCCACAGCTCAAAGATTCTGGCCCTCGCCTCGCTGCTGCTGGTCTGCTCCTGCGGGCAGGGCAACGCCGCGGACAAGGCCGCCGGGGGCGACAAGCCCTACACCGTCACTCTGGGCCCCCAGTCCATCACCGCCGGAGTCCCCGCCGTGACCACCCTGACCATCCACGCCAAGGACGGCTTCAAGTGGAACGACGAGTTCCCGGCCTCCCTGGACCTGACTCTGCCCCAGGAGGCCACTGCCACCAGCTACCAGTTCACCAAGAAGGACGGCACCGTCCAGAACCTGGGCAAGGCCGGCGCCCTGACCATCAACCTGACCGCCAGCAAGTGCGGCCCCCTGGAGCTCAAGCTGAAGGGCAACTTCTCCCTGTGCACCGAAACCAGCTGCCGCATCTTCCGCGCCGAGGAACTGACATCCACGCTGACGGTAACGGCAAAGTAGAAGGCCCGCCTCTGGCCCCCCACCGAATCACCCACCTCTGGTCCTTCCCCCCCCCGGGGGAAGGTGGCGCGAAGCGCCGGATGAGGGGTGTCGTGGCTACCGGCACGCCGTGCTCGCCTGCACATCGCCGGTCCGCTTGCAAAAACGACCCACGCTACCGCTGGAGCAG
>CAIXZC010000327.1 GCA_903923815.1 uncultured Myxococcales bacterium
TCCGGTCGCAGCCGCCTCTGGTCGCTCGCTCTCCGGGCAGCCCCATTCCGAGCCACCTCCCTCTGGTTCCTTCCCCCGCGGGCAGTAGTACCCACGCGCGCGGGCGAGCCGGAGGCTCGGGCTCTTTCAGGAGCCAGCGGCTGTGGACTGGGTGCTGGGGCGTTTGTGCTGGAGGGGCACCAGGCCGATGTTCAATGCAAGGCCGCAGGCCCAGGCCAGGTCGGCCGCGGTCTTGAAGGTCAGGTTGTGATCCCTGCGCAGGGCCTGGGTCACGAAGGCCCTGCTGCGGCCAAGACGCTTGGCCAACTCAGCCTTGGTGATGCCACCGGCCTGCATGGCTTCATCCAAGGCATTGACGAAGTCGAAGGCCGGGCGCTCTGTTGCCAGGGCTCGCTGGAACTCCGGGTCCGCCGCCTGCCGCTCCAGCCAGGGCTCCTTCGAAACGCTTCTGGTCTTGCCGGTCATTTTTGCCTCCTGCGCTTCCAGCCGAATGTCGCTTTCGCTTGTTGAAGTCTGGCCTTCCGTTCGAGATACGAGGACCTGGCCTTCAACCCATGGAGGATCTCTCCAGGCCGTGTCTTGTCTTCTTTTTTTCCACCGAAGGCGTGTGCCAGCAGCATCACCCTCTGGCCGTCGAAGAAGCACAGAATCCGGCTTTGCGAGGCAAGGTCCTTGAATTCAAACAGGTCACTGGCGCCGGGGATGCCGCGATCATCCAGCCTGTGGAAGGCGTCACCCCTCAACAGGACACTCATTCATGGGCCACCTTGTTAAGTCAAAAATGAACACAAGTCAAGCCCGGACCATCCAGGGATGCTTCCGGCTTGCCTTCAGTATTTCGTTCGGTGTGGAAAACGGGGAAACGGGAAACAGGCCCGCAGCGCCGGATGGGGGTTGGCTCAGCCGCCGGAGAAGGGCGACAGGAGGGTGATGTGGTCGCCGTCGTGGATGGGGACGTCCCACTCGACGAACTCGTTGTTGATGGCGGCCTTCACGATGTTGGTGTTCAGCACTATGAGGTTGCCGGCCTGGATCTCGTGCAGCAGCTCCCGGGCGGTGGTGGCCTGGGTCTCGTATTCCTGGGTCTGGATGCCCCGGCGGCTGCCCACCAAAGAAAAGTAACAGACGGTGACTTTTTTCTTTTCCATGGGCGGACGGTAACCGCCCCCGCGGCCCCCTGTCAACCGCACTTGTGGGCCCCTCAGTCCAATTGCACCGAGCGCTTGGTGAAGGCGCCGTCCATCCAGAAGCCCAGCACGGGGAAGCTGGTGCGGGTGTGGTTGGGGGCGGCGGCGCCGACGGCCACCAGCAGGGGGGCGAAGTGCTCCCAGGTGGGCAGGGCCAGGCGCGCGTCGGGGGCGCTGGTCTGGAAGGTCTTCAGGGCCTCCACGTCGAAGCGGGTCAGGGCGTCCGCCACCCAGTCATCGAAGGCTCTGGCCCAGGCGGGGATGCCGGGGCGGAAGGCGAAGGCCATGTTGTGGGTCAGGAAACCGCTGCCGAAGATCAGCACGCCCTCGTCGCGGAGAGGCGCCAGCGCCTGCCCCAGCCGCACCAGCAGCGCGGGGTCCAGGGCTGGCAGGGACAGCTGCAGCACGGGGATGTCCGCCTTCGGGTACATGGCCACCAGGGGCACGTAGGCGCCGTGGTCCAGGCCTCGCTGCGGGTCGTCGGCCACGGGGAGCCCCTGCTTGCCCAGCAACTCCCGGACGCGGGCGGCCAGGGCCGTGGCGCCGGGGGCGGGGTAGCGGGTCTGGTAGTACTTCGGGGGGAAGCCGTAGAAGTCGTAGATCAGGGGCACGGGCGTGGTGGCCCCCAGGGTGGTGGGGCTGGCCTCCCAGTGGGCGGAGATCATCAGGATGCTCTTGGGCCTGGGGAGAGCCTTGGCCCAGGCCTCCAGCTCGGAAACCCAGACCGGGTCGTCCAACAGAATGGGCGCTCCGTGGGCCGCAAAGATCACGGGCATGGGAAGCGCCGACCGGGGCCCAGGAACGGGGACGGAGGCCTCTCGGGGGGCGTTGTTCACCATGTTCTCCTCCTTGGGACCCTTGCAACCCGGGCCGCCCAGGCCCAGGGCCAGAACCACCAGCATTGTCAGAGCGACCTTCATTTCACATCCTCGTAACCTTCCACCTGCAGGCCAAAGGACAGGGCCAGCAGCACCGCGCATTCCACGGAGACCTGAGCATCCCGCACGCGGTTCCTGGCGGGGTCCAAAAAGACGCCCTGGGCACCGGCCAGTCGGGTCTTGGCCAGGGTGGCACGGTTGAACACACAGCCCGTCAGGTCGCTGCCCTCGAAGTCGGCCTCCGTCAGGTCCGTGTCGATGAAGTTGGCCTCCCTGGCCTTGCAGCGCAAAAAAGGCGTCCGGCGCAGGCCCAGGGCCACGAAGGAGGCGTAGCGAAGATCACAGTCCTCGAAGGTGACCTGGGGGTTGCGCCCCACGCCCGCCCAGTCCACGCCCAACAGTTTGCAGCCGCGAAAGTCCACGCCGCTGAGGGCCAGGGACGCGGGGTGCATGCGCGTGAGGTCGCAGTCCTCGAAGGTGCAGTCCTCCAGGTGGGCGCCCTTCCAAAGGCTCTCTGGCAGTTTCACGTTTCGGAAGGTGCAGCGGACGAAGTCCTTGCCGGACAGGTCCAACTCCGAGGCCTCAATCCCCTCCAGCAACCGGTCTTCAAAAACCCGTCCCCGCTCAAGCTCTTCAAGGGTCCCCATGGGTCATCTCCGCTTCTGTGGCCCAGCCCGACAACGGCTGTTTTTGTACCACCTGCAGCCAGCCCCGTGCAACCCCAGGGGTCAGGACCTTACACATTACACTCGCGCTCGCTGGGCTGAGTCCGA
>CAIXZC010000328.1 GCA_903923815.1 uncultured Myxococcales bacterium
CCCGCGCACCAGCGCCTGCAGCACCCCCAGGTGGTACAGGATGCCCATCAGCGCCCCGATGACGATGACCGACGGCAGCACCATGGTGGCGAACGAGAAGCCCACCCGATCCTGCTCCATCAGGCCGCCAAACACGAAGGCCGACCCCACCTTGGAGTAGTCCAGCAGGGCCACCACAAAGTCCCGCGCGCCCCCAAAGAACCACAGCCCCGGGGAGGTGCGCAGCACCAGGATGGCAAACAGGAATTGCAGCAGGATGCCGCTGATGACGGTCTTCCACAGAATGTTGCGGCGCGCCCCACTGAAGGCGAACAACACCGCCAGGATGACCAGCAGACCTAGGACTGGGACAAGTCGGTACATGGCGCGGCAGTTCTAGGTGACGGCAGCCCGCCCCCCGGTTTGTGCGGGCCTACTCTTCGTCTTCTTCGCACTCGCAGGGGCAGCCGGCTTCCAGCTCTTCGGGGGTGGCAGCGCGGATTTCCAGGATCTCCACGTCGAAGTGCAGGGTCAGGCCGGCCAGGGGGTGGTTCCAGTCCAGCACCACTTCGGTGTCGGTGACGTCGTTGACCCAGGCCACGGCCTCATCATCTTCGTCTTCGCTCTCGCCGTCGAAGTAGATGGGCATGCCCACTTCCAGCATGTCCTCCATGCCCTCGAACTCGGACCGGGGGACCACCTCAAGGTCGATCTCTTCCTTGGGGCCGTAGCCTTCGTCGGGGCTGACGACGACCTTGAACTTGTCGCCCACCTTGTGGCCTTCCATGGCCTTCTCCAGCCCCACCACCACGTTCTGGTGGCCGTGCAGGTAGACCATGGGGGAGTCGTCTTCGCGGCTGGTGTCCAGCAGGTTGCCTTCGTCGTCGTGCAGCTCGTAATGGAACTCGACCACCAGGTCCTTGGCAATTTTGTTTTGGGAAGCCATGTGGAATCCATTTCAGGGGGATGATTATTCGGTCCCTTTGCCGGTCCGCCTGTACCCCCTCGACACGCCGGACCCCTCCGCAAAGGTGCGTCAATACTAGAAGTTCACGGCCAAAAGGCAAGCGATTCTTGGCTTTCCCGATCCCCGATACGGGCTTCGTTCGAAACATAGAGGGAACCAAAACCATGCCAAGGAGGCATCCCATGAGACAACGTTACCTTCCCGATCGGGCCGCCGTGCTGCTTCTTACCTTTGCCGTCTGCGCCGCCTGCGTCCTGGGGGCCGTGCTGGCCACCGGGTGCGCCGGGGGAGAGGGCGCCACCGTCACCGACGGCCGCTGCCTCCCCGAGTGCGACTGGCGCTACTGCGGCGACGACGACGGCTGCGGCGGCACCTGCGGCTGCCTCTCCGGCGCCCAGTGCATCGACTGGACCTGCGTCATGCTGGACGCGGTGCAGTCCGACGACGCGCCCCTGGACTCCACCCCCAGCGACGACCAGTGCCTGGGCCTCACCTGCACCCACGGCGGCGCCTGCTGCTTCGGCCAGTGCTGCGCCTCCGGCGAACAGTGCCTGCCCGGCGGCGTCTGCGGCCCCCCCTGCGTCCCCGATTGCCGCGGCCGCACCTGTGGTGGCGACGGCTGCGGCGGCTCCTGCGGCGACTGCGGCCCCGACTGCCTGTGCTACGACGGCACCTGCCAGTGCGACACCATCTGCCCCAGCCACTCCCAATGCGGCGATCAGTGCTGCGGCGACCAGCAGACCTGCTGCCTGGACCGGGAATGCTGCGACGACAGCCAAACCTGCATCTGGGGCCCCACACCCGCCCTCTTCTTCTGCTGCACCCCACGCTGCGACGGGCGCAACTGTGGCCCCGATCGCTGCGGCGGCTCCTGCGGCACCTGCCTCGCCGG
>CAIXZC010000329.1 GCA_903923815.1 uncultured Myxococcales bacterium
GGCGGGGTCCGCCGCCAGCGCCTCCAGCAGACCGCTGCGGCCCTGGCCAAGCTGCCGCTCGCCGTAGCGGAACCAGGAGCCCGCCTTCTCCAGCACCCCCGCCGCCAGGCACAGGTCCAGCACCTCGCCGCGCCGGTCCACGCCGTGGCCGAAGATGATGTCGAACTCGCAGGTGCGGAAGGGCGGCGCCATCTTGTTCTTGACCACCTTCACCTTGGTGCGGTTGCCCACGCTGTCCTCGCCCTCCTTGACCACCGACCCGCGCCGCACGTCCAGGCGCACGGAGGCGTAGAACTTCAGGGCATTGCCGCCGGTGGTGACCTCGGGGTTGCCGAAGACCACGCCGATCTTCTGGCGGATCTGGTTGATGAAGACCACGCTGCAGTCCTTCTTGGCGCACACCGAGGTCAGCTTGCGCAGGCCCTGGCTCATGAGCCTGGCCTGGAGGCCCAGGTGGGAGTCGCCCATCTGCCCCTCGATCTCCGCCCGGGGGGTCAGGGCCGCCACCGAGTCCACCACAATCATGGACACCTCGCCGCTGTTCACCATGGCCTCGCAGATCTCCAGGGCCTGCTCGCCGCAGTCCGGCTGGGAGATCAGCAGGTCCGACAGCTTGAGCCCCAGGGCCTCGGCGTAGCCCGGGTCCAGGGCGTGCTCGGCGTCGATGAAGCCCACCACGCCCCCCGCCGCCTGGGCCTGGGCCAGGGCGTGCAGGGCCAGGGTGGTCTTGCCGCTGCTCTCGGGCCCGAAGATCTCGATGATGCGCCCCCGGGGGTAGCCGCCACAGCCAAGGGCCCGGTCCAGGCCCAGGGAGCCCGAGGGGGTCACCGGCACCTTGGCCTGCCCCTCCCCCTCCCAGGTGGTCACCGAGCCCTTGCCCACCCGCGCCTCCACGAACTTGACGACCTTGTTCAAGGTATCCTGCCGCTTGCTCATGCTTCGCCTCCGTTGCTGGCCAATGCCCCCACCTGGACGCCCTGGGTCGGTCCGTCCCCCGTCTCCAGGACGCCGTCCAGCATCCTGTAACGAAGGGCCCGGGCCAGCTCCTCGGCGCCAATTGCGTCCCTGCCCTCCAGGTCCGCGATGGTGAGGGCCAGTTTGAGAATCCGGTCGTAGGACCGCGCCGACATGCCCCGGCGCACAAAGACCTCGTGCAGCAGACGCCGCGCCTCCCGGTCCGGTCGGGCCAGGGAGCGCACCTGGTCCGGGGTCATCCCCGCGTTGCAGGTGGCGGGGCTGCCCCAAAGTCGGCGCTGTTGTCGGCGGCGGGCCTCCTCCACCCGCCCCTGGAGGGTCGCGCTGTCCAGGTCGCCCCGGGTGGCCTCCAGGTGCTCAATGCCCACGGCCTGCAGCACCACATGCAGGTCGATGCGATCCAGGATGGGCCCCGACAGCCGCGCCAGATAGCGCTGCACGGACAACTCGCCGCACACGCAGTCCCGCTGGGTGGAGCCCCGATACCCGCAGGGGCAGGGGTTCATGGCAGCCACCAGCATGAAGCGGCTGGGGAAGGGGCAGCTCATCTTGGCCCGGGAGATCAGGATGTGGCCGTCCTCCAGAGGTTGCCTCAGGGCCTCCAGCACCTGCCGGGGGTACTCGGGGAACTCGTCCAGGAACAGCACGCCGCAGTGGGCCAACGACACCTCCCCCGGGCGGGGAAAGCCGCCGCCACCCACCATGGCCGCGTGGCTCAGGGTGTGATGGGGGGCCCGAAAGGGGCGCTGCTGCATCAGCCCCGAGCCCTTGGGCAGCAGGCCACTGACGCTGTGGATGCGGGTGGCGTCCAGGCGCTCGTCCCGGGTCATGGCGGGCAGGATGCCAGGCAGCCTCCGCGCCAGCATGGTCTTGCCCGAGCCCGGTGGTCCCACCATCAGGATGTTGTGCCCCCCCGCCGCCGCCACCACCAGGGCCTCCTTGGCGAAGGCCTGCCCCCGCACCTCGGCCATGTCGGGGAAGCGCAGGGGCCCGGGGCCCTCCTGCCGGGGCTCCTCGGGCGCCAGGGGCAGCCGCCCCGTCACCCAGTCCAGGGCCTCCGTCAGGTCCTGCACCCCGTAGGCCTCGATGCCCTCCACCGCCGCCGCCTCCGCCGCGTTGTCCCGGGGCAGCAGCATGCGCTGCACGCCCATCTGCCGGGCCGCCAGGGCCATGGGCAGCACCCCCTGCAGGGGCCGCAGGGCGCCGCAAAGGCTAAGCTCCCCCAACACCAGCACCCGCTCCAGGCGCTGGGCGGGGATCAGCTCCGCCGCGGCGGCAATGGCCAGGGCCATGGGCAGGTCGTAGATGGTGCCCCGCTTGGGGATGTCCGCGGGCGCCAGATTGACAATGATGCGCCGGGTGGGAAACTCCAGCCCCGCCGAGGTCATGGCCGCCCGGATGCGCACCCGGGACTCCTTCACCGAGGTCTCCGGCAGCCCCACCACCTCAAACGAGTTGAGCCCGCCCCCCACCTCGCACTCCACCACCACCTTGAAGCCATCAATGCCCAGCACCCCAGAGGACAACACGCCCGCAATCATGAAAGCCCCCCTTCCCGCAAAAACAATGCCGGCCCAGATGCGCACAGCAGACCCCTTGTGTTTCGAAGGGAGCGCCAAACGGGGAAGAACTTTTTTAGGGGGTGGGGGCTTGCACAGCGTCGATCCGCTTGCACAACCGACCCACGCTACCGCTGGAGCGGGCGCGCCTGATGGACAATGGACATCATGGACGCCGGGCCCGAAGACAGATGGACATCATGGACAAGATGGACGGGATGGGGCGCGCCAAGACAATGGACGGGCAGCAGCGCGCCGCTTTGCGGCGCTGGCTGCCATGGACGGGGACAAGAAGAACGACCAGCAAGA
>CAIXZC010000330.1 GCA_903923815.1 uncultured Myxococcales bacterium
ACGGCGAGGATGAAGAAGGGCACGATGGTGTACCACTCGGACCAGGAGCCGTTCCGCAGGGCGTGGGCGTCGGGCAGGGAGAGGGCCTCGGCGGTGTAGAACTGGAACCAGTGCATGACACCGTCGCGGATGGCGCCGGTGCAGAACTCAATGAACGCCACCGTCATGATGATGGGGTTGGTGAAGATGCGCTTCATGATCTCCAGGGTCGGCACGGGGGCGTCGGACTCGCCGGAGGAGGCGTCGCCGGTGTCGAAGTTCTGGAGGCCGGCCTTGGAGGGAGTGTCCCGCAGGAGGAAGACCTCCAGGCCCCACATGGCAAACAGGATGAGCGAGGGCAGGAAGAAGACCCACATGGCAGCGCCAAGCTGGGAGGGCGCCGTGGGGTCCGCCATCATGGAGAGGAACAGCGGGTTGATGAAGAAGGCGAAGAAGATGCCGGAGGCGATCATGGTGCCGAAGATGCCGCCAAAGCCGCCCCTCTCGCGTACGTGGAACCAGTTGGAGTTGACCTTGACGATGGAGACGGCGCCAAAGCTTTGGAAGTACATGTTGATGGCGTAGACCACGCTGAAGATGGGGACCATGTGGTCCGTGTAGCCGGCGCCGATGACCGCGAAGTTGATGTACAGGCCCAGGATGAGGTTCATGAGGGCCGAGCCGAAGGCCGCAAGCAGGATGCCCCGGCGGCCGCCCATCTTGTCGGTGAGGGGCCCGTTGATGAGGAACGCGAAGGCGTAGGTCAGGGTACCCGCCGCAAAGATGATGCCGAAGTCTTCCTTCGTCATGGCGTCGCCCAGGGCGTTCTTGGCCACGGTAAGGTTGTACCTGCCCATGTAAAGGAACGCGTAGGTCAGGCCCATGGGGAACCAGTTGAGGAAGCGCCGCCTGCGGAAGTCCATGGAGTGGGGCGTAAAATCAGCCATTGGTCATTCTCCGCCAAAAAAAATCATGGCCGGAGTGTCCCAAAGCCGGGCGCCGCTGTAAAGCAGTTTGGAGGGGGTAGGGGAAGACCACCGAGGTCCGGGGCACCCGCGAGGATTGCGCCAGGGGGGCGACCTCCGCGGTGGAGTCACGGCCGGGTCTTGCCAAGAAGCTTCTTTGCCTGGGTGGCCACGCTGGGCCAGGGGGCGGTGGTGAGGGTTTGAAGTTCGGCTTCGAGGCCGGGGCAGCCCAGGGTCTCGACGGCGGCGAGGGCCGCGCGCAGGGAGAAGACCTCCCGGGGGGCCAGGGCCTTGGGCATGAGGGCGCAGGCGTCCTCCAGGCGCAGGGCGGTGACGGCCTCCAGGGCAACGGTCGTGGCGCCGGGGTTCACGGCCCCAGGGTCAGCCAACATGGCCAGCAGGACCTTGGGGCCCTCGGGGTCACCAAGCCTGGCCAGACCCCAGGCAGCGGCACCACGGGTCAGGTCATCCTGGGCGGCGGCCTTCAAGGTCTCCTGGAAGAGGGGCAGGTCCCGCTTGTCCCCAAGCCGGGCCAGGGCCAGCAGGGCCTCCAGGCGGCACTCCGTGGCCTCCTTGGCGCGGGCCTCCAGCAGCCTCCCCCGGGCCCCCTCGCCGCCAATACAGCCCATGGTCCAGTAGAGCCTGCAGCGCTGCCAGCCATGGGCCTGGCCGCCACTGAGCGCCTGGTCCAGGGTGGGCAGGGCCTGCTGGCCGGTCTTGCACAGCACCAGGGAGGCGGGGCAGCCGGTGACGCGGTTGCAGGTCTGGCGCTCCAGGACCTTGGCCAACAGCTTGTCAAGCCTGGGGTCGGGTTGGGCGGGGGCTGCGGGGGCCGCTGCCTCGGTGGGGGCGACCTGGGGGGCAGGGGCCTCCACGGGCGCCGGGGTGGGGGACGCTGGCGCTACGGTGGGCACGGCCTCCGCCTTTGGGGCGTTGGTCGCCTCGGGGCGGCAGGAGCAGAGCAGCAGCAGGAGGACGATGAGTTTCTTCATGGGCGGTGTTTTCTATTCGCAGAATTTTTCGGCGTCGGAGAAGGCGTTGCCAGGGTTGATGCCAGCGGCGTAGGCGGTGGCCAGGCTCTGGATGGCGGCCTGCAGCAGGATGGTCTGGGTGCTGCCTTCAAGGCACAGCAGGGCGGGCACGAAGTTGTTGGGGACCTCGTCGTCGAAGAAGTTGTACAGACTCTCGAAGCAGTCGCTGCTTTGCTTGCAGGTGTAGAACTGGCCCCCGGGGCCGAAGCAGGAGCGGGCGGTCTCCAGGCAGTCTGAATAGGGATTGGCGCCGTTGTCGATGAAGGACTGGTGGCTGGCGTTGAACATGCACTTGTCCAGTTTCTTCATCTTCTCCAAGGCGGCGATGTCCAGCTTGTACAGGCAGGACACGAGGCAGGCGGAGGTCTTTCCGGTCTCGCACTTGTCCCCCAGGTCCTGCTGGAGCTTGGCGGGGCAGTGGGTCTCGAAGCAGTCCGTCTGGCACTTGAGGACGGGGCCGCAGCCCTCGTTGCCCTCGGCGGCGAAGCAGTTGATCAGGTTGTCCACGCAGGTCTCGGGGTCAATGGCCCAGTCGAAGAGCACGGGGCCGCATGGCACCACCTTCTTGAGGCCGTTGATGCCGCCGCTGGAGCCCTTCTTGAGGACGTCACCCACGCAGGTGACCTCGGCGGCGTCGGGGGCGCCGGTGAAGCAGTGGTCCTGGGCGTCGCGGTAGATGTAGCCGCAGGAGGAGGAGCCTTCGCCCGTGGGGTTGGAGCAGGTGGCCCACTCGGTCACGCAGTACTGGTAGATGCAGGAGGTGCGTTCGGTGCCGGACATGGTGTCGCTGCACTTGGCCTTGGCGCACTCGTGCAGCTTCTCGACGCGGGTCTTGTTCTTGGAGTCCAGGCCGGCGTAACAGCCCTTGATGCAGGGGAAGTTCCCAATCCAGTCTTCAGCCATGACGTCGCAGTTGCTGTAGGCGCAGATCCAGGCCTCGTTGCAGTCCGCGGGCGGGGGCGTGGTGTCCTGGGCGGTGTCCACCTGCTCGGGGGCGGTGTCCACAGCGAGGGTGTCCACGGTGTCCGGGAAGGTGTACTTGTTGTCCACCTGGATGCCACAACCAGCCAGGATCACCAGGATGGCGGCTAGAATACTGGAGCGCATGGAGTCCCCCCTTTTCATGTCGGCGCGATTCTAGTCGGCAACGGGGCCGCTGGCAAATATGGATTTACACTATTGCTGGGCGGGCAGCAGTTCCTCGATGGCGTAGGAGGGCAGGATGTCCACGGGCACGTCGTCCAGCAGGCCGATGGTGGCGCGCATCTCCTCGGAGGGCAGGCCGTGCTCGATGATGAAGGAGCCGGCCCGCTGGTAGTCCCCGGAGAGCCAGAGGTCGGTGAGTTCGGCGACAAGCTCCTCCACGGCGGGGCCCAGGCGATCCACGTCGGCGGAGAAGCGCCGGGTGGTGGGGTCGTAGATGAAGGCCCCCCGGGTGGCCAGGAAGTTGTAGGCGGCGGTCTTGGCCATGGAGTGGGGGCCGCCTGAGTCCAGGCGCACCACGCGAAACACGGACACCAGCCAGGTGATGGCGGCGGTGCGCTCGGTGAGGTCGGGCAGCAGGCCGTATTCGGCAAGCTGCAGCAGCAGCAGCAGGCCCATGGCGTCTGCCCTGGCCTCGCCGACGATCTGCCGGCGCTGGCGCAGCCGGGAGGCCGAGTCCTCGTCTCCGCCATCCACGGTGATGCTGTGAGCCAACTGCGTGGCAAGCAGCAGGTTGAAGTAGGAGTCGAAGTCCACCGCGGGCAGCTGTTCTTCGGCGACCACCAGCTTGCTGAGAGGAATCCAGGACTTCTCGAATTTGGCCTGGGCCACGTTCTTGAGGATCACCTGCCGGCTGCCCTTCTCCTTGATGACCCGGGAGTCGTTGGGCAAAGAAAACGCGGTGGTCTGGGCGCCGGCCCTGGTCTGGCCCGCGGCGAAGAGCAGGTTGGCGATGAGGACGTCGGCCTGCCGCTGGACCTTGAGGCGCGCCTTGAACTGGGGCGGCAGGGGCAGGTTCTTGAGCAGCTCGGGCAGCTTGGCGGCCAGGCTTTGGAAGCGCTCCGTCTCCGCCCGATCGGTGATGGCCAGGATGGCCTCGAAGGCGGCCTTGGCACCCAGGAGGCGGTCCTCGTAGTACTCGTAGGGGCCCATGACCACCACCCAGGGGCTCTTGACGGAGTCCATCCACAGCAGCTCGGACGGGTAGTAGTTGTCCGACAGGAAGGCATCGGCGCGGGCCAGGAGGAACTCCTTCAAGGCCTTGTCCTCGGTCAGCCCCGCGGCCTCGCGAAGGGCGGCGGAGGCGGCACGCAGGTCCCTCTTGTACTTCTCCGAGTAGCCCACCGCCACCAGGTCCCGGCCGTTTCGTCGGACCACCGAGTAGGGGGACATGAGGGTGCCCGCCTGCTGGGGGTTGGCCCGGATGAAGGCGTCAATCTCCCCCACGGAGGCGTCCGGCGGGTAGAAGGCGGCACCCTTGGGGCGCAGGCCCACGCCCATGAAGGGTTGGTCGTCGTTGAGGCGGTTCCAGGGGCCGTAGTGAAGCTCCAACAGGGCCGCCAGGCGCTTGGCCTTGGGATGGGCCGACATGGCCAGCGTGTCGTACCAGTAGGCGCCGTCCTCAAAGACCTGTTGGCGGAAGATGCGGTCGATGTGGCGGGCGGCCTGGACCAGCTTGCCCGCAAGCCGCAGCTCCCGGGGGCTGATGGTGCCGGGGGGTACGCCGATCCGCGCGGGGGCGAAGCGGGCCAACTCCCGGTCCAGCACGGAGTCGTCCACGGAGTCGCGCAGCAGCCGGTCCAGCCGGGGCTGGGCCTGGGCCTCCACGGCAAGGGAAAGGAGCAGGGGAAGAATCAGGAATGTCAGGAGACGGTTCATGGGGCACCTCCCTGGGGTTTTCCAGATGCCCCGAGTGTAGTCCAGCGGACGCAGGGGCCACAACGGGAATAATCGGGTCTTTTTTTTGGCGTAAAGCTTGAAGGATCGGCCAGATGCACTATCATGCTTCCCACGGGAGGCTGAAATGCGCTTGGTTTTGTCGGTGTCTTTGCTGCTGTGTGCCGTCGTTCTGGCCTGTGGGGACGATGGGGAGCAGTGGGTCACCTTCCCCCATGAGATCAAGGTCCCGGTGGAGTCCGCGCTGAAGATCCCCACGGGCAAGATCATCAACCACCCGGACTTTCTGCGGGGCGACCTGGTGCTGTTCAAGTCCGCCACCGTGAAGGTCCAGTCGGGCTGCCTCAACGACCTGACGGACTGCCTGCCCATTCACGTGTGCAAGCCCAACGTCCAGGCGGCCCCGACCAAGTATGAATCCCTGGACGCGGTGTGCACCGACGTCCCGGGGAACGAGGACAACACCAACATCCAGAACGTGACCGAGAAGATGGGCTTTACGGTGGAACTCAACACCACCGACGCCATAGCCAGAGTGTGGATCAAGGCGGTCGAGGGACAGGGGGACGGCGCAGTGCTGACCCTGGTCTACGACCTCCTCAACTGAACCCAAGGAGGATCGAAATGAAGAGAATCGCATTGTTCGCCCTGTTGATCATGTTTGCCACCCCCGCCATCGGCAGCGACGCCTTCGCCCAGGCCCCCACCCCCAAGACCCAGGGCGGCCACCTCAAGGGCGAGAAGAAGTCCGTCAAGGAGAAGAAGGCCAAGAAGCACAAGAAGGACGGCGTCTGCGGCTGGGAAGGCAAGAACTCCATTGGCGTTCGTGGCTTCATCACCCCGTGGAACAGCGCCTCTGCTGACATCAAGGGCGGCGGCTCCGTGGACACCGACATGAATCTGGGCTACGGCTTCGGCGCCATCTACGCCCGCCGCATCGCCAACTCCCCCGACATCTCCATCCTGGGCAACTTCGACTACCTGTCCCTGAAGGCCGACGGCGCCACCGATCGCGATGGCCTGATGCGGATCGGCACGGGCGTCCAGGTCACCCTCATGGGCGGCGTGAAGAAGCGCAGCGCTGACCGCGTCTACGGCAAGGGCTTGGTTGGTTACGCCAGCTACAGCGACAGCAACGACACCGCCAAGGGCATCTACCTGGGCGCTGGCGTGGGCCTGGAACACTTCTTCAGCGGCAAGCTCTCTGCCTTCGTGGAAGGTGACTTCCTGTACCACAACTTCATGTCCGGTCTTCCCACCGGCGTGGACGGCATGACCCTCACCGCCCTGGACGTGAACGCCGGCGTGGCCTACCACTTCTAGGACTCCCTCCCCCTTCTCAAGCCTCCCTCACAGTGCTATCTTCCCCCCCGTTGGCCGCGCCAATGGGGGGGCTTTTCATGGATTCCCGCGAAATCAGGGTGATGCCGGACTGGCTGAAGAACCAGATCGCCGCTGGCGAGGTGGTGGAGCGGCCGGCCTCCGTGGTCAAGGAGCTGGTGGAGAACTCGCTGGATGCGGGCGCCCGCCGGGTGGTGGTGGAGGTCGTGGACGGCGGCCTGACCAGCATCCGCGTGGTGGATGACGGCTGCGGCATGGGCCCCGAGGACGCCCGGCGAAGTCTGCTGCGCCATGCCACCTCCAAGTTGTATGGGCCGGACGATCTGCTGGCCATCGGCACCCTGGGCTTCCGCGGCGAGGCCCTGCCCTCCATCGCCTCCATCAGCCGCTTCACCCTGGCCACCCGCCGGGCCGCCGACCAAAGCGGCCTGCGCCTCCACTGCGAGGGTGCGGGGCCCCTGACCGAAGAGGTGGCGGGGCTGGCGCCGGGCACGGAGGTGCTGGTGGTGGACCTGTTCTTCAACACCCCCGCCCGCCGCAAGTTCATGAAGAGCCCCCGGGCCGAGGCCGGGCGCGTCGCCGAGATCCTGGAAGAGCTGGCCCTGGGCCACCCGGCGGTGCACTTCCTGCTGCTGTCCGACGGCCGCAAGGTGCTGGAGGCCCCCGCCAGCGCCGATCCCCTTGGGCGCCTCTGGGCGGTGCTGGGGGCGGAGGTCTGCAACAACCTGTTCGAGTGCCGCCTGGAGGGCCCCGTGGCCGTCCGCGGTTTCATCTCTCAGCCGGACTTTCACCGCTCCACCCGGGGCCTGGTGCATCTGTTCGTGAATGGTCGCCCCGTAAAGGACCGCACCATGATGGCGGCGGTCACCGGGGCCTACGGGCCGCGCCTGCCCAAGGGTCGCTTCCCCGTGGCGGTGCTGGACGTGCTGCTGCCCACCGATCAGGTGGACGTGAACGTCCATCCGGCCAAAAGCGAGGTGCGCTTCCAGAACAGCGGCGCGGTCTTCGGGGCCCTGTCCCGGGCCCTCACCCTGACCCTGGAGGAGGCCCCCTGGTCGGCCCTGGGCACCAAGGCCCAGCGGCCCGCCCCCCCACGCTCCCCCCAGACCCCGGTCACGCCCAACTCGTCCCTGCCTTTTCGCGCGCCCCAGGCCCGGGAACTGCCCGGGGAGGCCTTCGCGATGGCCCCGTCGTCGCCCACCAGAGGGGTCTTCGACGAAGCCCTGCCGGCCCTCACAGAGGTGCCCGCGGGATCCGTGCTGGAGGCCATTTTGGAGCCCGCCGCGGAGCGCTATCTTGGGGCCTTCGCGGATTGTTATCTGATCTTTTCGGCCCCCGAGGGGGTGCTGTTCGTGGACCAGCACGCGGCCCACGAGGGCCTGCTGTTCCAGGACCTGTTGGAGGGTTGGGGGGCCGGGGGGGTGCGCAAGCAGGGCCTGCTGGTACCCCTGACGCTGGCCTTCACGCCGGCGGAGGTGCGGGTGCTGGTGGAGTACTCGGCCCACCTGCGGCGGGCGGGCATCGAACTTGAAGACTTTGGAGGGGGCAGCGTGCTGATCAGCGCCCTGCCTCCGGACTTCAGCGTGGGGGCCCTGAAGGCCACCTTGCAGGAGGCGGCCGCGGCCCTGGAGGGGCTGCCCGTGCTGCCGGGGAAGGAACTTTTGCCCAGGCAGCGGCAGATGCTGGCCACCATGGCTTGCAAGGGGGCGGTGAAGGCTGGGGACCGGATCGCGCCGGCGGAGGCGCGGCGGCTGCTGGAGTTGCTTCGCAAGCGGGGTGTCAAGCACTGCCCCCATGGTCGGCCCGTGCTGCGCAGCCTGTCCCTGGAGGACCTGGAGCGCTGGTTCAAGAGGGCCCAATGACCGGTCCCATCTTTCTGCTGTTGGGGCCCACCGCCAGCGGCAAGACGGCCCTGGCCCTGGAGCTGGCCGCCCGGCTGCCCCTGGAGATCCTGAACTGCGACTCCATGCAGGTGTACCGGGGCATGGACATCGGCACCGCCAAGCCCACGGCGGAGGAGTTGGCCCGGGCGCCCCATCACCTGTTTGATCTGGTGGCGCCGGACCAGGAACTGAACGCCGGCAGCTATGGAAAGCTGGCCGATGCGGCCATAGCCGAGGTGGAAGGACGGGGGCGCTTTGCGCTGCTGGTGGGGGGGACGGGGCTGTGGGCCCGGGCCGTGACCCACGGAGTGGCGCCCATGCCGGACGTGCCGCCGGAGGTGCGGGAGACCGTGCGTCGGGACCTGAAGACCCTGGGGGCGCCGGCCCTGCACCAGCGCCTGGTGGAGCTGGACCCGGTGGCGGCGGCGCGGCTGCACCCCAACGACAGCCAGCGCATCGCCCGGGCGCTGGAGGTGGCCCTGGGTACGGGCAGGCCCATCAGCGCCTACCAGGAGGCCCACGGCTTCGCCCAGCAGCGCTATCCCCACCTGGTGTTCGGCATCAGGCGTGAGCGGGAGGAGCTGTACCAGCGCATCGCGGAGCGGGTGCCCCGGATGTTCGAGGCGGGGTTCCTGGAAGAGGCGCAGCGGCTGCTGGACCAGGGCTACGCGCCGGACCTGCGGGCCTTCAAGGCCCTGGGTTACCACGAGGCCTTCCGGGTGCTGCGGGGGAGGCTGGAGGTGCCCGCAGCGGTGGAGCTGATAATCCACGCCCACCGCCACTATGCGCGGCGGCAGTTGACCTGGTTTCGCGGGGAGGAGAGCCTGCAGTGGGTGACCCCCGACGGGGCGGGGCTGACGCAGATGCTGGGGCAGCTTGAGGAGGCGATGGCGAGGGTCTAGGCCTTGGGGATCTTGTAGATGGGCTCGATGTCCACGGGCAGGGTCTTGAGGCGGTCCAGGACCTGCTGGGTCTCGGGAGCGACCTTCCCGTACTTCTCAATGAAGGCGGCGGCGGCCTTGTAGTCGCCGGCGGCCTGCAGCGTGATGATCTCGGCGGCCATGGCCTTGATGGCGGCGGGCATCTTGGCGAAGTCGGCGTTGTAGCGTCCGCTGGCGGCGTCGAAGCGCAGGGCCTCTTTTTCCACCAGATAGTTGAGCTGCATGAGGTTGGACATTCCGTGGGCCTCCTTTGCGCCGAAGCGCAGGGAGCGGAAGAGCCCGGCGGTGAAGGTGGCCACGGAGCACTGGGTGGCCTCCTCGGCGGTCATGGGCTGGCCGTCGGCGCGCTTGATGACCTCCACGCCCTTCTCGATGAGCATGAGGTTGTTGTACAGGCCCAGGATGTCGGCCTTGGCCTCTTCGATGTGGGGGTAGAGTTCGGCCAGGGCCTGGCTGACGGTGGTGTCCTTGCCGGCGGCGTCCTTGATGGCGCCGGGGCCGATGCCGTGGGAGATCTCGTGCATGAGGGTGTGGTTGAAGAAGGCCTCGCGGTTCAGGTACTGGGCCAGCCCGGGGTCGATGGTGCGGGCGGCCACGGCGGAGAGGATCTTGTCGAACTTGGCGTACATGACGTTGCGCAACAGGACCTTCTTGCTGCCCCGGGCCTGCCGGACCTTCTCGTCGTTGGGCAGGTTGAAGGCGATGGTCTGGACGCCTGCGCGGGTGTCGCCGGCGGAGTAGATGAGGTCCGCCACCACGATGGGGGACTCGGTGCCGCGGCTGGCCTTGGCGCCGTTGCCGCCGGGGAGGGTCTCCTCCAGGCGGGGGGCCCACTCTTCGAAGGTCTTGAGCAGCTTGGAGGCCTCGGCGTCCCGCAGGGTGACGAAGGATTCGAAGGCGGTCTTGTAACCGAAGAGGCGGTCCTCGTAGACCTCGTAGGGGCCGATGGTGATCTCGATGTTGGCGTTCAGATCCATCCAGGCCAGATCACTGCGGTAGTAGTCGTTGTTCAGCAGGGCGTCGGCGCGGGCCACGAGGTAGGCCTTGAGGCTCTCCTCGGGGGCCAGGGCGGCGGCTTCCTTGAGGAACCGGGCGGCGGTGGACAGCTCGTCGGGGTACTCCTCGGGGTAGGGCACGGCCTTGAGGGTGCCGTCGGGGTTGCGGCGGATGACCGTGAAGCCGCTGCGGAAGGCCTCGGAGTCCTTGGGGTTCTTCTCCAGCCAGGCGGTGAACTCGGTCTTGGTGAGGTCCTCGGGGTAGAAGCCGGCGCCCAGGGGCTTGGGCTTCTCGCCAATGAAGGGGCGGTCTTCCTGCAGGCGGTCCCAGGGGCCGTAGTTCAGCAGCAGGAAGTGCAGCAGGGTGCGGGAGTCGGCGTTGTCCTCGGCGGAGATGGCCTCGCGCAGGGGGGTGGTCTCGGTGGAGACCTGCTTCCAGAAGACCCGGTCGATGGCGTTGGAGGCCTGGACCAGCTTGCGGATGAGCAGCTTGTCGTTGTCCGTCAGGTTGGTCTCGTCGTACTCCAGGCGCACGGGGGAGTACTGGCGGATGCCCTCGCGGATCTGGTCCGACGTGAGGCGCTTGGAGGGGTCCAGCATGACGGGGGCGGCGGCGGGGGCCTCGGGGGCCTTGGCGGCCGACTGGGCCTGGGCAGCCTCGGCGGCGGCTTCGGCGGCCTTGGTGGCGGCCTCTTCCTTGGCGGCGGCGCCCTGGAGGACCTGCTCGGTGTCGGCGGTCTTGGTGGCCTTGTCTTTCGCGGCGGCGCCATCCTTGGTTTGGAGGGGGGCCTGGGCCTTGGCGGCCTGGTCGTTCTTGCCTTGGCAGCCGGCCAGCAGCACGAGGAGTGCAAGGGCGGTGACTGATCTCATGGAGGTCTCCTGAATCCAAAAATACGGCGTGCAATATAGTCCGGGGGCGGCCCCTTGGCAACCGGCAAGACCGAGGCGCGAGATACCGGGGCGCTTGGTGCTTGTGGCAGGGGCGGGGGGCGGG
>CAIXZC010000331.1 GCA_903923815.1 uncultured Myxococcales bacterium
ATCATGGACATCATGGACAGGTGGGGGCGCGCCTAGGACATGGACGGCAGCGCGCGCTGCTGCCGCAGCGCTGGCTGCCAAGGACGGGCTGCAAAGGTCACCGTGGCCACCACCGGCCGTTGCAACTGTGGCCCGCAGCCGGTCCTTGGTCCCTTGTCCATCCGGGGGCCCCGGGTCCATCTGGTCCATCCTGTCCATTCAGGGTGCTGGCCTGCGGCTGGCGATGGAACCCGTGCCCTCATCCGGCGCTGCGCGCCACCTTCCCCCACGGGGGGAAGGGGATTTGGAAGGGGACATTGGGGCTGCCTCTTGTCTCCCTTCGCTGGGTGAGTATGATTGGCACCCATGGGCCCGGTGGCCCTTCACAGGAGGTATCCATGATCCGTTTGTCTTCCAGCCTGCTGGCTCTGGTCTTCTTCCTTGGGGCCTTGCTCCTGACGCTGCGGCCCAGTGGAACAGGCAGCGCTGGACCTCGGGCCCCGAGGTCATGCTTGGTGGCGGCCTCAACTTCTGCGCGGACAACAGCGATGCGGACTGCAGCGGCACCGATCAGGGCGCCCTGTTGACGGGCTCCCTGGGGTATCGCTTCTCTCCCTCCTTCGGCTTGTACGTGGACGCCGACTACGGCTGGCTCACCCCGCCTTCCGGCATCGACGAGTCCAACACCTTCGACCTGTTCGCCACGGCGCGGCTGTTCGGGGCCGTGTCCCCCCACGCCGAGCTTTGGGGCGCGGCGGGCTGGGGCTACTCCCGCATCATGACTGAGGCCAGCGGCATGAACGCCTCCTGGGCGGGCCTGGGCAACGCCAAGTTCGGGGTGGGCGGCGCCATCGAGGTGGCCCCCCGCATGTTCATCGGCGCCGCGCTGGACTACATCTTCCGCTTCTCCGGCACGGGCGAGACCTGCATCAGCGGCAACTGCGCCGCCAACGACGGCGACATCCAGAACGCCGTGCACCTCAGCGCCTTCCTGAAGTTCCGCTTCCAGTAGACTCCGTAGCAAACCGCCAGCAGACACAGCCCCCTCCCTTGCGGTCGGGGTTCGGAACCGGACAGCCCCCCGCCGCACCCGCCCCAGGCCTTGCTGCCAAAGCTTTCCTTGACAATCGATCCCTCCGAGACCACACTCCGCCCGCTTTTTGCGCCCATTTGCGGGCCGTTCGTAGATTGGAGTTTGTTATGAGTCAGCTTTCCATAGTCAGAAACATCGGCATCGCCGCTCACATAGACGCCGGCAAGACCACGGTTTCAGAGCGAGTGCTTTTCCTCACGGGTGTGACCCGCAAGGTCGGGGAAGTGCATGACGGCAAGGCCACCATGGACTTCATGAAGCAGGAACAGGAGCGGGGCATCACCATCGCCTCCGCCGCCATCACCTGCCACTGGAAGGACCACACCATCAACCTGATTGACACTCCCGGACACGTGGACTTCACCATTGAAGTCGAGCGCAGCCTGCGCGTGCTGGACGGCATGGTGGCCGTCTTCTGCGCCGTGGGCGGCGTGGAGACCCAGTCCGAGACCGTGTGGGGCCAGGCGGACCTGCACCAGGTGCCGCGCATCGTCTTCGTGAACAAGATGGACCGCCCCGGCGCGGACTTCTTCCTGGTCATCAAGCAGCTTCGCGAGACCCTGGATGCCAACGCCGTGGCCTTCCAGCTCCCCATCATGGAGGGCGACGAGTTCCGTGGCTGCGTGGACCTGGTGAACATGAACGCGTGGCGCTACGAGGGCTTCGAGCGCACCGAGATCCCCATCCCCGAGAACATGATGGGCGACGTCAAGGAGGGCCGGAAGAACATCCTGGAGGCCGTCTCCGACATGGATGACGTCCTCATGGAGCGCTACCTTGAGGGTGGCGACTTCACCGTCGCCGAGATCAAGGACGTGACCCGCCGCGCCGTGCTGGCCATGAAGGTTTTCCCGGTGTTCTGCGGCGCCGCCTACAAGAACGCTGGCGTGCAGCTCATGCTGGACGCGGTGGTGGACTACCTGCCCTCCCCGGAGGACATGCCCGAGACCCGCGGCACCCGCCCCGGCAACCTGGACGAGGCCCTGGTGCGCCACGCCGACCCCAGCGAGCCCTTCAGCGCCCTGGCCTTCAAGATCATTCACGACCCCTACGTGGGGCAGCAGACCTTCGTGCGCATCTACTCCGGACGCCTGGAGAGCGGCATGTCGGTCCAGAACACCTCCTCCAACTTCCGGGAGCGCGTGGGCCGCATCATGCGCATCAAGGCCAAGGAGCGCGAGGAGATGACCAGCGCCGAGGCGGGCGACATCGTGGCCCTGGTGGGCCTGAAGAAGACCTTCACGGGCCAGACCCTGTGCTCCGTGGATGACCCCATCCTGCTGGAATCCATCCGCATCCCCGACCCCGTCATCCACATGTCCGTCAAGGGCAAGAACCAGAACGAGCAGGAGAAGCTGGGCAAGGGCCTCCACCGCCTGGCCATGGAAGACCCCTCCTTCACCATCCGCAGCGACGAAGAGACGGGCGACGTCATCATCGGCGGCATGGGCGAGCTGCACCTGGAGATCCTGGTGGACCGCCTGAAGACCGAGTTCGCCGTGGAGTGCGAGACGGGCCGCCCCTCCGTGGCCTTCCGCGAGTCCCTGGTGCGCACAGTGGAGACCTCCTACAAGCACTCCAAGCAGACCGGCGGTCACGGCCAGTTTGCCCACGTGGTGATGCGCTTCGAGCCCCTGCCCGGCGGGGACTTCGAGTTCCAGAACGCCATCCGCGGCGGCGCCATCCCCCAGGAGTTCCACTCGGCCATCCAGAAGGGCATTCAGGATGCCATGGCGGCCGGCGTCATCGCCCGTTACCCCCTGGTTGGCGTCAAGGCGGTCCTGGTGGACGGCACCACCCACGCGGTGGACTCCTCCGAAATGGCCTTCCGCACCTGCGCCTCCATGTGCTTCCGCCACGCCCTGACCCCCGGGTCGGTGCAGCTTTTGGAACCCGTCATGAAGGTGGAAGTGGCCACCCCGGACGACTACATCGGCGACGTCGTGGGGGACCTCAACTCCCGCCGCGGCAAGATTGTCTCCATGCGCCGTTTCCGCAAGGGCTCCCAGAAGATCGTGGCGGACGTGCCCCTCTCCGAGATGTTCGGCTACTCCACTCCGCTGCGCACCATGACCAGCGGCCGCGCCAACTACGCCATGGAGTTCCGCACCTACCAGCCCGTGCCCCAGAAGATCGCCGAGGAGATCATCCGCGAGCGTGCCGCCAACCGCTGATTTCCCTCAGGAAAACGGTTGTCTGTCCCCCCCCATTTGCATTATCCTTCACGCCGTATTCACGGTCCCCTCCGGGGGGCCCCTTCGCCGGGGTTTCAAATGAGGTTTGCCCTTCTTGTGCTGCTTGGGTTGCTGCTGGTCGGCTGCGATACCGCCATTGGTGACTCCTGCTCCGCCGCCACCTACAGCACCGACTGTCCGGACGGCGCCATCTGCGACATCTCGCTGCCCGGGGGCTACTGCACCAAAAGCCCCTGCTTCGACGCCGAAGACTGCCCCGGGTCGGCCCTGTGCATCCACTTCGACAACGGGGAGACCTACTGCATGGCTCCCTGCAACGAGAACTCCGACTGCCGCAAACGCTACGAGTGCGTCTTCCCCACCGTCGATGAGGGCTACTGCGGCCCAGAGGCGGTGACCCCATGAAAGCAACCCTGGCAATCCTCCTGCTGTGCCTTGGGGTGACCAGCGCCTGCAGCGCCCCCGAGGCCAAGCGCAAAGCCGTGAGGCCCACCCTGGTGGAGGCCCCCGCCCCCGACTATCGCCTGTGCCGCACGGACTACGACCAGGCCATCGTCGCCGGTCAGGGCAAGGCCCTGCGCTGGTATCTGCTGGGCCCCGCCTACGACATCAAGGGGACCTTCCGGGGACACCTCATCAAGGCCATCATCAAAGAAGAGCTAAAAACCGGCCCCCTCTTTGAGGGCGACGTCATCGTGGCCATCAACGGCCGTCCCGTTGAGAAACCCGGCGAGTTCCAGACCGTCTGGACCGAACTACCCGGCCGCCCCAATCTGCTGATCCGCTTCGCCCGGGGCACCAAGCTGCTGGAACTGAACATCCCCATCGTCGACTGCGAACGCTAAGCAAGAGGCAGCATGGACTCCAACGAAAGCCTTCCGACCCGCAAACGTGGCCTTCTGGGCGGCTCTGGTGAAGCCCGGCTGGAGGCGGGCCAGCGCAGCACCCTGGTGGATCCGCTTTACCTTGATCCGGTGGCCCACCCCCAGGACCGTGTGGCCCTTGATGCCTTCCTGGACCAAGACCCCCTGGAGGTCGAGATCGGCTGCGGCCGCGGCCACTTCATGGCCTCCATGGTGGCCGCTCGCCCCACCCACCGCTTCCTGGTCATTGAGGCCCGCATGCGCTACACCCTCATGACCCTGGCCCGCGTCCATGCCACGGGGCAGGACAACGTGCGCCTCGTCCTGGGTGATGCCAAAGAGCTGCTGGCCAATCTGGTGCTGCCCGGCTCAGTGTCCGCCCTCTACCTGCTGTTCCCCGACCCCTGGTGGAAGCGCAAGCACGAGAAGCGCCGCGTGGCCACCCCCGAGTTCCTTGCCGACGTCTCGACGGCCCTCAAGCCCGGTGGCGTCTTCGTGTTTCGCACGGACGTGCGCGA
>CAIXZC010000332.1 GCA_903923815.1 uncultured Myxococcales bacterium
CCGGCAGGGTCATCCTCTTCCAGCTTGCCATCGGCGCACTCATCGGGGCAGCCATGGTACAGAGCGGATGGGTCCCCCCAAAGCCTCCCTCGGGCGAACTTTGAGATGTGATTAAGAGCAAGCCCAGCGGGGGAGGGGAAGCACTCGGGCGCATGCACGAGGTTGAAGGTGGCGCGCAGCGCCGGATGAGGGGGGGCTGGCTACCGCTGGTGCGGGCGCTGGCTGCCATGGAGGGGGACCCACCTTGGGGATTGGTACTTCCCAAACGGCGCGCGCGCACATATCTTAGGGCCCGTGCTGGATTCCCCGGAGGCCCCATGTTTCCAATGATTCGCGATTTCATCTTGTTGCCCGCGCTGCTGAACGTGGTGCTGCTGTTGCCGGTGGCGCTGTTGGCGCCTCGGATGCCTTGCGTGGCCTGCACCGGGGGGACCTGTCTGCCCCGGGGGCGGCTTTTGCTGCGAGGGGTGGTGCTGCCGGGGCTGTTGGGGGCGCTGGCCTCCTTCCTTTTGTTCCCTGCCGCCGCCGTGCTGTCCGGTCTGGAGTGGCTGCGGATGCTTGCCTTTGTGGGGGTCTTTGGGTCATTCTTGGCGCCGTTGGTGGGCAAGGGTCTGGGGCCCGCGGCGTTCATGTACCCGCTGCTGGTGACCGCGGGTGCCTACCTGCTGGACTCCCTGGTCACCGCCAGGCTGTTGTTCGAGTAGACCGTTCCTTGCTTGGGAGGCTTGGCTTGAAACCCCGACAGTTGCTTCACCTGGTGGCCTTGGGCCTGGCGGTTGCGCCCGGCGCCCTGGGGGCCCAGGAGGTGGCCTCCGCACCTCCCCCCGCACCCGTTGCCTCCGTCCCTACACCTCCCCCCGTACCCGCCGCCTCCGTCCCCGCCTTCTCGGCCGTCCTGGCGGCCCAGGCTTGGACCCAGCTTGCGGCCCAGGTGGACCTTCGAGTCCAGCGGGGCAAGGGCCCCGAGCTGCCCAAGGAGATGCGCGTCTTCGTGCGCTCCTCGCCCAAGGGCCAGGGCCTCTATGCCGAGTTCACCAGCCCCGCCAACATGAGGGGCACGGCCTTCCTGGCCCTCACCAGCGCGGACCTTGCGGACGAGTACTTCATGTACGTGCGCACCCTGCGGCGGGTGAAGCGCGTGGCCAGCTACACCGAGAACTTCATGCTGCGGGACTTCCTGTCGCTGTACCTGCTCAAGCCCCGAGCGGAGCTTTGGCAGTTCGGCCCCGGCCAGTGTGTCCAGCTTGAGGGCCAGACCCTTTGGCGCTTTGAGGCCACCCCCGCGGCCCCCGATACTCAAAAACGCACCGGCTACGCCCGATTGGTTCACTTTGTGGACCCGGCGGATCTGGTCATCCGGCGCACGGAGTTCCTGGACGAAGAGGGCTCGGTCATGCGGCGCCAGTGGGTGACCGCGGTGGAGCGCGTGGGGGACCAGGTGCTGCCCGTGGAGTTCCAGACCCAGGACCTGGCGGAGGGCGTGGGGGCCAAGATCCGGCTGCACGACCTGCGGGTCAACGAGGCGCCTCCCGAGGACGTGTTCTCGGTGCGTCGTCTGAAGGGGTTGTAGGGAGCATGGCGGACAGAAAGCCGAGTCCTAGCTTGCTGGTCCCGGTGGTGGCGCTGCTGCTGACCCTGGGCGCGCCGGCGCCGGTGCGGGCGGCGGAGGGGCCCTTCTCGGGGTACCTGATGTTCTTCGACTACCTGGACCTCACCCATCCGCTGTCAGAGGCGGGCTTTCTGGCCCAGCCACACCCCGACGCCAAGGAGCTATCCACGGCCCGGGGGGGCCTGCGCCTGCAACTGCGTGCGGCGGACGAGCTGTCCAGCCGGCTGCGCTACGACGCCACGGTGAACTTCGACTATGACGCGGCCCAGGACTCGCGGCAGCCCGATGGGGCCCAGGGGGACGGGGTCTCGGTGGCCTTCAAGGAGGGCTACATAGGAATCAACCGCGTGCTGCCCCTGGTGGACCTGCGCATTGGCCGCCAGTACGTGTTCTGGGGGCGCTTCGAGTGGGGCGGCGTGGTGGACGTGGTGTCGCCCTGGGACTACGGCAACATGAGCGCCGAGAAGGAGAACTTCCGGCTGGCGGTGGACGCGGTGCGGGCCACCGTGTGGCTGGACCCGGTGACGGTGGAGCTGCTGTACCTGCCCTGGTTTGCGCCCAATCGCATGCCCCTGGACCTGCCCGAGCAGGTGGGGCCCCTGAAGGTCATTCAGCAGCCCGCGGCGGTGCCCGGGTTGGAGGTGGGGTGCTCGGAGGGGGGCGTGCGGGTCACGTCCGAGCTGTTCGGGCGGGCGGAGGTGGCGGCCTCGTGGTTCACGGGGTACAACCGCAGCTTCTGGCTGTCGCCGCGCATCATCCCGGACGCCGTGACGGGTTTTCCGGCGGCGCTGGAGTTCACGCCTCGGTACTCCCGGCAGCACATGGCGGCCCTGGACTTCGAGGTGGACCTGGGGGCGCTGGTGCTGTTGGGCGAGGGGGCGGCCTTTTTCACCGAGGACTCGGATGGCCGGGACGTGTGGAAGAAGAACCCCTCCGCTTCGACGGTGCTGGGCCTGGAATGGGAGCCGGATTCGCGCTTCTCGCTGCAGGGGCAGGTGGCCTACACTCGGGTGCTGAACTGGGACCGGCAGTACGAGTACGACGAACGGGTGTCCTTCGGCGAGCCGGACCCCTTCATTCCGTCCCGGGACCAGTACCAGTTCACGTGGCGGGCCAAGGTGCGGGTGGTGTCCGAGCTGTACTTCCAGTGGCTGCAACTGCTGAACCGGCACGACCCGGAGACCTGGGACATGATGATGCTGGGCTTCTTCTCGTGGGAGCCCCTGGAGGAGCTGAAGCTGTACACCGGCGCGATTGTGTTCCGGGGCGCGGAGAACATCGGCTTTGGGCGCCTGGAGAATCAGGCCCGGTACTTCCTGGAGCTGCGACACTATTTTTGACGGAGGTTGGCGGTGAAGAAGGCTTGGAAACAGATTGGGGTCATCCTGGCCCTGTTGGGGCTGGTGGCGGCGGTGGCTTTGGCTGCGGGGTGCTCGTCGGACAAGCTGAACCGCCAGCAGGGCGGGGCGGGGACCATCTGGGGCAGCGTCGACTACCAGGGCAGCAAGGTGGTGCAGAAGGTTGGCGTGGCGGTGTTTGATTCCCCCACCTTCCCGCCCGTGACGGCGCCGGTGGTGGCCCTGTCGCTGCAGGAGGAGGCCGTCCTTGAGGGCGTGGACTTCCCCCTGGATTACAAGGTGGAGGGGCTGGCCCCGGGCCAGTACTGGATGGTGGTCTTCGGGGACACGGATGTGGCCGAGGGCTATCACCTGCCCACGGGGGACGATCCGGCGACGGCCATGGTGGGCCCCCTGGTGGTGCCCCTGGACGAGACGGGGCTGCAGCACAACGTGGAACTGCAGGACGGCGCCTGGAACCTGCCCGAGGAGGACACGTTGCCGGCGGACGGCAGCACCCTGGACACCCTGGAGGGCGACCTGGCCCTGGACCTGGTGGAGGGGGACCTGGTGCCCGCGGAGGGCAAGGCGGCGCTGTTCGGGACCATCAGTTACGCGGGGGAGCTGAGGGGGCGGCTGTTCATCGTGGGCTTCCCCGACGCCGTGCCCGGCATGCCGTCGCTGATCATGGGCTTTGACAACCCGGGGACCTACCCCTTCGACTACCAGAAGCTGGACGTCAAGCCCGGCACCTACTATGTGATGTCCATGATCAACCTGGACGTCAGCAATGCCTGGGCCCCCGGCGAGCCCTACAGCGGCGACCTGGTGGAGCTGAAGCTGGTGGAGGGCCAGGTGAAGCGGCTGGACTTCGTGCTGGTGGACAACTGATGGTTGGGGAGTTGCAGCCCAAGAATCCCCTCCACGGGGTGACCCTGGAGACCATGCTGACCCGGCTGGTGGAGTACCACGGCTGGGAGCGGCTGGCGGGCTTCGTCAAGCTGCACTGCTTCCAGGAGAATCCCTCCATCTCGTCCAGCCTCAAATTCCTGCGGCGGACGCCCTGGGCCAGGGAGAAGCTGACGGAGTTCTACTTGAAGTACCAGGGCAACCCCTGGAACAAGCCCGGCTACGAGGCCCCCGCGCCCCCCGCCGGTGAAGGTCATTAGGGAGGGACGGGGCATGGAATCCAGACTGGTCTACTCCAGCGGGGACCCCAAGGTGGCGAGGGAGGTACGGGGGGCCAAACCCAAGCAGACGTCGGGCAGCAAGGCCAAAGTGCCGGCGGATGGCAAGGTGCGGGTGCGCCTGGAGACCAAGGGGCGCAAGGGCAAGGGCGTGACCCTCATCACGGGGCTGCCGCTGGAGGGTGAGGCGCTGGCCACCCTGGCCCGGGAGCTGAAGGTGTCCTGCGGCTGCGGCGGGACGGTGAAGGACGGCGTGGTGGAGATCCAAGGGGACCACCGCGAGGCGCTGGTCAAGGAGCTGCAGCGCCGGGGCCACAAGGCCGTGAAGGTGTAGTTGGAAGGAACCGACCCCACTATGTTTTGTAGGAGAAATCCATGGCTTGCGTGAAGAGTGATTGTGGCCAGAGTGCTTGGACCAAGGCGGAGCTGGCGGTGTTGGCGCCCTTGAAGGACCCGGCGGCGATTCAGGGCTTCCTGGACTCCACCCAGTACAGCTCGGATCACTTCTACCGTTGCCCCCGCTCGGTGCTGCGGGACCGCAAGGCCCACTGCGCGGACGGGGCTCTGTTTGCGGCGGCGGCCTTGGGGCGCCTGGGTCTGCCCACCACCATCATGGAACTGCGGGCGGTGCGGGACGACGACCACCTGCTGGCGGTGTTCCGCCGGGGGGACTGCTACGGGGCCATTGCCAAGTCCAACTTCGCGGGCCTGCGCTTCCGGGAGCCCATCTTCCGGTCCCTGCGGGAGCTGGCCCTGTCCTACTTTGAGGACTACTTCAACCTGGACCGGGAGAAGACCCTGCGGGGCTTCTCGGTGGTGCTGGATCTGGCCCGCTTTGACCACCTGAACTGGACCTTCCAGGACGACCACCTGGAGCAGATCATGAATGCCCTGGACCGGGTGCGCCACTACCCGCTGGTGACGGCCGCCCAGGTGGAGGCCCTGGCCCCCGTGGACGAGCGCCGCTTCAACGCCGGCACCCTGGGCCTCAACTTCGACGGGGTCTACAAGCCCCAGTGAGGCGACAACCAATTACTTGAAACCTGTGCCAGCGCCCCTATTCTTGAGACTCCATTCAAAGTGAGGTTCCCGGATGAAGAATGCCCTCCTGTTCCTGTCCGTGCTGTGGCTGGGCGCCTGCGCGACCCATATTGTGCCGCCCTATTCAATCCACCACGGCAACACCGCCGGGCTGCGGACCTCCAAGGCCCCCGAGGTGTCCCTGGGCCGCTTCGACGCCTTCGCCGGGGCAGACCTGACGCCCTCCTGTGCGGGGGGAACGGTGGTGACCGCCGACGGCTCCAGCCTGGCCGATTACCTGCGCAACGCCTTCGTGGACGAGTTGACCATGGCGGACAAGTACAACCCCAAGTCACCCCTGGTGCTGAGTGCCACCATCACCGAACTTGCCTACTCGGCGGCGGACAACCGCTGGAATCTGGCGCTGGTGGTGCGCAGCAACAACGGCAAGTCCCTGGCAGTGGTGGAGGAGTACAGCTTCCAGACCACCCACACCGGCGAGACGGCCTGCATCCAGGCGGCCAACGCCTTTCTGCTGGCGGTCCAGGCGTTGATCGGCAAGACCTTCAGTCACGAAGAGTTTTCGGAGCTTCTGGTGATGTAGCCCCCTCCCGCCGCCTTCCCCCCGGCCCCTTCCCAACCTTCCTGCCAATGGACGAGATGCGCAGCTTCATGCAGCCGTTGCACTTCTCTGCCGTCTCGGTGATGCAGGCCTTGGCGGGGTAGATCTCGTAGTGGATGCGAAACTCCGGGGGCGTGACGTTGGGCATGAGGACGTTGGCGCCGCGCTGGAGGCCCGTCTCGCGGCCCGACTCGGTGTTGAGGGTGGCCAGGGCGGTGGTGGCGGGCAGGTTGGCCTGGGGGCACAGCAGGCGCGCCAGGGCCAGGACCTTGTAGGTGGTCAGCTCGTCCGCGGGGACCTGTTCGGGGGCTGCGGGGGTCTGGGCGGCGCGCCAAAGGGGGGTGCGGGGGCTGGCGATGAAGGGGCCCACGCCGATCATGTCCAGGTCCAGGTCCCGGAAGCGCTGCAGGTCATCCGCCAGGGTGTCCCAGGTCTGGCCGGGGATGCCCACCATGACGCCGCTGCCCACCTCGAAGCCCAGGGCGCGCAGGTCCGCCAGCATCTCGAAGCGGTCCCGGTGGAAGCCCCGGCCCCGGGGGTGGATGCGGGCGAACAGCACGGGGTCGGAGGTCTCGAAGCGCAGCAGGTAGCGGTCCGCGCCGGCGGCCTTCCAGGCGACAAGATCCTCGTGGGGGCGCTCGCCCAGGCTCAGGGTGATGGCCACCCCCGCCTCGGCCTTGATGCGGTGCACCAGGGTGCGGACCCAGTCGGTGGTGAGGGCCGGGTCCTCCCCCGCCTGGACCACCACGGTGCCGTAGCCGAAGCGGCCGGCCTTGGCGGCGCAGGCCACGATCTGGTCCTGGGTCATGCGGTAGCGGGTGACGCCCTTGGCGCGCTGGCGGATGCCGCAGTAGGTGCAGGAGCGGCGGCAGTGGTTGGAGATCTCGATGAGGCCGCGCAGTTGGACGTCGTCGCCCACCACGGCGCGGCGCAGGTCGTCGGCGCGGCGCCACAGTTGTTCCAGGCGCTGGGGGTCGGTTTCACGCAGCCAGGAGAGGATTTCGTCGCGCGTGGGGGGCATGGGGGCTCCTAATCAATCCAGCCGCTGCCCAGGACGCGGTCGCCGTCGAAGAAGGAGGCGGCCTGGCCGGGGGCGACGGCGCTGGCTCCGGCGGGGATCTGGACCCGGGCGGAGGTGGGGCCGGTGGCGGTGACCAGGGCCTCCACGGGGCGGTGGCGGAAGCGCACCTGGACCTGGCAGGAGAGGGCCTGGGGGAGCGCCTCATCCATCCAGACCAGGTCGGACACGGTCAGGTCGAAGCGCAGCAGGGCCAGGGGGTCGGTGGTCACCACGATGGTGCCGTCGGGGCCCACCGAGCGCACCCACGCGGGCTTGCCCAGGGCCACGCCCAGGCCGTGGCGCTGGCCCACGGTGAAGTTATGCAGCCCATTGTGGGAGGCGATGACGCGCCCCTGGTCGTCCACGATGTTGCCGGGGACGGCGCGGCCGGCGTAGCGGCGGCGCAGCATCTCGGGGAAATGGAGGCCGTCTTCCACCAGACAGGCGTCCTGGCTGTCGGGGCGCTCTGCCGCGGGGAGGCCAAGGTCCTTGGCCAGGGCGCGCACCTCGGGCTTGGTCAGGTCTCCAAGGGGGAAGAGGAGCTGGCCAAGGGTCCCAGGGTTGAGCCGCGCCAGGAAGTAGGCCTGGTCCTTGGCCCTGTCCTTGCCCCGCAGCAGGCTGGGGCGGCCGCTGGCGTCCCGCTGGATGCGGGAGTAGTGGCCGGTGGCGACTGCCTGGGCACCCATGCGGCGGGCCCAGGACAGTAAAAATCCGAATTTTATCAACTGGTTGCACCACAGGCAGGGGCTGGGGGTCCGGCCCGCGGCGTAGGCGGCCCAGGAGGGGCGCAGGATGAGGTCGTCGAACTGCTGGTGGCAGGGCAGGGCGTAGTGGGGCACACCCAGGTGGGCGGCCACGTCCCGGGCGGAGTCCAGGCCCCCGGAGCCACAGCAGGAGCGGCTGTCCGTCTGCTCGGTGCAGGGGCGAAGTTGCAAGGTGACGCCCGTGACCTCGTGGCCCTGCTGCTGCAGCAAAGCCGCCGCCACGGAGGAGTCCACGCCGCCGCTCATGGCCACCACGACCCTCATGGGACCTCCATCGCATCCGGGGCAATCTGGGAGCGCTGCACCGCCAGGTCCAGGCGGTTGACCAGCTCTTCCAGGTCCTCGGTGGTGTTGCCCTCGCCGAAGGAGAAGCGCACGGAGGCAAGGGCCTCTTCGCGGGTGCGGCCCAGGGCCAGCAGGGCCTGGGAGGGCAGGTGGGCGTCCGCGAGGCAGGCGGCCCCGGTGGACACGGCGACCCCCAGGTGGTCCAGGTTGATGGCCAGCATGGCGCCCTCCAGGCCGGGGAAGGACACGTTGCTGGTGTTGGGGATGCGGGGGGCGCCGGCGCCGTTGATGAGGGCCTGGGGGTGGCGCTGGAGCAGGAGTTCCTCGAAGCGGGCGCGCAGGCGGCCCAGGCGCTCGACCTGGGCGTAGAGGCGGCCGGCGATGAGGTCGCAGGCCACACCGAAGCCCAGGACGCCGGGGAGGTTCTCGGTGCCGGCGCGGCGCTGCTGTTCTTGGAGGCCACCCAGGATGGACGGCGCCAGGGGGACGCCGCGCTTGACGTAGAGGGCGCCCAGGCCCTTGGGGCCGTAGATCTTGTGGGAGGAGATGCTTAGCAGGTCCACGCCAAGGTCCCGGACGTTGAGGGGCAGCTTGCCGGCGGCCTGGACGGCGTCGCAGTGGACCAGGATGCCCTGGGGGGAGGCGGCCTGGGCCAGTTCGCGGACGGGCTGGATGGTGCCCAGGTCGTTGCTGGCCAGCATGACGCTGAGGAGCGCCACGTCGGGGCCAAGGGCGGCCAGGGCGGCGTCCAGGCGCAGGCGGCCGGAGGCATCCACGGGGAGCGTTTCCACGGTGTAGCCCTGGGCGGCCAGGTGGCGGCAGGGCTCGCTGACGGCGTGGTGTTCGAGGGCGGACAGGAGGATGCGGCGGCGGCCGTCTTTGCGGGCCCCCGCGGCCCCCAGCACACCCAAGTTGCAGGACTCGGTGCCGCCGGAGGTGAAGACCACTTCGCTGGGGTTGGCGCCCAGGAAGGAGGCGACCTTGGCGCGGGCGGCCTCGAAGACCCGGCGGGCGGCCTGACCGTCGCGGTGCAGGCTGGAGGGGTTGCCCCAGACGGAGGTCATGGCCTGGACCATGGTGTCGATGACCTCGGAGGCCACCGGGGTGGTGGCGTTGTGGTCGGCGTAGATGCGGCGGGCGGAGCTCATTTATTTGTACTGCTCGAACAGCCAGGTGGAGAGGTAGCGTTCGCCCGTGTCGGGGATGATGACCACGATGTTCTTGCCCTGGCTGGAGGGGCGGGCGGCGACCTGGAGGGCGGCCCAGAGGGCGGCGCCGCAGGAGATGCCGGCCAGGATGCCTTCCTCGCGGGCGAGGCGGCGGGCGATGTCGCCGGCGTCCTCGTGCTTGACCTGGAGGACCTCGTCGATGAGCTCGGGCTTGAAGACGGCGGGGACGAAGCCGGCGCCGATGCCTTGGATCTTGTGGGGGCCGGCCTTGCCGCCGGAGAGGACGGGGGAGTCCACGGGTTCGACGGCGATGGCCTGGAAGCTGGGCTTGCGGGCCTTGAGGACCTCGGCGATGCCGGTGATGGTGCCGCCCGTGCCCACGCCAGCCACCAGGATGTCCACGGTACCGTCGGTGTCGGCCCAGATTTCTTCGGCGGTGGTGCGGCGGTGGACCTCCGGGTTGGCGGGGTTCTCGAACTGCTGCAGCATGAGGTACTGGGCGGGGTTGGACTCGACCAGCTCGCGGGCCTTGTTGATGGCGCCCTTCATGCCCTCGGGGCCGGGGGTGAGGACCAGCTCGGCGCCGAAGATCTTCAACAGGTGGCGGCGTTCCAGGCTCATGGTTTCGGGCATGGTGAGGATGAGCTTGTAGCCCTTGGCGGCGGCGACCCAGGCCAGGCCGATGCCGGTGTTGCCGGAGGTGGGCTCGACGAGGGTGACGCCGGGCTTGAGGCGGCCAGCGCGTTCGGCGGCCTCGACCATGGCCAGGGCGATGCGGTCCTTGACGCTGGAGGCGGGGTTGAAGGACTCCAGCTTGAGGATGATGCGGCCGGGGAGGTCGGCGCCCAGGGAGCGCAGGCGCACCAGGGGGGTGCGGCCCACAAGTTCAGTCACGGAAGCAAAGACCTTGGACATGGGGTACTCCTTTCGGCAAGAGCCCGGGGGCTCAGATCTGGTACTCGACCTGGGGCTCCAGCAGGGCCCGCTGACGGTCAATGAGGTCCTGGAGGGTGACGGCCGCGAGGATCTTTTCGGTCTCGCGGTAGATGCGGGTCCACAGCTCGCTGGCGGCGCAGTTGTGGGAGCGGGAGCACTGGGTCTTGTCGCCCACGCAGTCCACGGGGAAGTTGGAGCCCTCCATGGCGTGGATGATCTCGGAGATGGTGATCTCGGCGGGGGCGCGGGTCAGCAGGTAGCCGCCGTTGGGGCCGCGGACGGCGCGGGCCAGGCCGGTGTTCTTGAGGCTGAGCATGAGCACGTGGATGTACTTGCCCGAGATGCCCTGGTTCTTGGCGATGTTGTCGACCAGGACGGGGCCCGTGCCCCAGGCAAAGGCCAGCTCCATCATGATGCGCAGCCCGTAGTGGCCCTTGGTGGTGATCTTCATGGACGGTTCTCCTGAGGTTCGTGGGCAAAGATAGGAGCAGTAGTCAAGTCGGTCAAGGAAAAAATGCATGCGGGGTGGTCAAATCGGCGTAACATGGCGATTTATTGGGTAAATTATTGGTGAATTGCGCGGGGTGTGTGGGCGGTTGCGTGGGTGGCGATGGGTGAATTGTGGAAGTGTTTGGTTGAGTATTATGAGGGCAAATTAGGACCGTCCCCGGGAAGTTGTTATGAGGGCAAATTAGGACCGTCCCCGGGAAGTTGAAGATATTAGGACCGTCCCCGGGGCTTTCAGTCCACGCAGGTGTCGGCGCGCAGGACGGTCTGGGTGATGGCGTTCAGTTGGCAGACGCGGTCGCCGGCGGTGGTGATGGCGCAGAGGGCGTCGCGGTCCAGATCGAAGGAGGTGTAGCGGCCGCTGAAGTAGGTGCCGAAGGGGTGGCTGCCCCAGCAAAGCAGCTCGCCGCTGGTCTTGAGGCCGCAGGCAAACCAGGTGGAGGGGATGATCATCTTCCAGGTGCCCGCGGGGACGGCGAGTTGGCCGAAGTTGGGGCTGCCCCAGCAGGCGCCGGTGCCGTCCGTGCGGACGGCGCAGGTGTAGGCGGCCATGCCGTTGTTGGTCTGGCTGAAGGAGGCCAGGTGGCTGTAGGTACCCGCAGGGGGGTGGCCCGCCGCAGCCTCGACGCTGCCCCAGCAGACGGGGGACTTGTCGGGCTTCAGGGCGCAGTTGAACCAGTAACTGGCGCTGACCAGGGTGGCCTGGGTGTTGGCCGGGGCGCTGTGGGTGGGGGTGGCGCCCCAGCAGGTCAGGAGGCCCTGGTCCGTGATGCCGCAGGCGTGGTGGCCGTCGGAGGAGAGGGCCTTGAGGGGGGCGGGGCCCGGGTAGGCGGGGGGCGTGGTGGCCTTGCCGTCCACCTCGGCGGAGCACAGGGGGCTGCCGCTGGAGCTCAGGCCGCAGTACATCATGGTGTAGCTGCCGTTCCAGCCGTAGCCGCCCGCGCTGAGGTCCAGCAGGCCCGAGTAGGTGACATCGCGGGTGAGGGGGCCGTCGCAGAAGCCCGTGCCATCCCCACGCAGGCCGCAGTTGACGTCATAGCCCACGTCCGCCTTCACGAAGGGGCTGCGGGGCAGGCCTCCCAAGGAGATGGGGCCGCTACCCCAGCACCTGAGGTTGTGTTGGGCGTCCAGGGCGCAGCTGTCCGTGTTGCCCGCCTCCACAGCCAGGAAGCTGCCCTGGGGGGCGTTCAACTGGCCGCTGGTGTTGGTGCCCCAGCACGCAATGCGGCCGTCGGCCTTGAGGCCACAGAAGTGCGTGTTGCCGGCGCTGATGGTCGTCAGCAGCAGGTTGGCCGGCACGGCCATCTGGCCAAACTCATGGTTGCCGAAGCACCAGGGTTTGCCGTCCAGGTCCAGGGCGCAGACGTGGGCCGCCACGCCCCCGTAGCTGCCCACGGCGACGTCCTTGAACTTGCCCGTGGGCAGGGTCCCCAACCCCCCACGCCCCCAGCAGACCAAGGCGTTGGCGGTGGAGACGGCGCAGCAGTTGAGGCCGGCGCAGTCCAGGTTCAAGTAGGTGCCGGTCTTGGGGGCCTTGAGGCCGTCGTAGTCGTCCGAGCCCCAACACTGGATGGAGCCCTCTGTGGTGAGGCCGCAGGCGAAGGGGGAGACGGCTTGGTAGTTGGGTTCGTAGACACCGCCCACGGAGACCTGTTGGAAGGCCTTGCCGGTGGGGGTGGCGTTGACGACGGTGGCATGGCCCCAGCACTGGACGTCGCCGCCGACCTTCACGGCGCAGGTGTTGACGATGCCCGTGCTGACCTGGGTGAAGGGGCCGGAGGCCTCGGCCGCGTTGCCCACGTTGTCCTGGCCGAAGCACGAGATGTTGCCCGCGGAGGTCAGGACGCACGCGTTGCCGCCGCGGCCCAGGGCGATGGCCTCAAGCAGGGAGCAGGTCTGGCGGCAGGTGCCGTCCTGTTGGCACTGCTCGTCCGCGGCGCAGGTGCCGCAGAGGCCGCCGCAGCCGTCGGGGCCGCAGTGGCGGTTGTCGCAGGCGGGGGCGCAGGTGTCGCAGGCGCCGTCGCGGCAGTAGGGGGTGGCAGGAATGGCCTCGCAGTTGGCGTAGCCGGGTAGGAGGCCCGCCCCGCGGGAGTCGCAGGTGCCGGCGAGGCGGCCCACGCAGGCGGCGGTGCTGGGGGCGCAGACCTGGGGCTTGCAGGTGCCCTGGTCGCAGTACTTGCCGGGGCCGCAGGGGACGGAGGCGGACCAGCCCTGGCCGTCGGCGTCACAGGTGAGGGTGGCGAAGTCGCCGTCGCAGATGGTGGCGCTGGGGGTGCAGGTGTTGGAGATGCACTGGCCGCCGGCGCAGGCCTGGCTTTGGGCGGCGCAGGAGGTGCCCTTGCACTGGCCGCTCTGGCAGGTGGGGGCGGTGGTGCAGGGGGCGTCGCAGGCCACGCCGTCGTTGCGGGGGCGCAGCTTGCACACGCCGTCCAGGGGGTCGCAGGTCTTGGCCTGGCAGAAGCTGTCCTGGGCAGTGCTGCAGTTCACGACGGAGCCGGGCTGCACTTCGCAGAAGGCGGGGGAGGCCTTGGTGTTGCAGTACAGGTAGC
>CAIXZC010000333.1 GCA_903923815.1 uncultured Myxococcales bacterium
GCTCCGCCAACGGCGGCGACCCCCCTCGCCCCCCTTGCCAGCGCCAACAACGTGGTCCAGCCAGGCCAGGGCGGCAGCGCCGGCAGCGGCGGTCAGTCCAAGGGCAACGCCGGCCAGAACGGCGCCGCCGGGACCTTCGCAGGCTACACGTTCACGCCGGTCCCCTAGGTCGTGCGCCCTTCCCCCTTTTCAACCGCACGGCTTTGACATACCTTCCAAGGGTCGCATTCACCTTGGAGGACCCCATGAACCGCTTTGTCCTGCCCATCCTTGCCCTGTTGTGGTGCCTGGCCCCTGCTGCCGCCTGGGCGCAGGTCGAGGACTACGTCCCCGAGGCCTCCGAGGTCCGCGCCTCGATGAAAGAACCGGGTTGGTTTGCCAAGCTGGCCTTCTCGGGCACCGCCGCCCTGTCCTCCACCAGCAACGTGGTAGGTACGGACGACGGCTCCACCTGGAACCTGGGATCGGTGATCAACGGTGCCCTCAACTGGCGGCACCTCAAGGGCCACGTCGTGGAGAACACCCTGTCCTGGCAGCTGACCTACACCCGGGTCTCCGTGCTGGACCGCTTCTACAAAAGCATGGATTCCTTTGACTGGACCAGCACCTACATGTACGAAATCCCCGGCATCCCCTGGATGGGCCCCTATGGTCGCCTGCGCGTCATGAGCTCCATCTTCGAGGGCTACACGGTCAAGCCCGAGGACACCACCGTCACCCGGCTGGAGGCCGACGGCACGGTCATCGGCGCACCCACCGTGGTCAAAGGCCGCAAGAACATCGCCCTTACGGATGCCTTTGCCCCCACCACCCTGCGTGAGTCCGCCGGTCTCTTCGCCCGGCCCTATGAGAACCCCTGGTTCGCCCCCACCTTCCGCTTGGGCGCGGGTGCCTGGCAGGTCCTCACCCGGGGGGGGTTCACCATCAAGGCGGACGACCCCACTGCGGGCCTCACCGTCCAGCGCATGACGGACTCCAACCAGGCCGGCGGCGAGGCCGAACTTGCCATCGTCGGAAAGCTGGCCGAGAACACCGGCTACAAGCTGGGCTCGGGTGTCATGTACCCCTTCTGGAGCGACCTCCCCCAGACCCCCACCGGCACAGACGCCCTCAACTCGGAATTCTCCGTCGGCATCAACGTCAAATTGGCTGATTGGATGGGCCTGGATTACAGCTTCAAGGCCGTCCGGTACCCTCTGATCGTGGACGACTGGCAGATCTCCAATTCGCTGCTGCTTTCAATCACCGCCGCGATTCTCTAGGCAGTTTTCAGTTCTGCGGGAACCCGCCGTTGATCCATGCTTGAATCAAAGCCTTTTCGGTGGCCGAGAAGCAGGGTGTGCCGCCGCACTTGTTGGTGCCGGGGCCGGGGGGCATGGTGTTGGCGTTGACCCTCAGGAGGGCACACTCGCCCTTCTTCTTGCCCGTGCAGGCGCCGGAGGTCGCATTCTTGATGACGTCCGTGTACTGGTTCAGGCAGGTGGCGCCGCTGCAGGTGCCTGGGGTGGTGCCGTTGTGGCAGTTGGCGCAGGTGGCGCTGGTCTTGGTGAAGATGCTCTTGACCATGCCCGTACCGTCGTAGGTGGCCTTGGTGCAGACCCCGGCGGTGCTGCAGATGTTGGCCGCGGTGCAGGTGCCGCAGCTTCCGCCGCAGCCGTTGTCGCCGCAGGTCTTCCCCGTGCAGTTGGGGGTGCAAACGCAGGCGCCACTCTGGCAGGTGGCCGGGGCGGTGCAGGTGCCGCAGCTTCCGCCGCAGCCGTTGTCGCCGCAGGTCTTGCCCGTGCAGTTGGGGGTGCAAACGCAGGCGCCACTCTGGCAGGTGGCCGGGGCAGTGCAGGTGCCGCAGCTTCCGCCGCAGCCGTTGTCGCCGCAGGTCTTGCCCGTGCAGTTGGGGGTGCAAACGCAGGCGCCACTCTGGCAGGTGGCC
>CAIXZC010000334.1 GCA_903923815.1 uncultured Myxococcales bacterium
GGCTTCCTGGGGCTGCTGACCCTCGTCCTGGGCCGCGGGTTGGTCGGAGGCCTTGTCCCCCTGCTGATCCTGGGGCCCCTGAGGGCTGCTGCCCTGCCCCTTGGCTTCCGGCTGGTTGCGGTCGCTGGGGGCGCGCAGCGTGGGTCCGAGGAGCCGTGCCTTCACCTCGTTCTTGACCTTCATGGCGTAGCGGGCGGACCAGGAGGCCTTCTCGGGCATGACCTCCTCCTTGGGCTGGGGCAGGTCCACAAGCTGGCCCAGGGGGGTCTCGGTGCCGGGGATCTCCTGAAGCGGCGGCTCCTGCACCTGGTCCGCGGGCTTGACCTCGGGCAGGGGCGCCTCCTCTTCGAAGCTCAGAAGCTCGATGGCCTTCTCCGTGGCCTCCGGGAAGGGGTTGTTCATCGCCAGATACAGCAGCCCCAACAGCGCCGCCTGGATGGCCAGCGACAGCAGCAGCGACAGCAGCCACCGCGGGAGGCGGCTGGACCGGTCGTCGTGTTTCGGGTTCATCTCACTGCCGGCAGGATGCGCTCCAAGGTGTACTTCAGGGTCTTGGTGCTGCGGGCGGGGATGGTGATGGTGGCCTGAAGGGCGTGGAAGCTCTCGCCGGGCATGGTGAGGGCGCGCACCGTGAAGTCGTGGGAGGCCACGCTTTTCGCGGAGACCACCCGGCGGACGATGACGGAGATCTCCCGGGGGGACACGTTGCTGAGGGTCACGCGGCCCTGCAGGTGTTGCTCGTCCAGCATGGTGTCGCCGCTTTCCAGCATACGGCTGGACTTGAGGACCTCGCTGAGGTTGCCGCGCAGCGCCGACGAGGGACCCACGGGGATGAAGGCGCGGGCACCCACGGGGATGGCGGGAACGCAGACCTCGCCAAGGTAGGAACCGGAGGAGAAGGCGGAACCCTGGCCGGAGGGCAGCAGCAGCTCGCTGGTGTTGGACAGCAGCAGGCCCTGGTAGGCGGGTTGGGCGTTGTCGGGGTCGGCGGCATCCCACAGGTGGGTGGGCTGGCCCTCGACCTTGCGCGAAAAGACGGTGACCTTGGCCAGTTCGCCCTGCTTCATGGTCAGCTCCACCGGGGGGCCTCGCCGAAGGGGCCGGAGGGGGTGGTGGCCAGGGGCGGCAGGTCCGCAAGCTCGTCGTCGGATTCGGCGGCAGCGTTGGCGGCCGGGGCTTCGGGGGTGGCGGCGGGTGCGGGCGCGGCGGCGCCCTCCGGGGCGGGATCTCCAAGCAGGAAGGCCTGGGGGAAGGTGACCACGCCGTAGTAGGGGACGGCGGGATAGGGATTGGGGGCGAACTGGCAGCCACAGCCCTGGGTGACGGGGGGATTGGCGGCGTCCTCGGGAGGGGGTTCCATGCCGTTCAAGGTGCCGGGGTCGCCGTAGCCGCCCCAGGGGTTGGGGGGGCACAGGTCGGCGGCCAGGAAGTGCACCGGCACCGAGTCCAGGTCCCCAAGGTTGTTGGTGATGGAGGCCTCCAGGTCGAGGGCCAGGATGCCGTCGCCCTCAAGGGAGAGCCGGTACTGGGGCTTCCAACTGAAGCGGGAGGTCAGGATGGAGGCCTTGAGGTGGACGCGCTGGACCGGCTCGGTCAGGACGGCCGTATGGTCAGCCTCAACGACGGGCGCCGGCACCCAATCGGGGTCGCCGCTGACTGCCTCATCCAAGGCCTTGCGCTCCTGGGCAGCCTGCCGCCCCTTGTTGCGGGGCTGAAGGGTCAGCATTTTCAGGGGCGAGCCATCCAGGGCCCAGACCCGCAGATTCTGCCACTCGCCCTTGCGCACGAAGTCCAGGGGCACCCGCAGGCCGCCCTCCGGCACCACCCGGCCTTCAAACAGCACAAAGGCCTGCCCACTTCGGAAGACCTTGATCTCCACGGGGGCGAACCGGGACGGGCCATCGGCGGCGGCGGGCCCCGCGGCCAACAGCGCAAGCATTATGGTGGTAAGGATCATGGCGGGCCTCCTGGACCTTTCAGATAGGCGCCAATTTGGCACAAGGGGCTGGTGGAATCAAGGCCCAGGGAGGGCCTCCGCCGCCGCGGGATCTTCGCGTTGACAGGGGGGGCGGCAACGGCTAGATTGGCGCGGATCGACCAAGGAGGGCGAATGAGACTGACCAAGGCCTTGTTTGTACTGCCAACTTTGTTCACCCTCTCCAGCGTCTTCCTGGGCATGCTGTCCATCATCATGAGCATGGAAGGCGACTTCTTCCTGGCCTCTCTGGCCATCCTCTACGCGATTCTCTTCGACATGGTGGACGGGCGCGTGGCCCGGATGACCAAGACCCAGTCTGAGTTCGGCATGCAGATCGACTCGCTGGCGGACGTGTGCTCCTTTGGGATGGCACCGGCGGTGCTGATCTACTGCGCCTCCCTGGAGGATCTGTTGTGGTTCGGGGGAAACGCCTCCATGCCTGTGGCCTTCCTGTTCCTGGCAGCGGGTGCTGTGCGCCTGGCCCGCTACAACGTCATGGCCTCCACCACCACCGCCCCCGTGAAGCGCTTTGTGGGCATCCCCATCCCCATGGCCGCCGGCACCCTGGCCTCCCTGGTGATGGCAACGGAACTTGGCGGCGGTGCCCAGATCCCTCCCGTCGTGGCAGCGGTCTTCGTGGTCTTCCTGGCCTTCCTGATGGTTTCCACCGTCTCCTACCGCAAGTTCTTCGCGCGCAATCGCGTGGAGGCCCTGGTGCTGACGGTCATCTTGGTGGCCTATCTTGGCAGCGTGTCCCTGGTCTGGGGTCCCCGCTGGCTGGTCTTCGGCTTCATGGCCTTCTACATCACCTTTGGCTTCGGGGAGACTCTGCTGCTGCGGGTCCTGGCGCGGCGCGCCCAGGCCACCGACGAGGAGGCCCTGCCCGTTGAGGACGACGACGCCTGATCCTTCCGCAGTTTTGAATCCGAAAACCTTTGTCCCAGGCCGTCCTTGCGATTGACACAGGCGCCTGCGACGTGCTAGCTACTAAGCGGTCTTTCAACCGTCTGGAGGGGCCATGAGCCTTTTCCTTTTCCTTCCCGCCGCCGCCGACACCTACAAGGTGGATGTTCTCAAGGTCCTGGTGGAGGCTTCCGGGGTGGTGCAGGCCGTCCTGTTCATCCTGATCTTCATGTCCCTGGCCTGCTGGTTCATCATCGGCACCAAGTGGTTCTATTTTGACCGCGCCTGGAA
>CAIXZC010000335.1 GCA_903923815.1 uncultured Myxococcales bacterium
GCCCAACGCCCAGCAGCAGGAGACCCAGATTGGGTTCCTGGCTCGTCACAACACCGGTATTGCAGGGGAGCTCACACCCGATGCCTTCGTCTGCGGTGCCGGCTGGTCGGGGGCCTTCATCAAGGCCAACGGCCAGGTCCTGCCCTGTCATAGAATTGAAAAGGTCGTGGGAGACCTGCGCTCCACGCCCTTCAAGGACATCTGGAACAGCTCCCCCCTGCTGGCCCAACTGCGCGAGCTTCGGCGCCGGGACCTCAAGCACTGCGCCGGCTGCGACCACGCGCGCTTCTGCACCTACTGTTTCGGGGCGTCCCTGCGGGACACCGGCAGCCTGGTCACCCCCTCGCCCAAGGCCTGCGTCCAGGCCGCTACCTGGCACCGCCTGGCCAAGAAGGCCGCGCAAGGAGACAAGCATGGCGACGACTCCTGAGACGGACCGCGACTTCGACGCCCTCCTGGCCACCGGCAAGCCCGTGCTGCTGAAGGCCCGGGGCAACAGCATGTACCCCATGATCCCCGACGGCACCCAGGTCCTGGTGGCCCCCCTGGCCCCCACCGCCCGCCTCAAGATTGGGCAGGTGGTCTTCGCCCGCACCGGTCAGTCCTACCTGCTGCACCGGGTGCTCAAGGTGGCGGGGGACAAGGTCCTCCTGAAGGGCGACTGGAATCGCGCCCAGGATGGCTGGTTCGCCAGGGACTTGCTGATCGGCTGGGCTGTCTGCCTGTGGCGCAATGGCGAGAGGTTTCCGTTGGAGGGCTGCGTGGCAAGGCGGGCGGGGTTGGTGGTCAGTGCCATGATTCCGCCGCTGGGGCGGTTGCTGCGGCTGATCTAGCTCACTCCATGAGGCGCAGGCCGGCCATGAAGCCCGGCCACATGTAGACCGAGTTGCCCGTGGCGCCTCCATCGTTCAGATTCCAACCGCCGAAGGTGGCATACCGGTCCATCTTGTCGCCCCCCTCCTGCACCAGCACGTTCATGGACACACCCAGGTTCAAGGACAGCCCGGGCATCAGCTTGTACCCGGCCATCAGGCGCGCCTCGCCCAGGGCCTGGTGCTTGTCCGACAAGTCCGTCTCCGAGTCGAGAATGCAGTGCGAGATCAGGTCCGTGTCCAGGTAGAACGCCTGCCCGATGGGGATGTGACCGCCGATACCAAAGCCAAAGTTCAACGACTCTTTGCCGTCGCCACCGCCGCCCACCCGGTAGATGGTGTGCCAGTAGTCACCGCCGTGCTTGAACTCCACCGCCGCCAGGGCCAGGTCTCCGCCGCCCACGGTGAAGCTGCTGCGGCCGTCCCGCACCACGCTTACCAGGCCCAGGGAGAAGTCGGACTTCTTGGCCACGTTCACCACGCCAATCTGCAGGCCATGATGTTCCCCGCCGGCGACGTTCACCACGCCCGCCTGGAGGCCATCACCCCTGTCCGTCACCACGTTCACCACGGCCGCCTGGACGCCCTCCGTCCGTCCCGCCACGTTCACCACTGCGCCCTGCAGGCCCTCCAGGTTGCCAGCGTAGTTGAACACCGCTCCCTGGAGGCCCTCCATCTCCCCCTTGGTGATGTTGGCAACCGAGCCCTGCAACCCGTGGAAGCCCTTGGAGGCCCAGTTCACCGTGCCGCCCTGCAGACCGTAGGACGTGGACTCCACGATGTTCACGCCGTCGGTGCATTGCACGCCCCGCATGCTCCCCTGGACCTGGTTGTAGAAGCCCGAGATCTGCACCCCGTCCACCTTGCCCGTCCTGATGCCACCCACGATGGACAATTCCAGGCCCTCCAGGTCATGGGCGCGCCCAAGCAGGTTGACGGTGAAGTTGTTGTCCGTCAGAGGCTCGTCCCCCATGGCCGGGATGAACACCAGGCTGGCGCTTTGCTTGCGGTAGGTCACGGGGCCGGGTTCGTCGGGGGCTTCGGGGGCGGGCGTCCCGCGGGTCCTCAGCTCCTCCAGGGGCGCCGGCTGCAAAGCCGCCACTGCCAACGTATCCGAGCCGCCCTGCTTGACCTCCACCTTGGTCTTCTTGAGGGCCCCGCCGTGCAGCACCGAGATGCTGTATTCGCCGGGCTTGAGGCCCAAAGTCAGGGCCTTGCCGGGCATCTTGCCGAACTCCGCGATGAGGCGCCCGCCCTTGCCCCGAATGAAGATGCGCCCCTCCAGGTCCACGGGCAGCACCAGGGTGCCGGGGTTGTCCGTGAGGTCCGTCAGCACCAGATCGCCAGCCCCCGCCAACTGGAAGTCGTAGGCCGGGTGCTGGGCTCCCGCCAGGGTGTCTTCGCTGTTCTCCAGGGTCTCTTTGTAGGCGTAGCGGTAGGCCTCGTTCAGGGTCACCCGGGAGTCCCCATCCACGTCGGCAGCGCCCCGCAGGCCGGAGACCATGTGGTGGGTGAAGAGGGAGGCGCGGATGCGGTCCGACTCCTGGGCCGCCTCGTTGGCGGAGGCCGAGGTCAGGATGGCCTGGCCCCGCACATCGCTGGACTGGTCCACCAGGAAGGGGGCGGTCCAACTGCCACCCTTCATGCGGGTCATGGCGCCGGCGGCGCAGGAATCCAACACCGCAATGCGCACCTCGCAGTCCAGGCCGGACAACAGGCGGCGCACCTCGGCGTAGGAGATGCGGCGGCCGCCGGGCAGCAGGCCGTTCTCGTCGGAGTGACCCGAGTAGTAGAAGATGACCTCCCGGCGCTGGCCGCTGTTGGCCTGGGCGTTCAAACGGCCCGACAGCCAGGCCACGGCGTCCTTCAGCCCCTCCTCGTCGGGCTCCATGATGACGCGGCGGTCCTGCACCGACAGCCCGCCCAACTCCTCCAGCACCTCCGAGAAGGCCGTGGCGTCGTCGTAGGCGTACTTCAGGGTGACCCTCTCGGCCCCGCCGTAGTTGGAGGCCAGCAGCAGGGCAAAGCGCCGCACCGAGCGGGCATCGTCCGCGGGGACGGGGGAGGCCCAGGCGGCGGTCACCAACAACATCTGGATCAACATGGTCCCAACCATCATCGAGCGCTTCATCTGGCACCTCCCGTGGTCTTCTCAAGCAACACCGAATTCACTTCGATCTTCGGACCCAGGCTGACCCGCCCCTTGGGCCCGGCCGCCCGAAGCTGCTGCTCCAGGGCCTTCCACGCGAAGGCCTGGCCGGAGCGCAGCAGGAAGAACCTCTCGTAGCCCGGGCTGTCATCCAGCACAAAGCCCCGGGGGGCGGACTGGGGCTGAAGGTCCTTCACCAGGCCGCAGCTCCGGTCGTCCACGGGGAAGTGGCGGCTGACGGCACCGTTGGCATCCACCGACAGGATGGCCACGCAGCCCGGCGCCTCCACCTGGAACAACACCTGGAGGGCCTCTCCGGGGGCCACCCGGGCGCCGTCCGTCAGCAATTCGCTGTCCTGGCCACCCACGCGGTACACCAGCAGCCGGCTGCCACCCTTGAGGCGGGTGCCGTCCTCCACCCCGACCACCCCGCTGGGGGCCCGCTGGGGTGCCGGGTTGCCCCCGGGCAGCCACAGCGCCATGGCCACGGCGGCGGCGGTGGCGGCCAACGCGAAGGCCGGCAGGGCCCGCTGCCATTCTCTCCCCCGCGCCCCCTCCAGCCGTGATTCCAGCCGGGAAAAGGGAAGCTGCTGCAGAATCTGGGCGTTCTGGGCTTCCAGTTCGGCCCGCACCAGCGAAGGATCGTGCCCCGCCGCCCGCAGCGCCTCTTCAACCTTGCCAACCTGGGCCGGGGCCAACTCGCCCAGCAGCCATTGTTCCAGCAGCGGCTGGGGGACTGTCTCCAGGTATTTCATCACCCTGCCCTCCTCAGTCTTCTTGCGTCCTTCTCCAGGGCCTCCAGGCGCCGACGCACGGCGGCCACGGTGAGGCCCATCTGGCCTGCGGTCTCCTCAAGGGTGAGGCCGTCCAGCAGGTGAAGCACCGCAATGGTCCTTTTTTCCTGGTCCAGTCGGCTGAAGGTGGTGGCCAGAAAGGCAGCCCAGAGGCCCCGCTCGGGATCCTCCGGGGACACGGCGGTCAGCAGCTCATCGCCCTGGGCCCACTGGGGACGACGCTTCTCGTCCCGGATGCGGTTCAGGCACAGGTTGGTGGCCACGCGGTTGTACCAGGCGCCGGGATTCTCCATCTGGGCGCCGGCGGGCAGCGTGACTGCGCGGATGAAGACCTCCTGGGTCAACTCCCGGGCATCCTCCACGTTCCCCAGCAGCCGCAGGCAACGCCTGTAGACCATGGGCGCGTAGGATTTGTAGCCTGCCTCCAGTGTCTGCCTGTCCATGCCGTCTCCTCCAACGACTTCCAATGACTTTGACCCCGGGGGCTGGAATTTCTGCCGGTGTTTTTTCGCGAGGGGGGCCGGGGGGGGAGCTTTCAGTTGACCTTGAAGACTCCGATGAGGAAGCCGCCGAAGCGCCGCAGGGGGGAGGCACTGGCCAGCTCTTCCAGCTTGCAGGTCAGGGGGCCCACGACGGGCAGGCTGAAGGGGTGGTAGGAGGGGGTCACGATGCGGATGCCCTCCCGGGACACGGCCTTCACGTTGGAGGGCAGCATCCCAAGGATGTCGTCCCACGAGTGGTAGGCGGTGTGGACCTCCGTGTCGAAGGTGCCGTCGGCGACCTTCTGGGCGGGCTTGAGGCGCTTGACCAGATAGCGCCAGGAGGCCTTGTTGTAGAACTCCAGCACGAGGTGGCCGCCGGGGCGCGTGACCCGGGCCATCTCTTCAATGGCCTTGGGCAGGTCGGGGACGTGGGCCAGCACCTTGAAGGACACCACGGTGTCGAAGCTACCGTCCTTGAAGGGCAGGTCCGTCACGGAGGCCTTGTGGACCGTCAGGCCCCGCTCGCGGGCCTTCTCCAGCATGCCCTCGGAGATGTCCACACCCTCGGCGCGGGTGGCCAGAGTGGCCAACTCCTTGAGGATGAGGCCCGTGCCGCAGCCCGCCTCCAGCACCTCCACGCCGCGCACATAGGGGGCCGCGATCTTCAGCTCCATGTCATCCAGGAAGGCATGGTAGCCGCGGTGGCGCTGATTCTCGTACCACTTGGAGAACTCGTTGTAATACTGCTCGGTGTTCTTGCTCATGGGTGCCCTTTCCCTAGGCCTTGGGGGCCTGGCCCAACAGTTCGTCGTAGAGATCCTCGTAGGCGGCGGCGACCACCGCCGAATCGTACTTGGTCTTCACCAGTTGCAGCCCCGCCGTGGCCAGGGTCCGCCTCCGCGCCTCCGACCCCAACAGTTCCAGCACGCGGGTCGCCAGATCCTCGGGCTCCTCAGGCCACACGGGGGCGGCAGCGCCATCTTCAATCAGCTCGGACATGGGGGGACTGTTGGACACCAGCAGGGGCGTGCCCTCACGCAGGGACTCCAGCAGCACCAGGGGGATGTCCATCTTGGCGAACAGGGAGCCCGCGGGCAGCACCTGCAAGGTGGAGGCCGCGATGAGTTCCACGATGCAGTCCAGCTCGTTGAAGAAGTGGACGCGGTCACGGAAGGGCTGGGAGGCCACCCACTCCTTGATGCGGGCCTCCTCCGCGCGGGACAGGTCCTGCTTGATGCGGCAGGCGAAGACGAAGTGGGCGTTGCTGCCCTCCAGGATGCGCGGCAGGGCGCGGGCGCAGGTGTCCGCGGCGCGGCTGAATTGGTAGTCCCCGGCGTACAGCACCACAGGGCGGTTCAGGGGCAGGCCCAGCTTCAGCAGCACCGCCTGGCGGGCCTCGGCGGAGACGCGGCGGCTGTTGTCCACGGCGGGGGGGATGTGGACGACGTTCTCGACGCCGTGGGCCAGCAGTTGGTCCCTGGTGCTGCGGGACAGGGCCACCACGCGGTGGGCGAACATCAGCTTCTTGATGCCCTCAAAGGTGGCGGGCACGCTGCACACGGTCTGCACAAACTTCTTGCCGGGCTTGAGGCGCCGCACCATCCAGGCGGCCTTGGAGCTCAAGGGGTTGGGGGCGAAGAAGAAGTGGTAGATGTCCTGGTTGTCGGGGCGGAACAGGCGCGCCAGGACGCGCAGGTTCTGAACGACGGAGGGGCTGTAGGCGCCAGCCTTGGCGTAGATGGGCTCGACGCTGGCATTGGGGCAGGGTTGGACCGCGCCCCGGGTCACCATGACCGTGTACTGGTGCCGACGGCCCTTGCAGACCAAGTCCTTGACCAGGTTCTTGGCGCTGTCGGTCCAGGGGGCCTCCACGGCCTTGGAAATCATCAGGATCTTGGCCACCGGTTCCTCCTCAGGCATCCCTCAGGGTGCCGCCACAGCGCTGTTTGACCGCCTCCACCACGGCCTCCACGGCGGGCCGGACCTCGTCATCCCGAAGGGTGCGGTTGTCGTCCCCGAAGACCAGCCTGAAGGACAGGCTGCGGGAGTCCGCCGGAATGGGCTTGCCCTCGTAGACGGCCACCAGTTCCAGCTCCGTCAGGAACTCGCCCGCGGCCTGGGACACGGTCTGGGCCACGTCGCCGTAGGGGACGGCCTTGGCCAGCACGAAGGACAGATCGTAGCTGATGCGGGGGAACCGGGGGCTGGCCTTCCAGCGGCCACGGCCCTCGCTGATGGCCAGCAGGGGATCGGTGTTCAGTTCGAAGAAGACGCCCACGCCCCGCAGCTTGCCCTCGCTCATAAGGAACGGGTTGACCTGCCCCAGGCGACCCAGCACGACGCCGGACTGGTGCTTGACCTCCAGCAGGCGGCCCGCCACGGTCCAGGGTTCGTTGGCCAGGGGGGCCGCGGGGGTCAGGGTGAAGGTGCCGCGCTTCAGGGACTCCAGCAGGGCCTCCAGGGTGCCCCGGGTCCGGCGGAACAGGCTGGCCGCATCGCCACGCTTCTCCAGGGCCAGGAAGCCCAGGTGGCGCTCCTGCGGGGGGATCTCGTCGCCGGGCTGGGGGGCGAAGAAGACGCGGCCCGTCTCGAAGAAGCGCTGGTCGTCGTAGTTGGACTGGTTGCGCTGCCCCGCCGCCAGCAGGTTGGGCATGAGGCTGCGGCGCATGGTGGGCATGTCGGCGCTGATGCAGTTGCGCAGGCGCAGGGAGCCCTCCAGGCTGTGGCCGATGGTCTTGCACCAGGCCAGGGAGTCAAACGAGTACAGCATGACCTCCTGGGCGGCGCAGTCCCGGGCCAGGAAGTGGCGCAGGTGGCGCTCCAGCAGGCGCGGCAGGGGGCGGATGGGGGGCTCCACGGCGGCCAGGGGAGGCACGGGGGTGATGTTGTCGTAGCCCACCACGCGGCCAATCTCTTCGACCAAGTCCTCGGGGATGGAGATGTCGCGGGTGGCCCGGAACACGGGCACCGTGACCTGCATGGCGTCACCGTCCAGGGCCACCTCGAAGGCCAGGGCGCGCAGGATCTCGGCCATGCGCTGGACCGTCAGGGCGGTGCCCAGCTTGCGGTTCACGAACTGGCCGGTGATGGCAATGACTGTGGGGGCGGGCAGGGGCGCGGCCACGTCGGTGAAGGCGGTGTTCTGGTGGGCGCTGGGGCAAAGCTGGCCCAGCAGCACGGCGAAGCGGCGCGCGGCGGTCTGGGGCAGGGTCTGGTCCAGGGCCTTCTCGAAGCGCATGGAGGAGTCCGAGCGCAGGCCCAGGCGGGCCGAGGTCTTGCGGATGGTGGCGGCCCGGAAGCACGCGGACTCCAGGATGATCTGGGTGGTGTCGCCGGCAATCTCGCTGTCCGCGCCGCCCATGACGCCGGCCAGCGCGATGCCGCCGTTGTCGTCGGTGATCAGCAGGTCGTTGGGCAGCAGCGCCCGGTCCTGGCCATCCAGGGTCTTCATGGTCTCGCCGGGGTTGGCATTGCGGACGCGGATGGGCCCGCTGATGCGGCGGCGGTCGAAGGCGTGCAGGGGGTTGCCCACATCCATCATGACGAAGTTGGTCAGGTCCACCACGTTGCTGATGGGGCGGGTGCCCACGCGGTACAGCAGGGTGCGCATCCACAGCGGGGCGGGGCCGGGGACGATGCCACCAAAGCCCACGGCGAAGTAGCGCGGGCAGACGCTGGGGTCGTCAACCTTCACGGGGATGGCGGGGCCGCTGGAGGAAAGATCCGCCAGAGGCAGGGGCTTGAGGCTGCGACCAGCCAGGGCGGCGATCTCCCGGGCGATGCCCCGATGATTCCACAGGTCGGGGCGGTGGGTGATGGACTTGTTGTCCAGCTCCCAGATGAAGTCGTGCAGAGGGACCAGGTCCTGCATGGGGGTGCCGGGGCGGGTGTCGGTGGGCAACTCCAGCAGGCCGCTGTGGTCGTCGCTGAGGCCCAGGTCGCGCTCGCTGCAGCCCACGCCGTCGCTGAAGACGCCGCGGAAGTCCCGGGCCTCCACGGGGCCCGCGGGCAGCACGGCGCCGGGCAGGGCCACGGGGACCAGCAGGCCCACCTTGACGTTGGGGGCGCCGCTGACCAGGGTGCGGGGCGCCGCCTCGCCCACGTCCACCTTGAGGACCGCCAGCTTGTCTGCCTGGGGATGGGCGGCGCTTTCCACGATGCGCCCCACCACCACCTTGTCGGTGCCCGCGCCCACCTCTTCCACGCCGTCCAGTTCCGCGACGGACATGGTGAAGCGGCCGGACAGTTCCTTGGCGGAGAGGCCCGCCAGATCCAGATGCATTCCCAACCAGTGCCAGGAGAGTTTCACGTTATTGGCCTCCAGCTAACGCCTTGATTCAGATCCGGGAGAGCTGCGCCGCGAAGCGCAGGTCCCCGCCCAGAATCTGGCGGATGTCGTTGATTCCGTAGCGCATCATCACCAGCCGGGACAGGCCCAGGCCAAAGGCCCAGCCCTTCCAGACCTCGGGGTCCAGGCCGCCGTGCCGGATGACCGCGGGGTGCACCAGGCCACAGGGCAGCAGTTCCACCCAACCGCTGTGCTTGCAGACGGGGCAGCCGGCCCCCTCGCAGACGGTGCAGCGGATGTCCAGTTCGAAGCCCGGCTCAACGAACGGGAAGTAGCCGGGGCGCAGGCGGATGGTCATGTCGCGCTTGAAGATTTCCCGCAGCAGTGTCTTCATGCTGTGGATCAGGTTTGCAACTGAAACATCGCGATCTATAAGCAAACCTTCTACCTGATGAAAGGTGTGCTCGTGGGAGGCGTCCACGGCCTCGTAGCGGTAGACCTTGCCGGGGAAGATGGCCTTGAAGGGAGGCTTGAACTCGCGCATGGCGCGCACCTGCCCGGGGGTGGTGTGGGTGCGCAGCAGGTAACTGCCGGGGCCTTCCAGCCAGAAGGTGTCCTGCATGTCCCGGGCGGGGTGGGTGGCGGGGATGTTGGCGGCCTCGAAGTTGAAGAACTCGGACTCGGCCTCCGGGTAGTCGGGCACGATGAAGCCCATGGAGACGAAGACGTCCTCAATCTCCTCCTGAATCTTGGACAGTGGGTGGATGGCCCCCTGCTCCTGGCGCAGCCCCGGCAAAGTGGGGTCGAAGCCTTCGGTCTCCAGGGCCTTCATCAGGCTGGCGTGGTGGCGCTGCCGGACGGCCTCCTCAAAGGCGGCCTCCAGTTCCTGTTTCAGCTCGTTCACCTCCTTGCCAAAGGAGGCGCGGGCCTCGGGGGCCAGGGAGGGCAGCTCTTTCATGAGGCCCGTCACCAGACCCTTCTTGCCCAGGAAGCGCACCTGCTGGTCCCGCAGGGCCGTCTCGTCCGGGGCCTGGGCCATGGCTGCCAGGGCCTCGGTCTTCAGCTCGTTCATCTTGTCGTGCATGACATCACCCTTGTTGTTATCGGGCCTTACAGGGCCCGCACCAGGTCCTTGAAGACGCGGCCACGGTGTTCGAAGTCCTTGAATTGATCGAAGCTGGCGCAGGCCGGGGCCAGCACCACCAGATCCCCGGGGCGGGCCAGTTCGCGCGCCTTGAGGATGGCCTCCCCCAGGGTGGGCACCAGGTGCACCGGATGCCCCGCGGGGATGGCGTCGGCGATGCGCTGGGCCGTGCCGCCATTCAGCACCGCGGCCTTGGTGCGCGCGGCGATGAGGCGGCCCAGGTCGCCAAAGTCCGAGCCCTTCTCCGAGCCCCCGGCGATGACGATGAGCCCGCCTTCCAGGGCCTCCAGCACGGCGCCGGCGGCGTGGGGGTTGGTGGCCTTGGAGTCGTTGTACCAGCGCACACCGTCCAGCTCCCGCACAAACTCCATGCGGTGCTCCAGGCCACTGAAGGAGCGCAGGCCCCGACGCAGGGTCTCGCGGTCAACCCCAAGGGACAGGGCCCCCTGGGCGGCGGACATGGCGTTCATCAGGTTGTGGCCGCCGATGATTTGAAGCTCCTCCGCCCCCACCAGCTTTTCGGGCCCGGGGCCCTCGTCCAGCCAGATGGCGTTGCCCTCCACCCAGCAGCGCCCCGCGGTGACCCAGGGGCGGGTGGTGCCGTACAGTCGGCGCTGGACGCCGGCGGGCATCTGCCAGGACAGCAGCTCCTGGTCGTCGGCGTTGATGACCACCGAGTCCCCGGGGCCCTGGTTCTGCATGAGGATCTTCTTGGCCTCAATGTAGGCGGCCATGCTGCCGTGGTACTCCACGTGGTCCTCGGCGATGTTGGTGAACACGGACACCTTGGGCTTGATGCTGGGGGTGTGGGTCAGTTGGAAGCAGCTTATCTCCAGCACCGCCACAGAGTTGGCGTCCAACTCGTCCAGCTTGTCCATGACGGCGAAGCCGATGTTGCCCGCCAGGATGGCCTTGCGTCCCCAGGCCTCCACCAAGTGGTGCAACAGGGTCACGGTGGTGGACTTGCCGTCCGTGCCCGTCACCGCGGCGATGGGACAGGGGCACAACCGCGCAAACAGTTCAATGTCCGAGATGACCTCGCTGCCCTTGGCGTGGGCCAGGGCCCAGGCCGCCGACGAGGGCTTGATGCCGGGGCTGATGACCACCAGATCGCCCTCCCGCACGAAGTTGCCCTCGGGGTGCAGCTCCACCGAGGGGTGCAGCTTGTCCACGGGCAGCTCCGCCGCCTTCTTGGGGTCCGACACCAGCACCCGCGCACCCCGCGCCGCCAGCCAGTTGGCCGCCGCCAGTCCGCTGCGGGCCAGGCCCAGCACGGACACGGGCCGATCCTTCCAGGTAATGTCTTGGTACATCGTGGGTCTCACTTTGCTGCCTGATTCCCGGTGCCCACCGTCCAGAAGTGGTCCGCCAGATCGAACAGGTCGTCGCCCCCGAAGAACACGATGGTCTCGCCGGGCACATGGGTGCGCCGCAGGTAGGGGACGATGTCTTCCATTTCCTTGATGTAGACCGCCGCGCCCGTTTCCCGCCCGATGACCTGGGTCAGCCAGGGCGTGGTGACGCCGGGGATGGGGGCCTCGTCCGCCTCCCACATCTCGGTGACGATGACCTCGTCGGCGCCCCGGAAGGCCTCGGCGTAGTTCTCAGCGTGGTAGTCGATCATGGTGTAGCGATAGGGCTTGAACACGGCGCGCAGCCGGCCCGCGCCGGACAGGCGGGCGGTCTCCAGGACCTTGCGGATGCCCGTGGGGTGGGAGATGTAGTCCTTCACCAGGCGCACGCCCCCGGCGTCAATGACGGTGTAGCGGTTCTGCAGGCCCGCATAGGTGGCCAGGCCCCGCGTCACGGCTTCGGCGGGGACGCCGGCCTCCAGGCACACGGCGGCGGCGGCGGCGGCGTTCTCGCAGTTGTAGCTGCCGGGGACCCGCAGCGTCAGGGCCAGGCTGCCGTCCCGGGGCGTGACCAGCGTGAAGCTGGAGCCGGTGGCCCCCAGCTTGAGGTCCGTGATGCGGTAGTCCACCTGGGGCCCGGTGCCGAAGAAGACCTTGCGGCCCGACCAGTCGGAGGCCACCTGCCGGCAGCCCTCGTCATCCCCATTGAACACCCCAAGGGCGCCCTTGGGCAGGCCCTCGAAGAAGCGGCGCAGGGTGGCCACCACGTGGGCGAAGTCCCGGTAGTAGTTCAGGTGGTCCATCTCCAGGTTGTTCAGCACTGCGAAGTTGGGGCTGCTGTTGCAGACGGTGCCGTCGCTTTCGTCCAACTCCGCCACGAACCATTCGGACCCGGTGTAGCGGGCGTTGGTGCCAAAATCCAGGCACATGGCGCCGATGTAGAAGGAGGGATTGAGGTCGCCAGCCTCCAGGCAGGCCGCCACCATGGAGGACACGGTGCCCTTGCCGTTGGTGCCCGTGACGCCGATGGCGCGATGCTCGGCGACCAGCCGCCCCAGCAACTCAGAGCGGTGCAGCACGGGGATGCCCGCGGCCCGCGCGGCGGCCAGTTCGGCGTTGTCCGGCCGCACGGCCGTGGAGTACACCACCAGGTCCACCCCGGCGATGTTGGCCGCGCAGTGCCCGATGCAGACCCGCGCGCCCTCCTTCACCAGAGCCCGCGTGATGCTGGACTCCCGCACATCCGAGCCGCTGACCACGGCCCCGCCCACCATGAGAATGCGGGCCAAAGCGCTGACGCCAATGCCCCCGATTCCCAGGAAATGAACCTTCTTGCCACCAAGTTCGGACAGACCCATCTGGCACCTCATTTCGGCCGACAATCCTTGGCGATTGGCCATTAAATGTCAAGCAAGGGGAACGGGAGAAGAATGGGGGGGACGCGGGGGGGCCAACCGAACCGCGCGCGCCAGCACGCGGGCTGCCCGACAGAACCGCGCGCGTCAGCAAGCGGGCCGGCTGGCCCGTGGGGTGATGGTGATAGTGTTCGTGATAGTGATAGTTCGGCCGGCCGAGCACCAACAACAACACCACCATCACCACCAGCACCACCTTCTCCTCCCCAGCCACACGCTGGCGCTTCGGGCGCACCGCCGGTGCGCGGGGTTGGGGAGGTTGCTTACGGCTGTGCCAGGCCTCCTTGTGGTGCCGGCCGCGTTTTCGGGCCTCGAC
>CAIXZC010000336.1 GCA_903923815.1 uncultured Myxococcales bacterium
GGGGTCTCAATGCCGGCATTGTGCAGCAGGTCCCACAGGTGGCCCGCGGCGGCGAACTGGATGTCGTAGTCCAGCACCACGTAGTTCAGCAGCCACAGCATGGCGCAGCCGAAGAAGGTGATGACGATGGGGGAGGGGGCGCCGGCCTTGGGCAGCGCGGCGCAATCCTGGTCAATCTGGGCCAGGTGGCCGTTCAACCAGGACAAGGGCTTTGACAGCACGGGGCTCATGTAGCAGTCTGACTCCGCTTTGATCGGGGGTTTCCCGCAGTCCGGGCATGATGTCAGGGAGCGGGCCCCGGCACAACGAAAAAATCCATTGGGAGGGCGCCCTTTGCCCCTGGTTTCGGTCATCCTGCCTGTCTACAACGCCCAAGGCTCGGTGGGCGCGGCGCTGGACTGCCTGCGCGCCCAGACCCTGGCGGACCTGGACATCCTGGTGGCCGACGACGGCTCCACCGACGGCAGCGCCCTGGAGGTCCAGCGGCGCGTCGAGGCGGACCCCCGGGTGCGCCTGCTGCGCCTGCCCCATCGCGGCGTGGTTGGCACCATGAACGCGGGCCTTGCGGCTACCGACAGCGCCTTGGTCGCCCGCATGGACGCCGACGACCTGTGCGCCCCCCAGCGCCTGGCCCGGCAGGTCGAATTCCTGGCAGCCACGGGCCTGGACCTGTGTGACTCCCTGGTGACCCTGGGCGCCACCCCCGGCCTCACCGGCCAGGGCATGCATGATTACGTGGACTGGCTCAACTCTCTGACCGCCCCCGGCGCCATGCACCACGCCATCCTCCAGGAGAGCCCCGTGGTCCAGCCCGCCACCCTGGTCACCCGCGCCGCCCTGGCCCGCATCGGCGGCTACGAGGACGGCCCCTTCCCCGAGGACTACCAGTTCTGGCTGCGCCTGGCCGCGGCGGGGGTGCGCTTCGGCAAGGTCCCCGAATACCTGTTCACCTGGAACGACCCCCCGGGCCGCCTGACCCGCACCGACGCCCGCTACGGCCGCCCCGGCTTCGTAGAGCTTCGCGCGCGATACCTATTTGAATTGTTCCCCCAGGCTGCCCGCGGCCTGCTTGTCTGGGGAGCCGGCAGGGACGGCCGCGCCCTCGCCCGGGAACTTGCCCACCAGGGTCGCGCGGTTCTGGGCTTCGTGGATGTGGACCCCGCCAAGGTGGGCCACCGCGCCCTGGGACTCCCCGTGGACGACTACCGCCGCCTGCCCTACCTGCTGCCCCCCGAGGGCCTGCTCCTGGTGGCCGTTGGCATCCCCGCCGTACGCCAGCAGATCCGCCAGCACCTGCGGGACCTGCGCCTGGAGGAGGGCCGCCACTTCGCCTTTGCCGTTTGACCAGGCTCCCTGGGACCGGACGGCAAACCCGTTGCCTCGCCGGCCACACCGGGGCATAATCCGCGCATGTTTTGGAAGGTAATTGTGCAATGACCCGTCCAATCCAATCTGTTCTGTTCTTCGCGCTGGCCTTGCTGCTATTTGGTGGCTGCGCCTTCAAGGGCTCTTTCGGGGGTTCCTTTTCCAAGGACACCACGGGCGCCCTGGATGTCGTGACCGGCGTGGACACCCTGCCCGGCCAGGACACCGTCGACACCACCCCGGACACGAAAAACCAGACCGAGGGTCTGCTGGTCTACCTGGATTGCATCCACCAGAAGAAGGCCAAGGGGCCACACTGCGTCGATCTGGGCGCCGTGCCTGCCGCCGTCCCCGTGGACCGCTGCCGCCGGGACAACTGCTTCGAGTGGACGGAGGACCCCGATCACGAGGAGTTCGACCCCGCCGCCCTGGAGCTATGCTTCCTGAACAACTGTCTGACCGAACTGTCCGCCGGTGGCGACGGCAGTGGCAGCACTGGCCCCTGCAAGGGCTTCTTTGAATGTGCCGCCGCCATCACCACCCCCGCCGACCTGCCCCAGGGGATCTTCCGCTGTTTCCTGGGCCTCAACCCCAGCTCCGACGATCTGGCCAAGCTGGCGCCCCTCCTGCCCTGCTATTTCCAGTGGCGCCTGGATCTGCTGGCCGGCACGGTCGATCCCAGCGCCATGTGCCCCTGCTTCTCCGCCTGTGGCTATGCGCCTTTGGGCTGCAACTGACCCCGACCGTCACGTCCCTTCAGCCATCCCCCGCAGCCCCCTTCGAACAGCCCCGGTGCCTTTCTTGATCCCTACCTTTCCGGGCCTATAGTCATTTTTTTCGCGGTGCCGTGACCAAAAAGGCCGGCCCGTGCATTCACACATGCCGTGAGGGGTTGGTCTACCGGAATGACGCTACTTCAAAGAGACCCCGAACTGTTGAAACGCTTCCGACGGGGAGACAAGGATGCCATCCAGACGGTGTACAAGGAATACAGCACGCGCCTGGCCGTCTACTGTCGCAAATCCCTACGGACCCAGCCTTTCGACACGATTGACGTGGTGCACGAGGTTTTTCTTCTGGCCTTCTCTGATGCCTGGCGAGAGGCCTACCGGGAGGAATCCCAGTACTTCTCGCTGTTGTCGGGGATGGCATGGAAGGTTGTGAGTGGCAAGAAACGGCTTGCGGCACGGCACCAGGAGTGGGGGCCGGCGAATGAGGGTGAGGACCACGAATCCGATCCCTCCAAACAGGCAGAGGCTGCGGAGGCTGTGCGAAGGCTTTTCCGCAACCTGTCACAGGAGGAGAGGGTGGCTGTAGAGATGACCATGGTTGACGACCGAACCCAGGAAAGCGCCGCCAAGCGCATCGGCTGGGATCGCAACAAGGTCAAACGCGCCGTCCTCAAGGCCAGGAGACTGCTTGGCGAGTTCGCCGGAACCGCAGAGTCCATGGATTCCCCCGGGGGATCCGATGACCAGGGAGGAACCAGGTCATGAGACTGCTCTTCGGAAATGCCAAATCCAGGTTGAAGCGCGCCTACGTCGCGTGTGATGCCCGGAAGGCCGCGGGTCTGGGCTGGGAAATGAGGACAGACAGGGATCTGGCCGGCCTGTTCAACAGGAGGGCCGAGGCAGAGCTGGCCCTTGGTGGGGCGCGCGCTGCCGAGACGGGGCTCTCCAGGCTCGAGTTGGAGATCCTCGGTTCTTATGAATCCCTGAATGAGTTCTTCTCAGAGCCTCCCTCGGCCGGGAGGGTCTGGAAGCAGGTGGAGAGCGTCGTCCCGCGCTTTGCGGTGGCGATGGCGGCAGTGTTACTTCTCGTACTTCTCTCCCCAGGGTCCGGCATACGCGGCCATCGCGGTATGCTGGAACGAGGAGCCACCGCCGCTTCGTTCGTCCGCCCCTACTGTGTTCCTCCCCTTGAAAAGGGGGGCGGCGCTGAGGTGCGGGACGCGCTTTTCACTGGCCAAGACGCGGAGTGCTTCAATGACGAGTTCCTGGTGCTGGGCTATCGGCTCGCCCAGGGCCGTCAGGGCGGCTGGTTCCATGCCTACGCCGTCCCCGAGGGTGGCACCGATCCCATCTGGGTCGTGCCCAACCCCGTGGCCACCGCGCCGGTACTGCTAAGGTCCACCGGACAGGCCATTGGGCAGGTCTGGAATCCCATCAGGCTATCTGTGAACTACAAGCCTGGAACTTACCAGTTTTACTGGTTTATTTGCGACGCACCAATGGA
>CAIXZC010000337.1 GCA_903923815.1 uncultured Myxococcales bacterium
CGTAGGACTTGAGCAGCTTGGCAATCTTCACCATGGGGTCGCGCCCGAAGCCGGTCAGCTTCAGCCAGGGGGGCCACTCCCAGCGGGCGACCAGCAGCGAGTAGTTGGGGACGCTGGCGTGGTCGGCCTCCAGGTCCAGGGTGTCGAAGTAACGAAGGCTCTGCTCAATGTAGTAGTCGGGGGTCTGGCTGGGGGACAGGCAGGTGGAGGTCGCCCCCGGAGCCCCCTTGGCCACACAGTCCGCGGGCGTGACCTCCGCCTGGGTCTCCAGGGACGGCGCATCAGCTCCAGCGTCGGCAAGCCCCCCCTGCCCGTCGGCACAGCCCGGCGCCAGCAGCAGCAAGGCCACCAGACAGGGCAACATCAAGGGACAGATTGGGGCACGGTTCACTGGCAACCTCGTCCTGGCCAAAAAGAAGACCTCGCCCGGGGCGTCGTTTAGGCAAAAAAAAAGGACGCGGGAGCGTCCTCGTATAAAAACCGCCTCTGGGGCGGATTAGGCGGACCTTTGGCAGGCATTACACACCGCCGGTGGTCCACAGTGGGCGATACTGGGATTGAACCAGTGACTTCTACCGTGTGAAGGTAGCACTCTTCCGCTGAGTTAATCGCCCTCAGCAATACGGACGCGGAAAGTAGCCGAAGGGGCGGGGGGCGTCAAGGAAAAAAACTAGAAGACGCGGTGGAAGGCGCGGTCGCTGGGGTCGTAGACCTTGGTGTCGATGGCCCGGATGGCGCCGTCCTCAAGGTGGATGATGCGGTAGCGGCCGCAGGCGTCCTCGGTGTCGCCAGAGCGGGTGGAGGAGCCGCAGCAGATGAGGCGCAGGCTGTGACCGTCGCGGCGCAGTTCGCTGATGCGGCCCGCGTGGTCGTGGCCGTAGAAGACCACGTCCACCTTGTGTTTGAAGAGGGTGTTCAGGAAGCGGTCCCGGCCGATCAGGCGGTCGGTGTACTCCTTGCGGCCCGGCATGCGGTGCAGGGCGTGGTGCATGAGGACGCCCTTGAGCTTGCCCGCGGGGATGGCGGTGAGGGCGGCCTCCAGGTTGGTGTACTGGCGCTCGGAGATCATGCCGTAGGCAAAGGGCGGCACGGTCTGGCAGGCGCTGTTGACGCCCACGATGGCGATGGGGCCCAGGTCCTTCACGAAGGGGTAGGGCCAGGGGTCCAGGTCGGAGAAGCGCTCGAACATGTAGGGGTGGAAGTACTTCTCGAAGCGGCGGGCCTTGATGGCGCCGGCGGTGTAGTAGTCGTGGTTGCCGGGCACCACGGACAGGCGGCTGCGGTCGCCCAGCAGCTTCAGCAGGTGGAAGGCGCGCTCGAACTCCGAGTCCAGGGCCAGGTTGCTGAGGTCCCCGGAGACCAGGATGTGGTCGGGCTCCTCCCGAAGGAGGTCCTCGATGAGGCGCTCCACGGTCTCGATCTTGTGGGCCCCCGCACGCCTCAGCAGCAGGTTGGCGCCCCCGAAGACGCGGCGGCTGACGAAGCGCTTGGCCGTCACGCCGTGGAGGTCCAGGATGTGCAGGTCTGATATGTGAGCCAATCTCATGGCGCGCCTCGGTGGAAGGTCCAGGTGGGCGGAAAATACCACAGGTGGCCCCCCGTTCCAATTCCGTGTTGGCTTCCGGCCCACCCTTGGATAACATCGGCCCGGTATTTTTGCCTGGAGGCCAAGGCCATGCGGGTTCCATTCGCCCTGCTGGGGCTGCTGTTGCTGGGTTGCGGGGGCTGTGCCTCGGCGCCCGTGTGTCCCGCCGTGCCCGCCGGTTTCCTGGCGGAGAACACGGCGCGGGATCTGGACCTGCTGAAGGCCGCCTACGAGGAGGCCGGCTTCGAGGCCGACTGGGTGAAGCCTGGCAGCGCCTTCTGGGTCAGCCACGACGAGATGCCCGGCAAGGTGGTGGTGGAGGTCCACGCCCCCAGCAAGGCCTACCGCCTGGCCGCCGTGTACCGCAAGAAGGATGACGTCAAGCCCAGCACCATGCTGTTTGCCCAGGTGAACGTGCTGAACGCCAAGGGCGTGGTGAAGGCCTACGTCGATGAAGAGGGCGACTTCTGGACCGAGACCTTCTATCCCTTCCGGGAGGGCGTCGCCCGCCGCAGTCTGATGATCCACACGCGCCAGTTCGCGCGGTACTCCAGGGAGGCCGCGGGCGCCCTGGGCGACTACTTGAAATGACAGGTGAATGATGGAGAACAAGGCCTCAAAGCTGATTCCGCTGCTCCAGGAGGTCCAGGAGAAGCATGGCTACATCCCCCGGGAAGCCATTGACGAACTGGCCGCCAAGTGCGCCGTCTCCCCCGCGGAGGTCTACGGCGTGGTGACCTTCTACCGCCAGTTCCGGCTGACCCCCCGGGGGCGCTTCGTGGTGAAGGTCTGCAACGGCACGGCCTGCCACGTGAACGGGTCCGCCGTTCTGGAGTCCGCCGCCAGCGACGCCCTGGGCATTGAGCGGGGCCAGACTGACGCCCGGGGCCTCTTCACCCTGGAGAGCGTGAACTGCGTGGGCTGCTGCAGCCTGGCGCCAGTGGTCATGGTCAACGACGACACCCACGGGTCCCTGGACCAGCGCCGCCTGCGCACCCTGCTGGGCAAGCTGCGTCGCAGCGCCAGCGAACCCGGAAAGGAGCCCCAGGCATGAAGCGATTGGTCTTTGGCACTGCCACCTGTGGGGTCGCCGCAGGGGCCTTGACGCTGCTGGAGGGCCTGCGCCAGACGGCCACCGAGCAGGGCCTGGAGCTGTCCCTGGAACAGACGGGCTGTCTGGGCCTGTGCTACCTGGAACCCCTGGTGGAGGTCCTTGAGGAGGGCCGCCCTGCGCGCCTCTACGGGCGGGTCACCGAGGCCGTGGTGCGCAAGCTGGCCACGGGTGTGGAGGACGACGAGACCCGCGCCGCGCTGGTGCGGGAAGGGGAGGGCGCCGACCGGGACTCCGTGCTGCCAGGCCAGAAGCGCATCGCCCTGGAGCGCTGTGGCCGCGTCACCCCCGTGTCCCTGGAGGAGTACCGCGCCTGGGGGGGCTTTGACGCCCTGCTGGCCGCCGTGAAGGCAGGCAGTCCCCAGGCCGTGTTGGACAGCATCAAGCAAAGTGGGCTGAGGGGGCGTGGGGGAGCGGGCTTCCCCACGGGGCGCAAGTGGGAATTGGCCGCCGCCTCCCCTGGGCCCGTGAAGTACGTGGTCTGCAACGCCGACGAGGGGGACCCCGGGGCCTTCATGGACCGCAGCATCCTGGAGGGTGACCCCTACGCCGTGCTGGAGGGCATGGCCCTGTGCGGCTACGCCATCGGCGCCACCGAGGGCATCATCTACTGTCGCGCCGAGTACCCCCGCGCCCTGGCCACCCTGCGGGAGGCCATTGGTCGTGCCCGGACGGCGGGCCTGCTGGAGACGGACCTGGGGGGCTTTGCGTTCCGGATCCGCATCAAGGAGGGCGCCGGCGCCTTCGTGTGCGGCGAGGAGACGGCCCTGATGGCCTCCATCGAAGGACGCCGGGGCATGCCCCGAATCCGCCCGCCGTACCCCGCCCAAAAGGGTCTGTGGGGCGCGCCCACCAACATCAACAACGTAGAGACCCTGGCCTGCGTGCCCTGGATCCTGCGCCACGGCGGGGCCACCTTCGCGGCCCTGGGCACGGAGGGCAGCAAGGGTACCAAGGTCTTCGCGTTGGCGGGCAAGATCCGCCGGGGCGGCCTGGTGGAGGTGCCCATGGGCATGAGCATCCGCCAGTTGGTCATGGACATCGGCGGCGGCGTCCCCGGGGGGCGGGCCTTGAAGGCCGTGCAGATGGGCGGCCCCTCCGGTGGCTGCCTGCCGGAGAGCCTGCTGGACACCCCCATCGACTACGAGAAGCTGGTGGCCACCGGGGCCATCATGGGCAGCGGCGGCTGCATCGTCATGGACGACACCACCTGCATGGTGGATGTGGCCCGCTACTTCCTGTCCTTCATCCAAAGCGAAAGCTGCGGCAAGTGCGTGTTCTGCCGGGTGGGGACCAAGCGCCTGCTGGAGACCCTGGAGCGCATCTGCGCCGGGGGCGGTCGGGAGGGCGACATCGAAGAGCTGACGGCCCTGGCCCACAAGGTCAAGAACGGCAGCCTCTGCGGTCTGGGGCAGACGGCGGCCAACCCCGTGCTGACCACGCTGCGTTACTTCCGGCACGAGTACGAGGCCCACATCAAGGAGAAGCGCTGCCCGGCCCTGGCCTGCGCGGCGCTGGTGTCCTACCGGGTGGACGCCGACGCCTGCACGGGCTGTACGGCCTGCGCCAAGGCCTGCCCTGTGGCGGCCATCGAGGGCGCGCCCCGGAAGCCCCACAGCATCGACATGGGCAAGTGCATCCGCTGCGGCCGCTGCCACAGCGTCTGTCCCGTGGCGGCAGTGATCAAGTTCTGAAACTGAAGGTTTGGTGAACATGGCCAGCAACGACAACAACAACCGCCCCTTTGACTTCCACTTCGTCCTGGATGGCCAGCAGGTGGGAGCCCGCCAGGGCTGGACCATTCTGGACGCCGCCCGGGCCGCGGGCCTGGGGGACCGGATCCCCACTTTGTGCCACCTTGAGGGCCTGCGCCCCTACACCTCCTGCTTCGTGTGCGTGGTGCAGCAGCCGGGGCGGGACAAGCTGATCCCCGCGTGCTCCACCCCCGCGGCCCCCGGACTGGACCTGGTGACCAGTAGCCCGGCCGTGGTGGAGGCCCGGCGGGCGGCCCTGGAGCTGCTGCTGTCGGACCATCCGGCGGACTGCATGGCGCCTTGCACCTTCGGGTGCCCTGCGGGCATTGACGTGCAGGAGTACATCGCGCTGGTCAAGGCGGGCAAGTTTGTCGAGGCGGTCAAGGAGATCCGGAAGCGCAACCCGTTGCCCGTGGTATGCGGGCGGGTGTGCGTGCGCTTCTGCGAGAAGGAGTGCCGTCGCAGCCTGCTGGACGAGCCCGTGGCCATCAACGCCATCAAGCGGGCGGCCTCGGAACATTGGATCACGGCGCCCTATGAGCCCGAGGGGCGGGCCGAGCCCAGCGGCAAGTCCGTGGCCGTGGTGGGCGGAGGGCCGGCGGGGCTGAGTGCGGCCTGGTTCCTGATGCTGGCGGGGCACAAGGTGTGCATCTACGAGTCCCGGGAGAAGGCCGGCGGCATGCTGCGTTGGGGCATCCCGGACTATCGTTTGCCCCAGGAGTTGCTGGACTTCGAGATTGGCGAGATTGTGCGCCAGGGCGTGGAGCTGCGCTGCGGCGTGAAGGTGGGGCGGGAAGTCTCCCTGGAGGAGCTGACGGCCAAGCACGATGCGGTGTTCCTGGCGGTGGGGGCCCAGAAGGGGTCGCCCGCAATGATTGAAGGGGAGGACGGCCCGGGCGTGCTGCGCGGGGTGGACTTCCTGGCGGCGGTGAAGCTGGGGCGCAAGCTGGGCCTGGAGGGCGCCACGGTGCTGGTGGTGGGGGGCGGCAACACGGCCGTGGATGCGGCCCGCACGGCGGTGCGGCTGGGGGCTGGCCACGTGACCATGGTGTACCGGCGCACCCGGGCGGAGATGCCCGCGGACCCCGCTGAGATTGACGCGGCGGAGGCCGAGGGCGTGCGCCTGGAG
>CAIXZC010000338.1 GCA_903923815.1 uncultured Myxococcales bacterium
ACATCTGGGGCGCGGCCTTGCCCAGGGCCAGCACCTGGAAGTGGCCCTCGGGGGACTTGGTCAGCAGGGGACGGCCCTGCCACAGCAACTGGTCCCCCTGGCGCACCAGGTCCACCAGCAGGCGAGCGGGCTGGACGGCGGCCAGACCATGGGCCAGCAGGTCCAGCAGCAGGGCGGAGGGTGTGGCGCGGTCAGACATGGGCGCAGCGTAGCACAGCTTGGTGTATGGGCAAGCAACCCCCTCCCTTGCGGTCGGGGTTCGGAAGGGCCCTTTCGCCGGTTGCCAGCCCCGGGCTTGGCTGCTATGGTCAGCGGCGTGTTTGCTGTCATTAGAAGGTAATAGCAATGAAGACCATGTTTTCTGGAATGCAGCCCACCGGTGCGCCTCATGTTGGCAATTGGCTGGGGGCGCTGAAGAACTGGGTGGGGCTGGCCAAGGACTATGACTCCATCTTCTGCATTGTGGACCTCCACGCCATGACCGTGGAGTACGAGCCGGCCCTGCTGCGCGAGCGTATCCGCAACCTGGCCGCGGTGTTTCTGGCCTCGGGGCTGCCCGCGCCGGAGCATTGTCCGCTGTTTGTGCAGTCCCACGTGCAAGAGCACACCCAGCTTGCCTGGATCTTCAATACGGTCACCCCCATGGGCGAGCTGGGGCGCATGACCCAGTTCAAGGACAAGGCCGCCCAGCACGCCAAGAACATCAACACCGGGCTGTTCACCTACCCGCTGCTGCAGGCCGCGGACATCCTGCTGTACAAGGGCGAGGTGGTGCCCGTGGGCGAGGACCAGGTGCAGCACATTGAGTTGGCCCGCATCGTGGCGCGCAAGTTCAACAACCGCTTCGGGGAGTTCTTCGCCGAGCCCAAGGAGATCGTCACCAAGGGCTCGCGCATCCTGGGGCTGGACGGCAAGGCCAAGATGTCCAAGAGCCTTGGGAATCACATTGAAATCACCGAGGACCCGGACAGCATCCGCACCAAGCTGAAGGGCGCCGTGACGGACCCCAAGCGCATGCGGCGCAGCGACCCCGGGGACCCCTCGGTGTGCAACATGTTCACGCTGCACAAGCACTTCTCCACGCCCGAGCAGCAGGAGTGGGCGGCCTCCGGGTGCCGCGCCGCTGGGATTGGCTGCTTCGACTGCAAGAAGGTGCTGGCGGACAACATGATCGAACAGCTTGCGCCCATCCGCGAGAAGGCCCTGGACTGGATCGCCCGGCCCAAGGACCTGGATGACGTGCTGGACCAGGGCGCCAAGGCCTGCCGGGCCCGCGCCCAGAAGACCATGGACGGCGTGCGCGCGCTGACGGGCCTGTAGCCCCCTCCCTTGCGGTCGGGGTTCGGACGGGAGTGAAACATGGACTACATCCAACTAAGAATTCTGGCGGTGCTGCAGGGGCAGACCGAGTTCCTGCCGGTGTCCAGTTCGGGCCACCTGCGCCTGATGGAGTCCCTGTGGGGGCTGACCGAGCCCCAGACGCTGCTGGATGTCTCCATGCACGCCGGCACCCTGGTGGCGGTGCTGCTGTTCTTCCGCAAGGACGTGGCCAGCATGTTGCGGGGCCTGGGTGCGCTGCCCCGGAACCTGCGGCAGCGGGGCTGGCGCGAGGCGGTGGATGACCCGGGGGTGAAGCTGGTGCTGCTGTTGGTGCTGGCCACCCTGCCGCTGCTGCCCATTGGGCTGTTGCTGGGGGACCGCATGGAGGCGGCCGCCACGGACCTGTCCACCCTGGGTTGGTTCTTCATGCTGAACGGCGTCATTCTGCTGCTGTCCAAGCACCTGCGCTTTTCCTTCCTGCCCGGGCGCCTCAACAAGGGGCCCCACGGCTTCCGCTGGTACGACGCTCTGTTCATCGGGCTGGCCCAGTGCGTGGGGCTGTTTCGCGGCGTGTCCCGCAGCGGCAGCACCATCTCGGCGGGGCTCATTTTGGGCCTGGACCGGCGGGACGCGGCGGCCTTCTCGTTCCTGATGTCCGTGCCCGCCATCCTGGGGGCGCTGGTGCTGCAGCTTGCCAAGGCCGAGGGCGGGACCAACCTGCCGGCACCAGCCAGTTGCTGTTTGCCGCCGCTGTGGCCTGCGTGGTGGGCCTGCTGGCGCTGGGGCTGCTGATGCGCATCCTCAAGACCCGGGGCTTCCACCTGTTCGGCATCTACACACTGCTGTTGGGCCTGGGACTGGTCCTGCGGGGGTACCTGAAATGAGCACGCAAATCACCGGAAGAACGTCTGCCTACATCCTGGCGGGGGGCGCGGGGACCCGCTTCTGGCCCTTCAGTCGCAGCCTGCGGCCCAAGCCCTTCCTGAGGCTGTTCGGGGGGCGCTGCATGTTGGACGACACGCGGCACCGGCTGCTGGCCGTGCTGGGGGACGGGGCCATCCATTACGTGTTGGGCGAGCGCCTGGCCCCTCTGCTGGCCGAGCTGTCCAGCCCACCTCCCGCCGCCAACATCCTGGTGGAGCCCGCCGCCCGCAACACCCTGGGCGCCGTGCTGCTGGCCACTGCCCACGCCTCGCTGCGGGGCCCGGACCAGATTGCCGTGATGCTGCCCGCCGACCATTACATTCCCGACGAGGAGGCCTTCGCGGGGGATTTTCTTAGGGCCCTGGACGCGGCCGACGGCGGCGCGATAGTGACCCTGGGCATCAAGCCCACCTGCCCCGACACGGCCTACGGCTACATCGAGGCCAGCACCCACGCCTCCGGCCCCCACGCTGTGCAGGTCAAGCGCTTCGTGGAGAAGCCCGACCGCAAGCGCGCCGAGGAGTACCTGGCCAAGGGCGACTTCTACTGGAACTCGGGCATGTATTTCTTCAAGGTCAGCCACATGCTGGAGGAGTTGCAGCGGATCAACTCTGCCTTCACCGCCGCCGTGGAAGAGCTGGCCCGGTGCCTGAAGGCCGGCGACCGGGACGCCCTGGCCCGCTGCTTCCTGGAGCTGCCCTCCATCAGCATCGACTACGCCGTCATCGAGAAGGCCAAGCAGATCCTGTTGATCCCCGCCAGCTTCGGTTGGTCCGACGTGGGCGCCTGGGATGCGGTGGCGGCCCTGAACGGTGGTGCCCAGAAGGGACACGAGGCCCTGATCGACTGCAACGGCTCCAAAGTTGTCAGCGCCGAGGGCGGGCCCTTCGTGGCCATGTTGGGGGTGAATGACACGCTGGTCATCAGCACCGGGGATGCCGTGCTGGTGCTGGACAAGAACCGCGCCCAGGACGTCCGCAAGGTGGTGGATCTGCTGCGCGAGTTGGGCCGGGAGGACCTGCTGTGAACGACTCCTTCCACGGCACGCTGTACGGAACCAAAGCCGGCAGGAATGATCCGCTCACTACGTTCGCGGCTAGGAATACAGATGGAACTGGCTCCGTCCAAGCCCCCGGGTCCGTCCAAGCCGCGCACGAAGTAAGCGGATCCGGCGCCCCCGCCGCCCCTCTGCCCGTCCTGGTCCGCATCCTCCCCGGTACGCTGACCTGGGAGGGGGACGAGGGCCTCCACG
>CAIXZC010000339.1 GCA_903923815.1 uncultured Myxococcales bacterium
CGGCCGGGGGGATTGTTCCCCCCTCTCCGCCTAGCCCCTTCAAGCGGCACACGCCCCCCTTTTTAGAGGTAAGCCGCTTGAAGAGGCTGCCTCCGAAGCGCCACCCCACGCCCCGGCCCAGCAAACGCCGGTGTCGCTTGCCCAGCGCGGCTCTGGGACCCACAGGGGTCAGGACCTTACACATTACACTCGCTCGCCCATGTCGAGGTATCGACTGGCCTCCGCCCATGTGTCTACTTTTTGCGGATTTTTCGACACGTTCGCCCGATGTGTCGATTTGGTCGACAGATCCTGGCTCATTGTTTCGGTTGCGCGGGGCGGGGTAGGGCCCTAGAATCCCGCCCATGTCTGGCGATGGCAACAATCTTGGTCCTCGGCGCTTGCGGGCCCGCCTTCTGGATGGGGCTCTGGCGCTGGGGCTGTTTGTTGCCGTGGTGGGGCTGCTGCTGGCCAGCTCGGACCCCGTGGGCTACACCCGGGACGAGACCTTCTACTTCCACCATTCGCGCGTCTATATGAACTGGTTCACGGCCCTTGGGGAGGCCAAGGACCAGAGCGCCCGAGCGACCCTGCTGGCCAACGACGGCATAGAGAAATACTGGCGCTCCAACTGGGAGCACCCGCCCCTGGCCAAGGTGCTCATCGGCGCCTCCTGGCGCTTCCTGGGGCAGAAGAAGCGGGCCGTGCTGGTGCCGCCCCACAGCCGGTCCTTGCAGCTTCAAGACCTGGGCCCCTCCCACGGCTTCCAGGAAGGCGCGCGGGTGGCCATCCTGGCGCCGCTGAAGCTGGGGCAGGACCCGGACTCGCCCCGCCTGCTGGGCTACGCCACCGTCACCAAACGCAGCCCCAACAAGGCCCGCGCCGACCTGGCCAAGGGCGACCCCGACGCCGCCCGGCTGCTGCAGGTCTGCGCCCATCCCCCCGCGCCCCCCTCCGCCATGGGCCCCTGTCAGGCAGTGGAGCAGTCCCCCAACCTGCTGCTGTCCGAGGTTCAGGCCTACCGCTTCCCGGGCATGCTGTCCTTTGGCCTGCTGTGCGTCCTGCTGTTCTACCTGGGCCGGCGCTGGCTGGCCCGCCTGCCGGCGCTGTTCGGCGCCCTGGCCTTCGCCTCCATCCCCCAGGTCTTCTTCCACGGTCACCTGGCCTGCTTCGACGTCCCCATCACCGCCCTGAACCTGGCGGTCATCCTGGCCTTTCGCCTGCAGGAGCGCCGCGGCGGCCTGCCCCTGGCCCTGCTTACGGGCCTGCTGTGGGGCCTGGCCCTGCTGACCAAGAACAACGCCTTCTTCGTGCCCGTGACCCTGGTGCTGTACTTCCTGGCCACCTGGCACTTTCGCCCCAAGACCTGGCACCTGGGGCCCCTGGCCATGCCCGCCATCCCGGCCTCTTTCTTCGCCATGCTGTTCCTGGGCCCGCTGCTGCTGTACCTGGGCTGGCCCCTGCTGTGGCACGACCCGGTGCGCCACTTTGGCGACTACCTGGCCTTCCACATGAAGCACGAACACTACCTTCAGTACTACTTCGGGCAGGTCCTCCAGGCCCCCCCCTTCCCCATCTCCTACCCCTTCGTGCTGACGGCCCTCATGACCCCCATCCCCACGCTGCTGCTGGGCCTGGCAGGGCTGGCCATCTTCGCCCTGCCCATTCTGCGCCGGGGTCCCGGCCAGACCGCGCTGCGCCGCGTCCCCACGGGCCAGGACCTGGTCTTCGTGCTGGTGAATGCCGCCTTCCCCATCGTGCTCATCGCCCTGCCCTCCACGCCCATCTTCGGCGGCCTCAAACACTGGCTGCTGACCCTGGCCTTCCTGGGCTTCTTCGCCGGCATCGCCTTCGCGGCGGCGCTGGGTGGCCTGGCCCGCGCCCTGGCCGGAGAGGCCCGCCCACCCCGCAACGTCTTTGTCGTCCTGACGGGCATTGTGCTGGCGGCCCTCATCCTGGCCCCCGCTGCCCGGGACACGGCGCGCTTTGTGCCCTTTGGCACCGCCTACTGGAACGAACTGGTGGGGGGCGTCCGGGGTGCCGCCGACCTGCGCCTCCAGCGGCAATTCTGGTCCTACGCCTCCCGGCCCGCCCTGGACTACCTGAACCGCCAGGCCCCCGCGGGTGCCTCGGTGGACTTCCAGGACGCCACCCTGGAGACCTGCCAGACCTACCAGAAGCTGGAACTGCTGCGCCAGGACCTGCGCTGTGTCATTCGCAAGCCTGACGCGGCCTTCTACCTGTTCGACCTGGAGGAGCGCTTCCGCGAGGAGGAGTTCTTGCGCACCCGCGGCCTGGGTGCCGTGGGCCCCGTGGCGGAGAGCTCCCTGGAGGGCGTACCCATGGTGCGCGTGTACGCTCGGGCCCCCGCGGCCCCCACCCAACCTGACGCAAAAACGCGAGGTGACAAGCGATGGCCATAAAGCTGTTTGGAGAGATGTCCCGCGAGGATTACCACGCCCTGGGCTTCCGCTGTGGCCTGGAGGTGCATCAGCAGCTTCGCACCGAGAAGAAGCTGTTCTGCCGCTGCCCCAACACGTCGGGGGCGGACTCCTACGACGCCGAACTGCTGCGCCACATGCGCCCCACGCTGTCGGAGCTGGGCGAGTACGACCGCACGGCCCTCATGGAGTACAAGACCCGCAAGGAGATCTTCTACCGCATCAACCGCAACACCGTGTGCACCTACGAGATGGACGACACCCCGCCCTTCCCCATGAACGGCGAGGCCCTGCGCATCGCGCTGGAGATCGCCATGCTGCTGGACAGCGCCATCGTGGGCGAGCTGCACATCGCCCGCAAACAGTACCTGGACGGCAGCATCCCCACGGGCTTCCAGCGCACCGCCATGGTCAGCCTGGGGGGGCGCCTCAACATCGGCACCAAGCACGTGGCCGTGCGCCAGATGTCCATCGAGGAGGACTCGTGCCGGCTTTACTCGGACGAGGCCCACAACCGGGTGTTCATGACGGACCGGCTGTCCATTCCGCTGATTGAGGTGGTCACCGAGCCCGAGCTGTACGACCCCTGGGAGGCCAAGGTCGCGGGGGAGGCCATCCGGCGCCTGACGCGGGCCACGGGCAAGGTCAAGACGGGCAAGGGCTGCGCGCGGCAGGACGTGAATGTGTCGGTGGAGGGAGGCACGAGGGTCGAGATCAAGGGGGTGCACTCGCTGCGCCTCATCCCCGTGCTGTGCCACTACGAGGCGGTGCGGCAGAAGGCCCTGCTGGACATTCGGGAGCTGCTGAAGGCCAAGGGGCTGAAGGCGGCCGATATCGGGGGCGCCGCGGCGGATGTGTCGGCGGTGGTGGAGCGCTGCACCTATCAGCCCATCCGCAACGCCCTGTCCGCGGGGAAGCGGGTGATGGCCGTGCGCCTGGGCGGATTCCAGGGAATCCTGGAGCGCCCCATCGGGCCCGATATGCCCTTCTTCTGGGAGTTCATGGGGGTGGTGAAGGTCATCGCGTGCCTGGACCGCATGCCCAACATGATCTTTGACCAGAAGGACGACCCGCGGCTGGCGGGGCGCATCTGGGAGCGCATCTATCGGCGCCTGGACGCCACCGAGAAGGACGCGGTGGTGCTGGTCTGGGGCGACGAGAAGGACACGGAGACGGCCATCAAGGAGATCCTGGAGCGGGCCCGCATGGCCTTTGAGGGCGTGCCCCCGGAGACGCGCAAGGCCCTGCCCGACGGTCGCACGGTGTTCAACCGGGTGCTGCCCGGCCCCGAGCGCATGTACCCCGACACGGACCTGCCCCCCATGATCCTGGACGACGGCGAGCTGGCGCGCATCCGGGCGCAGCTTCCCGCCAAGCCCTGGGAGGCCATGCAGGATTACCTGAACCTGGGGCTGCCCGCGGAGCACGCGCGGCGCATGTTCCTGTGCCCCCGGCGGCGGCTGTTCGACCAGCACGCGGGGGACCCGGGCATTGACGCGCGGCTGCTGGCGCGGCTGCTGTTGCAGGACTACCCGCGGAACCGGCGGCGGCGGGTGTCGACGCTGAGGGACTCGGAGGTGCAGGAGCTGTTGCTGGCCTGTGCCCGGGGGGCCATCTGCCGGGAGGCCGTGCCCTATCTGCTGGCGGGGCGAAGCTCGGCGGTGGCCAAGGCGGACCTGCTGTACACGCCCGCGACCCAGGCCGAGGTGGAGGAGACGGTGGGCCGCATTCTGGACGCCGCGGACGTGCACCGGGAGGACCCGGGGACGGAGTTCCGCTACTCCCTGGGGCTGGTCATGCCGGAGCTTCGGGGACGGGCACCGGGGTCGCTGGTGGCTCAGGTGGTCAAGGCGCGTCTGGCCGAACTGGGCGCCACCAACGAAACCGTGGAGGGCTGAACCATGACTACCCCCAACGAAGACTACAAGGGCTACCGCGGCACGGCGCTGGAGACCCTGCAGAAGTTTGGCGCCAAGGTCTGGAGCGAGCTGCGTGTCACCAACACGGAGGGCGTCTTCGAGGGCCTGCTGCTGCCTCGCAACGAGACCGCGGGGCCGGGGCACATCGTCCTCAAGCTGCCCAACGGCTACAACATCGGTCTGGCCACGGCCAAGATCACTGACATTCAGGTGCGGGGCCGCCGGGAGGCCATCTACAAGATCCCCGAGCGCACCTTCCCCCAGGACCCGGGCAAGCCCCGCGTGACCCTGCTGGGCACGGGCGGCACCATCGCCAGCCGCCTGGACTACCGCACCGGCGCGGTGATCCCCGCCTTCTCCCCGGGCGAACTGTATGGCAGCGTCCCCGAGCTGGCCAACATCTGCAACCTGAAGACCGAGAAGCTGTACGGCGTGTTCTCCGAGAACATGGGCCCCGAACAGTGGATTGGGCTGGCCAACGCCATCGGCCGGGAGATCCGCGACGGCGCCGACGGCATCGTGGTGGGACACGGCACCGATACCATGGCCCACACCGCCGCCGTGTTGTCCTTCATGGTCCAGGACAGCCCCGTGCCCATCGTGGTGGTGGGCTCCCAGCGCAGCTCTGACCGGCCCTCGTCGGACGCCGCCCTGAACTTGATAAACAGCACCAAGGCCGCCGCCGAGAGCGACATTGCGGAGGTCATTGTGGTGATGTTCGGGCCCACCTCCGACGAGTACTGCCTGATGCACCGCGGCACCCGCGTCCGCAAGATGCACAGCAGCTACCGCAGCACCTTCCGCACCATCGGCGACATCCCCCTGGGCATGGTGGACCCCGAGAACATCATCCACTTCCGGGAGGACTACCGGCGCCGCCGCAAGGACCGCAATGTGACCATCGATGCGGTCTTCGACGACCGGGTCTCCATCCTTTATTACTACCCGGGCATGAAGCCCGACATGGTGGATTCCCTGGTGGAGCGCGGCTACCGTGGCATCGTCATCGCGGGCACGGGCCTGGGCCATGTGAACCGGCCCCTCTACCCCGCCCTGGAGCGCGCCACCGCCGCCGGGGTGCATGTGTTCATGACCGTCCAGACGCTTTGGGGCTACTCCCAGATGTATGTCTACGACACGGGGCGGGATCTCATGGGCCTGGGCGTGGTGCCCCTGGCCAACATGCTGCCGGAGACCGCCTTCATGAAGCTGGGTTGGGCCCTGGGGCACAGCAATGATCGCCAGGAGGTCCTGAGGCTCATGACCACCCCCGTCGGGGGCGACATCACGGAGCGCGAACCCTTCGACGGCTACCTGGTCTATCAGGGCGGCGTCCCCGAGGTTGAAGAGTTCCTGCGTAACTATCACAAATAGCGCGCATGTCATTGACCAGAAAAGAGTTTTTGGCGCGCGCAC
>CAIXZC010000340.1 GCA_903923815.1 uncultured Myxococcales bacterium
ACTCCGCAATCCCCAGTTGACGCCTGGTATCTGGCTTAGAGGCCACGCATGATTGCAAACCGGAACTTTGCGAGGCCTCCCGTCCGAGGGTCGCCTACACGGCCGGCCGTGTAGATGACTTCCGTCAGAAGGCGGAACGGAATCTCCTTGTCGACCACCAGCGTGGCGACACCTTCGAACTTCTTGTTCTGGCGCATCTCAAGCTGCTCGATCTGCTGCTTGACCAGTTTGTCCAGCTTCTTCTTCAGGGGGACGATCACCAACGAGTTGGCGTTGGCGTTCTCCTTGTCCTGCTTGGAAACCCGGAACTCGACCTTCTTGTTGCAGATGTCGCCGCTGGGCTTGCGGTCGCATTCATTGAAGGCCTTCATGTCCTTGCGAGAGCAGCGGGCCCCATCAATGATGCACTCGACGTCCGCCGCGATCTCGGAGTCAACCAGGATGGTCTCCTTGGTGACCACGATGGCGATGGAGTCGCTGGCTGGCTTCTCTTCCGCGTTGGAGAGGGCCATGACCATGGCGTCGTCCTGCTTGATGTTGAGCGGATCGTTCACGATGGAGGTCATGAGGAAGAAGAGCATGATGGTGAGGGCATCCATCAGCGAAGTGATGTTCAAGGGCATCTCTTCCTGCTTCTTCTTGCCCGCCCTCTTCTCGGACTTCTCCTTGCGACGCTTGATGATCTCATCGTCGGAGAGGCCGCTCAGCACCTTGACTTCGTTGTCGATGTTTTCCTGCTTGGTTCCCATATTAACACCCTTTGAATATCAGGAGGGTTGACTTACAGCACAATGAAAACGATCTTCGGAAACAGATCCACGGGAGGACGAATGGGCTTGCCCGTCGCGTCCTTCTTGTCAACACGAGCGAAGTCCGTCTTGAGGTACTCGCAGTAGTTGGTGAAGGAGTCCTTCACCTTGCGACTGCGCACGGCATCGATGGTCCGTGCCAGAACGCGCCAGGGGATGTTGTCCTTGGCGCCAATGTTGACGCTGTCTTCCAGGCCCAGATCCTTCTGGTCCTTCAGCTTGACGATCCGGTTGTACAGCTCGACGTAGTCGTAGCGGAGGTACTGGTCGGTCTGATCGCACAGAGAGATCATCTTCTTGGGGATGACCTGATCCTCCGGCAGCGTGCCAGACTCGGTCTCTCCCTGCAGCTTGATGCGGAAGCCCTCGTCGGAAACCAGAACCGTCAGGTTCAGCTTCTTGGGCCCCTGGGCGGCAGAGGCGCCGCCGGTCTTGGGCAGGGAAACCTCTTGAACGGCCAGTTCATTGTAATTGAAGGCGTAGACCATCATGGGGACGAGGATGACGAGCACGCTCATGATGGGAATCAGATTGAGATCATCCAGTTTGCCAACGCCGCCATTCTTTCTCATGTTCATCTCCCTGCTTGACCCGCAACGGAACACTGCCCGGCCAATCCTGACCGGGCAGCTCCGGAGTTACTTGCCAAAATTACTTCTCGGTCGCGCCTTCGTCGCTGAGGTTGCCCTTCAGGCGGGCAATCAGCAGGTTCTCGAGCTTCAACGAGTACAGATCGATCTCGTTGGAGATCTTCTTGGTGATGCCAGCGCAGAAGGTGTAGGCCGCGATGGCGGGGATGGCCACGATCAGACCGAAGGCGGTGGTGTTCATGGCGAGTGCGATGTTGACGCCCAGGGCTTCCTGGCGCTGATCGGGCGCAACGGTCTTCAGGGTGGCGAAGGCCAGAATCAGACCGATAACGGTACCGAGCAGACCCAGCAGGGTGGCGATGTTGGCCAGGGCCTGGAGGGAGCCGGTGCGCTTCTCGACGATGGGCATGACATCAAGGATGGATTCTTCGATGGCGTTCTGGATCTCGACCTCGCCCTTGTTGGCGCGGGTCAGGCCAGCCTTGATCACCTTCGCCAGGGCGGCGGAGGGGGCGGCGTTGCACAGCTTGATGGCGCGGTCGATGTTGTTGGCCATGACCAGCTTCTGAATCTGGGCCATGAAGGCCGGAGCGTTGATGTTGTAGCGGAAGAACAGGAAGATGAATCTTTCGATCATGACGGCCACGGTGACCACGGACGTCAAGAGAATGATGTGCATCCAAGGCCAACCACCATCTGCGAATGCCGAGCGAATTGTGTCCATACTTTTCCTCCTACCTGTTTTTGAGAGTGGAACCCTATTCTAGAACGGTCTGTCCTTGACCGATCCAGCACGTACTGGACGAAACTCTTCTGGTAAGTCAGGGTTTCGTACCGGGTTTTCATTTTCGGGGTGAAGATCTGAGCCTCGGGCTTGGGAACCTTGACGATCACCTCGATGTCTTCGAGCATCTCTTCGTCCTTCGAGAGCACCTTCTTCGGCTTGCCTTGGCAAAGCAATGGCGAAGAAAATCCCACCGTGAACAGAAGCACCGTCAGGGCCAAAACCGCGCGACGCATACCTTCCTCCCGCTCGGAAGACTCTTTTTACCCGACTAAGGGTAACAACGCAAGAGAATTTACGGGCCGGAAAATGGCATCCAAAGGAGGCCGTTTCCAAGCCCGCGGGACCCCTTGCAAAACCCTAAAAGTCCACCGCCTCGCCGCCCTCGGCAGGGGCCTGGACTTCCACGTTTTCCGCTGGCGCCACGTCTTCCGCTGGCGCTGCAGGTTGCATCTCATCAGAGGACTCAGGTCCCGGAACCGGATCTTCTTCGGGCGTGGGCTCGGCTGCGGGAGCGGGCGCCTCTTCAGCGGGCGCGGGCTCGGGGGCCGGGGCCACCGCGGCGGGCGCGGCCTCCGGAGCCGGAGCCTGTTCCCCGGGGAAGTCATCGGACTGGACCGCAGGCTGCACCTCTTCGGTGGCCGGAAGGGCCGGGGGCAGGCCAGGCAGCAGCTCTTGGGTCTGCTGGGCAGCAGCAGCGGCGGACTCGGCCGACGCAGCAGGCGCCTCGATGGTCTCGGGGGGCTCGGGGGACTGGGCCGGAGCGGTACCTTCGGGCAGGGGCTCGGCCAGCGCGGCCTCAAGCTTGGGCAGCAGCTCCTCGTCGGCGAAGGCGAAGTCTTCCAACACGCCCTGGACCTCGTCGCCGTCCTTGTTGTTCATGGCCTCACGGAGGGCCTGGAGCGAGCCGTTGTACTGGTCGCCGAACTCGGTGAGCAGCGCGGAGAAGCGCTCGGTGTTGGGGACGTCGCCCTTGTCCGTGTAGATCTTCACGCGGTGCTTGAGCTGCTCTTCGATGGTCTCCATCTTGGAGAGCTTCTCGCTGGCCTTGGGCTCGAGGGACTCGAACTTGGCCAGGCGCGCGGCGCGGGCTTCAGTCTCTTCCTTGTCGGCCTGGGCGATCTGCTGGATGAGATCCCGGGCCTCGACGATGTACTGGTTCACGGGGTCCTGGGGGGACAGCTTGGGGCCCATGGCCTTGCGGTAGAGTTCGAAGTACTCCACAGCCTTGGTCAGCAACGCTGAGCGGCTTTCGCCACCAAACTCGTTCTCGAAGTAGAGGATGCCCAGGTTGAAGTAGGCGGCGTCGTAGTTGGGACGGGCCACCAGCACCTGCAGGTAGGTGTCGCGGGCCTTCTCGTACTGCTGTAGGGCCTTGTAGGCGTTGCCCAGGTTGAGCTGGGCCTCCACCAGGCCGGGGGCAAGCTTCACGGCCAGCTCCAGCTCCTCGGAGGCGCTTTGGAAGTTGCGGGTCTCGTAGTACTGCAGGCCCAGGTTGTTGTGGGCCTCGGCGTTGTCCGGCTGGGCCGTGGCCACGGCGCGGAAGGCCTCCACGATCTGGCCCTTGTTCTTGGTCGTGTTCTTGCGGATGTTGGCCATCATGTACAGGGTCTCGACGTCGGGCTGGGCCAACTCCATGGCGCGCTTGAGGATGTACTCGGCGGTCTTGAACTTGCCAAGGGACAGGTAGGCCTTGGCCAGCACCTTCATGAGCTCGACGTTGACCTCATCCTTGCGCAGCAGATCCCGGGTTTGGGATATGGCCTGGTTCTGGCGACCGCTGGCGATCATGAGGCGCAGCACCAGGGCCTGCCGTGCCAGATCGTCGGGCGTGGCCTCCACCCGCTTCTTGACGTCCTCAAGGCCCGCCTCGGCGCGGCCCGTCACAAGGTACACGCGGGTCAGGTAGCGCAGGGCCTCGAGATCGGCGGGGTCCTTGTCCAGGACCTGGCGCGCGACGGTGTCTGCGCGGTCATACTGGGCAGTCCTGATGTACAGGTTGACCAGCTTGAGGCTGTCGTCACGGTTGAAGGTGCTGCGCTCTACGGTGGCTTCCAGATCACGCAGAGCGTAGATGGCTTCGCCCGCCATCAGGCGTGAGGCAAAGGCCCCCGTGTCGCCGGCAGCAACCGGTACAGGGCTGGTGTCCACGGCCTCGGCCTTGGGCTGAGCCTCGGCGAAGGGGTCCGCAGCGACGGGCTCGGCCACCGCAGCGTCCGCAGCGGCGGTGGGCTGGTCGGCGTTCTCCTGGGCAACGGTCGCACCATCCACGGCCTCTTCACGCTGCTGCGCTGAGGAGCAGGAAAAGGTCAGGCCGGCGGCCAGCAGGGATGCAAGTGCAAGCTTCTTCATTTCTGCACCTCCCCGCCCAGACCCAGTTCAGGGGACATGAGGGGCTCGTCCAGGTACATGCGTTTCTCTTCTTTGAACAGTGGGTACTCAAGCCGGTCATCCGGGTACTGGTTCAGTTCCACCAGGATGCGGTTGGTCCACTCGTTGGTGATGCCCAGACGGCGGGCGTTGTTGATGGCTTCCTTCCAGACCTTGCGGGCCATGTCCTCGAACTGGGTCGAGAAGTCACCGATGCGCTGGCTGTAAAGGTCCTCTGCTTCCGGGTCCAGGCCCGGAGGCGGGGGCAGGGCTGTGAGGACCTCGGTGAGGTGCTTCCAGAGCTTGCCTTCACGGAACTTGGAGGCCACGGACCAGCCATAGGCCTTGTACTTGCCGTGGATGTTGTTGAGCTCGACGGCCAGGCCCTTGAGCTCTTCGATCATGTCCTTCATCTGGTCCATCTGGACCTTGGAGCGCTTGTCCGTGATCTTCCGGCCCACAAAGGCGCTGTACTTGCCATCCAGCAGCCAGAAGGCGGACTCGGCGGCCTTGGCAGCGTCGTTGGTCTCGGGCTGCATGGCGGCAGAGTCGAAGAGCGCCACGATGGCCTCGAAATGGCCCGCGGCTTCTTTGGTCTTGCCCGATTCCTGGGCGGTGCGGCCGAGCTTGAGGTGGGCCTCCATGATGCGGGAGACCTCGTCCTTCTTGTTGCTGTAGCGCTTGATGAAGTCCCGGTGGGCCTTGTCGCAGGCGTCCGGGCGGTCACCCTTCTCGTAGAGCTTGGCCAAGAGGAAGCGGACGGCGGGCTCTTTGGTGTCGCCGGGGAACTCTGAAAGGAACCGCTCCAGGGTGGAGGCGGCGCCCAGGTAGTCCTGGTCGTTCTCCTGCAGGGTGGCGGCCTCCAGCAGGGCTTCCTTGGTGTACTTGGACTTGGGGTAGTCCCGGGTGAGCTGATCGTAGGTCTTCACCGAGCGCTGGAAGTCGAAGAACAGCTTGTAGTTCCTGGCCAGGAAGTACATGGCGTTCTCGCGCTCTTTGGAGGTATCGAAGCGCTTCTCCTGCACGATGCGGCGGTACAGGTTGGCGGCCTTCTCGTACAGCTTCACGGTCTCGAAGGCCTGGGCGGCACCGATGAGGGCGAGGTCGGCCTGACGGTAGTCGGGGTTCTCGTCCACGATGCGCTCAAGTTCAATGGCGGCCTTGGAGTACAGGTCCCGGGCCTCGGCGTCCTTGTTGCCCTCCTTCAGGGCAGCCTCGGCCTGGCGCAGCAACTCGGCGGCGCGCTGGAACCGGGCGGTGTAACGGGCGTCCTTGATCTGGCCCAGCAGGTCTTCCAGATCCCGAGGATCACCCTTGCCCTCCTGGCGCATCTTGAGGGACAGCTCTTCCAGCTTGTCCAGGTCGTTCTCCACCCGGTACATGCGGGCCAGGTCGGCGTAGCAGTAGGTGGACAGCAGCTCGTCCGAGCCGAACTTCTCGAGGATGCCATTGAGGCGCTTGCGGGACTCGTCGAAGTGGCCATAGCGATAGTAGACGCGCGAGATGAGGTAGGACAGACGGCCCACGAACTCGGGGTCGGTGTCGTTCTTGAGGCCCATGGAGAGGTACAGCTCGGACTCGTCCACCCACGCCTTCACCACGGGGGGGATCTCGCTGGGCTGGATCTGAACCTTGGCTGTGGGATCCTTCTGATCCCGCTCGCCCACCTGGGCCAGCAGCTTGTGGGCCGAGGTGTCGAACAGGTCGGCGGGGAGGCTGGGATTGGAGGCCGCGGCCTCCTTCATGACCTGCTTGTCGCGGGCCAGGATGGCGTTGTAGGCGGCGCGCTCCACGAAGGTGTTGCCCTCGCGCTTGTCGTCACGGACGGCGCGGTACTCGGTGGCGGCGCGGTCAAACTCGGAGGTGCCGAACATGTAGGCCTGGGCAAGCTGCATCCTGGTCTCCAGGTAGCTCTTGCTCTCGGGGAATTCGTCCAGGTAGTTGGCCCAGGCCTCGATGGCCTGGCGATAGTGGGGCACGGCGGCCTCGGGGCCCATGCTCTCTTTCACGTCCAGGGCCTTGTTGTAAAGGATGGCGGCGCGCTCAATGATGGCGACCTCAAGCTTCTCCCGGGCCTTGGCCATGACGGCGGCGTTGTGCTCGTGGGTGCGGTACCACTCGCTGCCCTTGCCGTAGGTGCGGCGGAAGACGTCACGTTCGTTCTGGGCCATCTCGGCGAAGGTGGCGCGGCGCTCGACCACGCCCTCCTCGCTGAGGTAGATGTAGGCGCCAATGACCTTGTCATGCAGATCGGGGTTCTCTTCATCCAGAGGATAGCGGCGCAGATATTCCTTCACTGCGGCAGCGGCCATCTCCCAGTGGCGGGCGTCCTGGATGTCGTAGAGGGTCTTGGCGAAGATGCGCAGGACGGCCTTCTCGTAGGGCTTGTTGCGCTTGAGGACCTCGAAGGCACGCTCCACGCCGTAGTCGGGATCGGTGATGCCGTCGCCGTCCCAGTCCTCGTCCACAAGGGAGTTGGCCAACGTCTCCTGGGCCTCTTCCACCAGCGCCTTCTTCTTGGCGGCACCGGCGTCGCCCTTTTCGTAGTAGTCCAGCAGCCGGATGAAGGCCGCGATGGACTGCTTGTAACGGAAGGTCTGCAGGGAGGACCAGCCCAGACGGTAGAGGGCATTCTCGAAGTAGGGGGTGTCCTCGCCGAACTCCATGACCTTCTCGTAGGCCGTGAGGGCCTCCGCGAAGCGGGACATGGAGTACTGGTTCTCGCCCAGCAGCATCCACGCGCCGATGGCGTACTGGCTGTCGGGGTGCTCTTTGAGCATCTGGGAGAGGGCCTTGTTGGAGCCGTCGAAATCCAACTGGTCACGAAGGTAGAAGCCCAGCAAATAGAGGGCCATGTCGCGGTAACGGTAGTCCTTGAAGTCGTCCACCAGACGCCAGAACACGCCCACCGAGCGGCTGTAATCGGCGGAGGCCTCCCGGGGGGGGCTGGGGCGCAGACCGCGCTGGTAGTCGGCCATGAACTGGTCGTAGTTGCGACGGTCCACGGAGTACAGGTAATCGGAGTGCTCGCGGTAGAGTTCGGCCAGCCGGAAGGTCACGTCGGCGACCACGGTCCGATACTGGGGATCGGTCTTGTAGCGATCGTAGCGCAGCACGAAGCTTTCGAAGGCGGCGATGGCCTCCTTGCGACGCTCGGCTTCTTTCTCTTCGATGTCGTCGTAGCGCTTCTGGAAGCGGTCGTTGATGCCGTCGATGCGGTCCTGGATCTGGGATGCCATGAAGTCGGAGACGTCCTTCATGTAGCCCCGGCCTTCGGCACCGAAGACCTTGGCCATCTCCTCAGCAACCAACGCTGGATCGTTGCCCGCGGGGGCGGGGGCAGCGGCAGCGGCAACGGGGGCGGCGGCGGTGGCCTCAGCAGGAGCCGGCGCAGCGGCCTCAGCAGGAGCCGGCGCAGCGGCCTCAGCGACAGGGGCGGCGGCCTCAGCAGGAGCCGGCGCAGCGACCTCGGCGGCGGGGGCCTCGGGGGCAGGCACGGCGGCCTCCTGGGCCTGAACCGGGGCCACCCCGACCAGGGTCACAGAGGCAGCAAGGGCCAAGCGGAGTATGTACCTGGTGAACATCTACTCCACCTCCTCTTGAACGGACTTGAGTTCCTGGCGCAGGAAGGTGAGAGTGGCGCCCTGCTCTTCGGCCAGGGACTCCCGCTCCTCCGTGCGATCCTGCTTGCGCTGCCAGGCGATATCCACCAGCCCGAGGTCAGCCTCCAGCACCACCCGGCCCAGACGCTCGTTGGCGGCCAGGAACATGGGGGTGGCCAGGCTGCGGGCCAGGGTCAGGGCTCGCTGTTCGATGCCCACGGTGGTCTTGCGGTTGTCTGCCAGGTTCTTCTCTTCCTGAACCACGACCTGCCGGAAGTAGGCGGCCTTGGCCTCGGCACGATCATCGATGGCCTTGCGCACTTCACCCAGATCCATCAACAGGGTGATGATCCGCTGCTGGTTGTGAACGTAATCCATGACCTCCCGGTCATCTTCCTTGCCCTGGGCCCGAACGCCCTCGATCAGGAGCCCCGACTGCTGCTGCAGGACGGCCCACAGGTCAGCCCGGGAGTTGGCCTCGCCGGTCTGGTCGCGGCCCACGGCGGAGCCAACGATCATCTCTTTTTGGACTTCCAGCTTGGCCCGGATCACGTCGTCGTAGAGGGCGGCCAGATCCTTGAGGGTGGTGTCCAGCTCGCGGCGGATGCCCTCTTCGTCGTTGATCTTGAGGTTGTGGGAGCCCTTGTACTTGACCTCTCGCAGGACGCGGTGCATGGCGTCAACCTGGTTCTTGAACTGCTGCAGACGGAGGGTCTGCTCGTCCAGGTCTCGCTCGATGGCCCGCAGGTTGTCCATGACCACCTTGTTGCGGTGCCGGTACTGGGTCACGGTCTTGGGGGCGGAGATCAGCTTGCGATCCAGGGTGCCGCGGCGCTGATCCAGTTTCTTGATCTCGACCGCGGCCATGGAGTTGGGTTCCAGGTCATAGGTCTCGCGGTGCTGATCCAGGTTGGTCAGGTAGAGGGTCTGGAGGTCATTCTCCAGTTCCATGGAGGTGACCCACGAGTTGTACAGGGCCAGGAACAGGTTGCGCGGTTCCTGCTGAGTGAGGGCGGCCTTCAGCTTGAAGAGCGAGTCCTCGGACTGGAACATGTCCGCCTTCTGCTGGGAGATCTCGGTGAGCAGTCCGATGGCACGGCCCAACTCCTGGTCTTCCTTCACCCACTCGGCGGCCTCGTCGGAGATCATCTGACGCTGCAGCAGGGGGTTCTCCGCGCTCTGCACCAGGGTACCGAACCATTCCTCGACGCGGGCCGGATCCCGGGTGAACTCCCACAGTTCGGCGGCCAGAGGCGCGAAGCGATCCACCACCGCCTGATAGGCCTCGCGGGCATAGTTGGAGACGCCCATGAGGAAGTTGATGCGGCCACGCAGGACCGTGGTTTCGATGGACAACTGGCTGCCCAGGTCAGAGGAGGCGGAGAGGATCTCCAGGGCCTCCAGGGCCTTGGCGTAGGAGGCGCGCTGCTTCTCGGGGGTGACGCCCCCGGAGGCGGCCTTCAGGTGCAGGTGGGTCATCTCGTAGAGGGCCTTCTTGAAGGCCGGTGACTGACGAGGGATGCGCTGGTAGTAGTCCACCGCCTGGGAGAGGTTGCCGACCTCGTAGGAGAGGCGGGCCACGGACATGTTGCACAGCTCGATGACGGCCTCGTCCGCCTTGGGATCGGCCCGGCCCGCCAGGTCGATGAACGCGGCGATGGCCTGGTCAAGGCTGCCCTTGGCGGTAAGGATGACGGCCAGGATGTACCTGGAGCGGACGTAGTATTCGGAGTCAGGCCCAACGCCTTCGAGGGCGCTGCGGGCGCCGTCCAGGCTTCCGGTGAGGTACTCGGCGCGGCCCTGGGCGTAGCGCAGCTTGTCCCCACCCGTGGCGACCATGGACCGGGCCTTGGTGGCGTAGCGGGCCAGGTCGTCCCTGCGACCCATCTCTTCGGCAATGTCCACCAAGTGGATCATGGCATCGCCCAAGTACTTGGGAGAGTCCAAAAGCCCCTCGAAGTAGCCCTTGGCGCCGTCGAAGTTCCGTTGCTGATACAGGGATATGCCCAGCATCAGGCGGCACTCGTCCCAGCGGGGGTCGGCCCGGAAGGTGGGGCTCTCCACGAGGCTGAACAGCAGGTTGGAGGCCTCGTCCCAGCGCTTCAGGTCCATGGAGACCTTGGCGTCCAGGTAACGGGTATCCGGGTCAAACTCGAAGCCCTCTACCCGGACCGCCTCGACGCGCTTTTTCAGCTCCGAGATCTGGCCGGAGGTCTCTTCAAGTTGGTCGCGGACTGACTTGTCGTCACTGGCCCAGGCCGGGAGCGACAACAAGCCGATCAGCGATGCGAGGATTGCGCAAAGCTTGGTTTTCATGGTTTTTCCCCGTCATCACTCGTTGCCGGAGGTCAGACTGGTGATGTTTTCCTTGTTGAAGGGCATCTGGGTCACCTTGAACCGGATGGCCGGGCGCTCTTCCAGACTGTAGGTGATGCCGCCCTTTTCGTAGCCGATGGTGTCCAACTTCAGGATGCGGCCACGGCTGGCGTAGAAGGAGTACTTGGAGGTGATCTTGAAGCGGTAGCCCTTCAGGTAGCTGAAGACCTTGCCGGTGCCGTTGTAGACCATCTCCACCGCGATGGAGTGGTTGCCCGGCACGACGTTGCCGCGGAAGACCTCGATCTTGCGGTGCTTGTCCAGGAAGCCGTCCCGGTTCTGCTTGTAGAACAGCTTCTTGCCGTCCATGTAGTACAGGACGTGATCCAGGGAGAAGGCGCCACCCATGTCGTTCTTGTGGGTGATGACGGCCCAGGCCTCAGCCACCACGTTGGACAGGATGCGCTCGCGAAGGAGGTTGAGCCGGACCTTCGTCTTGTAGACGCGCTCCTTGAGGCCCACGACCTCTTCTTGCATCTCGCGGATGCGCTCGTTGAACTTGCCACCCATGGCGGCCGACTCCTGCGCATTGATCGCGGGGTCGACGGGTTTGGCCTCCTGCGAGTACCCCTTCGGGGCTTGGAGAAGGAGGGCAGCAACCAGACTCAGGAAAACAAGGTTTCGGCTCATGTTCTCACCTGTCTTTTCAGTCAACGAAAGCCCGGGCAAGGGCGCCCGGACAAGGGTACAGATACACCATCGAATGCTTCCCGAGCTTATAACAGAGCCCCCGGAGGCAGTCAAACGAATATCTGGACGGGAAATCGGTGGAGTTTAGGCGCGGCGCAGGAAGTAGATGAGGGCATCAAGCTGCTGGTTCCAGAACTTGGCCCCGGACTCGGTGCTCTCGCGGCCCTTGAACTCCTCGCGAGCATCTTCGAGCTTCTTGAGGAACTCGCCCTCGCCCTTGCCCACGCGCTCCATGCCCAGCAACAGGGCCCGGCGGAAGTCGTCGTAGTCGGGGTTGTACTCGAGGGCCTTGTAGGTCTCCAGGTAGAGCTCGGCCAGTTCGCTCTTCTTCTTGTCGGTGACGCCGCTGGTGGACAGCTTGAGGGCCGCCTTGGTGCGGGCCTGGAAGATGTAGAACTTGTCTGTGATCTTGGTGGGGTCGAACTCGGCGTCGGCGTCCTTGTTCACCACGCGCTGGCCCTTCATGGCCGCAACCCAGTTCTCGTAGCTGGTGCCGCAGGCCCGGATGAGCTTGAGCATGAGCTCCATGTCTTCCTTCTTGAGGCGGTCCAGGATGGCGTCGGCGCCTTCGGTCTCGGCGAAGATCTCGTCGAAGTCGGCCTCGAAGATGCGGTCGAAGAGGTCCAGACCGCTGAAGTCCATGGAGAACGCCAGGGGCAACATGAAGTTGATGACGAAGTCGGACTGGGTGGCGGTGGGAGGCATGGCAGCCACGTCCTCGTTGCCCTCAATGGCGTTGGCCTCTTCCTTCTTGACCTTGGCGGCCTCGGAGGCGGCGTCGCCCTCGGTCTCCTCGCCGGCCTCTTCCTCGAAGATGACGCCGAAGAGGGTGTCCATGGCCTCGGGAGTGGCCTTGAAGGCCAGGGCCAGGGCCAGGTCCAGGCGGGCTTCAACGGGGGCCTGGGGGTCCCGCATGGCGCGCAGGGCGATCTGGTAGAACTCGGGGCCCGAGCCGATGGACATGAGGGCGGCCTGCTCGAACTTGATGCGGTTGGTCTGGGTGATGGTCCAGTCCTCCACCAGGGCCTGGGAGAGGCCGGCGGGCTGCACCATGGGACGGACCATGTCCTGCAGGAGGGGCAGGGCGGCGCGCTCGTCACGAAGGCGGGAGAGCACCAGGGGGATGCGGTCGCCGCGACGCCAACGCCAATCGGAGATGCCGTTGGGGATGGCGAACTCTTCCATGTAGCGGACCTTCTCGTCGCCGGGCTTGGCGGTGACGATGTCCACCAGGTAGGGCACCACCGGGGTGCCGACCTTGAGCAGGGCTTCGATGGCGTTGGGGACGATGTTCTCGCCACTCTTGGAGACGACGAACAGACCCTTGACCAGGGCCTTGATGGCCTCAGGGGACTTGGCCCGCAGCTTGCCCAGGGAGTCGGCCGCCATGCGGTTGACTTCGATGTAGTCCGGGACGTCGTGCACCGTGGACAGCAACTGGACGAACATGGCCTCTTCGGTGGGCTCGGGGTCCGTCAGCACGATCACGGTCAGGGCGTTGCGGTAGGCCTCGATGAACTGGGGCGCCGGCCGGGCCAGATCTTCCTTGACCATGGCGATGAGGTCGGTGCGCAGATCCTTCATCTCCCAGTCGGTGACCGCGGAGGCCGCCAGCACGGCGGTGTCGGGGCTCTTCAGGGCCTTGACCAGGATCTTCTTGTAGAGGGGCTTCTTGGCCTCGAACTTCTCGGCCTGGGCCTTGAAGCGGGGGTCAGAGACGGGCGGATCCCACAGGTCCATGACCAGACGCAGGACGTCCACGTTCCGGGTGCCCTTCTCGGGGTCCAGCATTTCGGCAAGCGGATCCAGGGCGTCCTGGCAACGGAACTCGCGGATGCTCTTGAAGACGCTGAACGGGTTCTGCCCGCCCAGCATGGCGACGTACTTGGCGCACTCGCTCTGCTCGCCGTGGGTACAGGAGACGGACAGCGCCAGGACGGCGGCCAGCGAGGCAAACAAGGGCTTCAACTTCATGGTTCCCCCCGAATGTGTTTTCACGCACGAAAATCGGCCCGAAGTATAGACTCCGATTTTTTTGGGCGTCAAGAGCTTTGGCGACTTCACTGAGGGATGATCCAAACCCAGGTCAGTTCGGGCAGGGAGGCCTCCCACTTCCAGGCCCAGGGGGCCTCGTCGGCGACGGGGGCGGGGAGCTCCAGGACCTGGCCCGTTTCTGCCGAGTTGGTGACCAGCCGTGGCGCCGTGGCGAACTGGCCGACCTTGACGCGGACGGTGGCGCCACCAGCGACCGCGGCGCCCTGGGGGATGAGGGCGAAGGCGAAGAACTGATCGGCGGGCTGGATGGGACTTTGGGCGGGGGGGATGGCGGCCAGCATGACCACAGCCTCGTCCGCGTAGTCGGGGAAGGCCAGCCCCCCCGCGGGGACCTCGACCTGAAGCCAGTCCGCGGCCAGGGTGACTGCGGCATCTGCGGCGGTGGGGGCGGGGGGGGAGAAGAACTCGGGCAAAGTGAGGGCCCCCAGATCCAGACAGTTGGGCAGGGGATAGGGATCGATGGCCAGGGTGACGCCGCCGAAAAGCCGGCCCAACTGCTGACCCGCAACGACGGAGTTGATCTTCACGTGGGAGAAGCCCGCGGGAAGGTCGGAGAAGAGGAAGGCACCGGTGGCGTCCGTGGAGCGGGTGATGCAGGAGGCCTGGCCGTCCTCAGTCTCGCCGCAAAGGAAGAGGCGCACCCCAGGGATGGGGGCGCCGGCGGGATCCAGGATGGTGCCCACCATGCCAGGGGCCACGCAGGCGGGCGCAACCGTGTCCAGGCCCAAGTCGGGGAGCGTGTCAACAGTCGCGTCGGAGGCCACCTCGGGGGCCGCATCAACGCTGCCCAGGTCCAGGGCGCTGGTGTCCGAGACGTCGGAGTCGCCCCCGGAGGAGCTGCATCCGCCAAGGAACAGAGCAAAAAGAGCCAGCAAGAGGATTGGTTTCATGGGCGCCTCCAGTTGCGGAATCATGCCCCCGACAGGGAGAAGCTGCAAGGGGCTCCAAATCCACACTTGCACTGGACGCCTCAAAGATGAAAATAGCGCCCGCATTGGTTGTCCAAGGAGTCTGGAAACATGTGGACCGCGAAAGCCTCGGGAAGGTTTGCCTCGTTGGGCGCCTATCCCTTTGCAGAGATTGACAGGAAGGTTGCTGAGCTGAAGAACGCCGGCGTGGCGGTGTTGGACTTCGGGGTCGGCGACCCCACCTACCCCACCCCCGAGTTCATCAGGG
>CAIXZC010000341.1 GCA_903923815.1 uncultured Myxococcales bacterium
GCCGAACACGGACCCGCCGCCGTGGTGGGTGGCGATGTTGTGGATCAGCTCCATGATGACCACGGACTTGCCCACGCCGGCGCCGCCGAAGAGACCGATCATGCCGCCCGTGGGGTAGGGGGCCAGCAGATCCACCACCTTGATGCCCGTCTCGAACATCTGGGACTCGGTGGACTGCTCCAGGAAGGAGGGTGGGTCGCGGTGGATGGGCAGGCTGGTCTCGCTCTTCACGGGGCCCAGTTCATCCACCGGATCGCCCACGACATTGATGATGCGCCCCAGGGTGGAGGGCCCCACGGGCATCATGATGGGCTTGCCCGTATCCAGGACCTGCATGTCCCGCACCAGGCCGTCGGTGCTGTCCATGGCGATGGTGCGCACGGCGTCCTCGCCGATGTGCTGGGCCACCTCCAGGACCAGGTTCCAGGTGCGGGCGTCGATGCTGGGGTTGGTCACCTTGAGGGCGGTGTAGATCTCGGGCAGGTTACCGCCCTCGAACTCCACGTCCACCACGGGACCGATGACCTGCTTGACCTTGCCGAATCGTTCAGTCATTTGTTTCTCCGTCAACCGTTCAGGGCCTCGGCCCCGCCGACGATGTCAATCAGCTCCCTGGTGATGGCCTCCTGTCGGGCCTTGTTGGCAGCCAGGGTCAGTTTCTCGATCAGCTCCTTGGCGTTCTTGGTGGCCGAATCCATGGCCGTCATGCGGGCCCCCATCTCGGAGGCCAGGCTCTCCAGCAGGGCGCGGTGCAAGGTGGCGTGGAGGCGCAGGCCCAGGAGGCGCTCCAGCAGTTCCATGGGCTGGGGCTCTTGCAGGTAGTCCGCCGCATCATCCGCCTTGGCCTCGGGCAGCTCCAGGGGCAGCAGTTGCTTCCAGGTGAGGCGCTGGACCATGGCGGAGAGGAACTCGTTGTAGACCAGGAAGACGCCATCCACGGTGCCATCCTGGTAGTCGCTGGCGAAGGTCCGGGCCAGGGTGTCGGCGCTGACGGCGTCGTGGGCCCCACTGCCCGGGTACTTGTGGGCCGGGGTGTAGCCGCGCTTGGTCAGGTACTCCGTGCCCTTGCGGCCGATGATGGCCAGTTCGACGCTTTCGAAGGCGGCGGATTTGGTGCGAAGGTACTGCTCCACTGCGCGGCACACGTTGGTATTGAAGGTGCCGCACAGCCCCTTGTCGGAGGTGAACACCAGGACCCGCACCTTGCGCATGGGGCGCGGGGCCAGCAGGGGATGCTCCAGGCCACCGGCCTGGGCGCAGAGACGGGCGGTCAACTCCTCCACGGCGCGGGCATAGGGGCGTACGGCCTCCACCGCCTCCTGGGCGCGGCGCAGCTTGGCGGCTGCCACCAGCTTCATGGCCCTGGTCAGCTGCTGAGTGTTCCGGATGCCGACGATGCGGCGCCGAAGCTGCTTGAGGTTGGCCATGGCCTACACCCCGGCCCGGAAGAGCTTCTTGAACTCCGTGGCGTTGCCCAGGATATCGGCCTTCAGCTTGTCATCCAGGGCCTTCTTGGTGCGCAGGGTCTCCATAAGCTCGGGGCGGCTGCTTTCCAGGTGATCCAGGAACTCGGACAGGAAGCGCCTCACCTCCCGGGTGGGGATGTCCATCAGGTGCCCCTCGGGGGCCGTACCCACCAGCAGCATCACCACCTGGCGCTCCACGGGGTGGGGGCTGAACTGGGGCTGCTTGAGCATCTCCATCATGCGCTCACCGCGGCCAAGCTGGCGCCGGGTGCTGTCATCCAGGTCCGAGCCGAACTGGGCGAAGACCGCCAGCTCGCGGTACTTGGCCAGGTCGATGCGCAGGGAGCCGGCCACCTGCTTCATGGCCTTGATCTGGGCATTGCCGCCCACGCGGGACACGGAGATGCCGGCGTTGATGGCGGGCCGGAAGCCTTTGTAGAACAGGTCCGTCTCCAGGAAGATCTGGCCGTCCGTGATGGAGATGACGTTGGTGGGGATGTAGGCCGACACGTCCCCCGCCTGGGTCTCAATGATGGGCAGGGCCGTCAGGGACCCGCCACCGAGGCGGTCGTGCAGCTTGGCGGCGCGCTCCAGCAGGCGCGAGTGCAGGTAGAACA
>CAIXZC010000342.1 GCA_903923815.1 uncultured Myxococcales bacterium
CCCCCTGTCCCCCCCCCAGAACCAACAAGCTTTCGATAATCAGGCGGCCTTGGCTTCCACCAGGAAGCGATCATAGAGCCAAAGGGCGGCGGCGCTGAGGACGCCCACTCCCGACAGGATTAGCCAGCCGGAGGCGTTGGCCACGGGGTCCAGGATGAGCAGGCCGTCGGGGCCGGTGGTGGCGCCGGCGCACATGACCTCGTTGAAGATGGCGGCGCCCGCGGGGCCTCCGGCCAGGGCACCCACGGCCATGGGCAGGCTGGCGTAACCCAGGAACAGGCCCTCGCGGCCCTTGGGAGCCAGGGCACCGATGTACTCGTAGCTGCGGGCGGAGGTGAACAGCTCGCCCAGGGCCACCATGGCGACGGCGCCGATGGCGGCGAAGGAGGCGATGGGCAGCAGGCCGCCCAGGACCGCGCTGGGGTTCATGCCCACCAGCAGGGGAATGACGTTGAGGGCCATGGAGGCGGCGATGATGAGGGTGCCCACGACCATGGAGCGGATGGGGCGCATTCCTCCGAAGAGGCGGGTGATCAGCAACTGGAAGGCCACGATGACCAGTGGGTTGGCCATGGTGTAGAGGTCCATGGCGGGGTCCTTCTCCACCACCTTCTTCAGGTAGAGGGGCAGGACGTTGTAGATCTGGCCGTACAGGAAGAAGAAGCCGGAGAGCACGGCCAGGAAGAGAGCAAAGCGGGGGTTCTTGAGGACCAGCACCATGTCCTTGAGCACCTGCAAAGGGCTGCGGCGGGGGCGCTGGGGGGCGTCGGCGGGGACGGGGGCGTCGCGGAACAGCAGCAGCACCACCAGGAAGGCCAGGGCGGTGCAGACGGTGGCGACGGCGAAGATGAAGCTGAGGTCCAGGCCCTTGCGAACCACGAAGCCCACGCCGCGACCAAAGAGGGAGCCTACGTTTATGATCATGTAGAAGATGGCGAAGGCCTTGACGACCTTGAGGCCTGCGGTCTTCTGGACGGTGCCGGAGATGCAGGGCTTGACCACCGAGCCGCCGGCGCCGATAAGCAGGATGCCCAGGATGAGGGGGACGATGATCTGGGGCCCGGCGGTCAGTTGGGACCCCATGGTGTCCTGAAGGGTGGCGAAGCCGAACCATACGGGCGCGCCCATGAGGAAGTAGCCGGCCATCAGCAGGACACAGGCCACCAACAGGGAGCGGCGAAAGCCCACCTGGTCGGCGACGGCCCCGCCGAGCACGGGCAGGAAGTAGACCAACCCCCAGAGCAGGCCGTTGAGGGTGGAGGGCCAGTAGTCCCCAAGACCCAGGCGGCCCAGGTAGATGACTATGAAGCTGGCAACCGAGTAATACGCTGCGCGTTCAAATAGTTCGGTGAGGTTTGCTGACCAGAAACTTGATGGGTATCCCCAGCGGTTTTTGCGCTCGGTTTCCATATCGGACGGGCCTCCCAGGGCAGGTTTGACAGGCAGTATGCAGGAATATAGGATAGCGCGGCAACCGGAAAGGGAGCCCCCTTGAAGACCCTTGGAATCTGCCTGAAAGCTGTGTTGGCTGGCTGTCTGCTGTGGGTGTCGGCGGGCTGCGCCGGGGCCTCCGGTGACGACGACGTCGGGGCTGCCGTGGACCTCTGCGCGGGGGACTGTGCACCGGACGTGGCGGAGGTCATCCCCGACGGTGGCGAGTGCCGCCCCGGGGAGGTCCTGGGTTGCAGCGAGGACCGGCACCTGCGCCTGACCTGCACCCCAGAGGGCAGCATCCTGGAGACACCCTGTCTGGGGGCCGACGGGGCGACGTCCCTGTGCCTCAACCCGGCCAACGGGTCGGCTTACTGCGCCGACTGCAAGCCCGGGTCCTACCGCTGCGCCGGGGACCAGGACGCCGAGTTGTGCGCCCAGGATGGCAAGGGCTGGGTCCCGGGCAAGCACTGCGACACAGACGTTACGGGGGAGATCTGCTACGAGGGTAGCTGCATCCGCCTTTGCGACCTGAACATCAAGCAGAACATCTATATTGGTTGCGAGTTCTGGGCCGTGGACCTGGACAACGCCTTCGTGCCCGGCGGCGAAAGCGGCTTCAACGACGCCGCGGGCTCCCAGTACTCGGTGGTGGTATCCAACCCCAGCAACCGCTACCCCGCCCAGGTCGCCATCGTCACCAATGAGGGCGAGGTCCTGCTGGACTCTCAGGGCGGCTTGCTGCCCTCCGGCCCCCTGGGCCCCGGCCAACTGCGCGTCTACAACCTGCCCCGGCGCGACGTCGATGGCACGGTTCTGGCGCCCCTGGCCTACCGCGTCAGCAGCTCCATCCCCATCACCGCCTACCAGTTCAACCCGCTGCAGAACGAGGGCGTCTTCTCCAACGATGCCTCCCTGCTGCTGCCCAGCAACGTCCTGGGCAAGTACCACTTCATCATGACCCGCGAGCAGTCCTTCGATGACCTGCGGGGCTTCCTCACCGTGGTGGCAGTGAACCAGGGCACCACCCAGGTCTCCGTGGAGGTCACGGCGCCCACCCTGTTCGGCTATGTCAGCTCCAGCGGGCAGGCCATCCCCTCCATGGTCCCCGGCGAGATCCGCAAGTTCGACCTGGAGCAGTTCGACGTCCTCAACATCGAGACCGACGCCATCGGCGCGGACCTGACGGGCAGCAAGATCCTGTCCAACCGGGCGGTGGCCGTGTTTGGCGGTTCGGAGGCGGCCAACGCCCCCAACACGAACCACTGCAGCCCACCCCAGGAGGGGCAGCCGCGGGGCCTTTGCGAGTGGGACGCCCAGACCCCCTGTGACGACAACTGGGACTGCACCCTGGCGGGCTTCAACACCTGCTGCGCGGACCACCTGGAGAAGCAGTTGTTCCCCGTGAAGAGCTGGGGCAAGCGCTATCTGGTGTCCCGCAGCTTCCCCCGCAACCAGGAGAAGGACAGCTTCCGCATCATCGCCGCGGAGGACCGGACCCTGGTGACGACTTTGCCCGTGCAGCTGAACATTCCGCTGCTGAACCGCGGCGAGTGGGTGGACTTCGAGTCCGGCATGAACTTTGAGGTCATCGCCGACAAGCCCGTCATGGTGGGCCAGTTCCTCCAGGCCCAGCACGCCCCAGGGCCCAACGTGAACGGCCCCGAACCGGGCGACGCCGGCATTGGCGACCCCACCTTCATCCTGCTGGTCCCCACCGAGCAGTTCCGCAAGGACTACGTCTTCCTTGCGCCGGACAAGTACAAGCTGGACTACATCACCGTCATCGCTGCCGCCGACGCCAAGGTCTACCTGGACTGCGCGGAAATCGACCCGCTGCTGATCGTCGAGAAGTGCGACCCCGTGCCCGAGGACGACTTCCAGTGGTTCGCCAGCCAGGAGTTCAAGACCTTCAAGAAGGCCATCTCCGACGGCGTCCACAGCCTGTACAGCGACCAGCCTGCGGGGGTCTACGTCTACGGCTACGATCAATACGTGTCCTACGGCTACCCCGCGGGGCTGGACATCCGGGACCTGGGCCTCATCAAGGAGCCCGGCGAGGAATGAACGCCCGCCCCAGCCAGTTGCTTGGCCTTGTCTGCCTGCTTTGGGCCTGCGGCTCGACCTCCGAGGGCAGCGACCTTGGGGCGGCCCCGGACCTGCCAGAGGCCCTGGATGCCCACTTCGACACCACCCCCGAGGTAGCGCCGGCGGACCTGGACCTGCAGCAGGCTGACCTGCCCGACTACCCCATGTTTGCGGACCTCACCCGGGTGGAGTTCCTGCCCGGCGGCCTTGCCAACGCAAACCTTCGGGCCCTGGGGCGCCAGGG
>CAIXZC010000343.1 GCA_903923815.1 uncultured Myxococcales bacterium
CCTCGGTGGTGTCGGTCAGGGACTCGGCGCCATCCATGACGTCCAGGACCTTGGGGGAAGTGCAGGTGTCATTGGAGGGGGCACCGGAGACCGAGAAGGGATAGATGGCATAGAGGTTCAAGGTCAGCTTGCCGCCGCTGCCGCCCGTCTCTTTGATCTCGACGGTGTGCTCGCCCAGGCCCCAGGACGCCACGGCGCTGAGATCCAGTTCGCCGGTGGACCATTCGACCAGGCCATCGCCCCAGGTCTTGGTGGTGCCGTTCCAGTTGGGAGCGCCCTTCTGGTTGGGGTCGCCCACGAGGGCGGTGACGTTGGTGCCGTCAACCCAGATCTGGACGCCGGAGGGGACGGTCTTGTTGGCCAGCTTGTCGATGGAGCTCTTCTGGATGACCCAGCCCTCGCCGCCGTTGCCGCCATTCCACCCGCTGTTGCCGGTGCCACCGATGCCACCTGTGGCCTGGACAGTGCCGGCATTGCTGTAGGTGGTGGCCACCAGGGCCACGGTACCGCCAGCGCCACCGCCGCCACCGGAGTAGTAGGAACCGGTGTTGCTGGTGCCGTTCTGGCCGTTGGCCTGGATGATGCCGCCGGCCTCGACCTTGATGGAGTCGGCCACCAGGATCACCATGCCGCCGCCGGTGCCGCCAGGGGAGGGGTAGGCATAGCCGCCGCCGCCGCCAAAGTGCATGGTGCCCAGGTTGGCGTCACCCTTGGTGGTGCCACCAGAGCCAACATAGTTCCCGCTGCCGTTTCCACCAGCAGTCTTGTTGCCGCCACCACCGGCGCCGCCGCGCGAGTGATACGCGCCTGGACCGCTGGTGCTGTAGCCATTGTAGGCGGCACCGCCGCCACTGCAGTTGGCGCTTTGGGAGTTGTTGCTGCTGTGCTCATCGATGTTGCACTCGGAGTGGCCACGCTCATTGGCCTGGTTCTGGGTGTTCCAGTGCTGGTCGCCCAACTCGAAGCCCTGGGCCTCGGCGTGGATTTTGCCGCCACTCTTGACGGTGATGGAGGTGGCGCGGATGAAGACCACGCCGCCCTTGCGTTCGGAATTGGTGGAGAGGGACGCGGAGGGGTAGACGTTGCCGCCACTGGCCACCACCAGGTCCTTGAAGATGGCTGCTTTCACCACCTGGGCCCGGCCGCAGGTGTTGCCGCACTCTTCGTAGCGGTTCTTGGTGAGGCTGCCCAGCACCAGGGTGCTGCCCACAATGCCTGCAACGCGGTTGGTCTCCCAGGTGCCTGCGGGGGTTGAAGCACCAGCCACAACCTGCATGATCAGCAGCTCGTCGCCAAGCTTGAAGGGGGTCACGTCGTCCACAGTGATGGAGTTGGCGGCCGCAGCCACCGTGGCGGTCAGGTAGCCGTAGCTGTTGGGTGCAAGGTTGCCGGTGACGGTGAGGTCGCCAGCGCTGGTGGCCTGGACGGGCTTGCCCGAGTGCAGGTAGGCCAGCACCTTGGGCGTGGCGGGGTTGAACAGATGCACGAACTTGCGCACCGTCCCGTTGGCGGACACGTCCCACTCCTGCTCGAAGGAGACGACGGTACCGTTGCCTTCATTCACGTTGGCGCCCGAGCTGCCCTCCAGGACCGCCACGCGGGCGTCCAGGGCTGCAACGCTGGCGTCCGTGCCGGCGCCCAGGGTGGCCAGGGCCTCCACGGCCTGCCCCACGGTGGTGGCCCCAAGGCCGGCCACAGTGTCATCAAAGGCCACGTTGGTGGCGGTCAGGACGTCGGCGCCAAGGGTCCCCAAAGTCACGCAGCCCACGCACTCCAGGGCCAGGGCCTTCAAGGCCGCGCCGCCCTTGGCGGAACCCACGGCGTAGGAGAAGTTCACGTCGGCGTCATCCACGCAGCCTTCGCAGTCCAGGCCCGTGGCGCTGCCCAGGGAGGTCCAGGCGTCGGCGCCGTAGACCTTGAGGACATTCTCGTCGGTGTCGTACCAGAGTTGGCCAGTGACGGGGGCCGCGGGGGCCTCGGCGGCGCTGGCATTTTCGATGACCACATTCAGCAGGGCGTTGCCCCCCAGGTCCAGGTCCCCCGTGGCGACCACGCTGCCGTCGGCCATCAAGAACAGCCCGCTGGCGGCGGCGCTGGCTTCCGTCAGAAGCCCCTCGGGCTTGCCGGCGATTTCATCCCAGGAGGACACGCCGCCGGGGAGGAAACCGTTGGCCTGCAGGTAGGCGGCCACGTCGGCGTCGCCGTAGCTTTCCAGCCCAAGGGCCTCGATCTTGGAGGCCAGGGTGGCGTCGGTGATGCAAAGCTGGGGCAGGGCCGCCAGGGTCACGTAGGCAGTGGGCGCGGCGCCGCCGAAGGACAGCGAGTTCTCGGCCAGCTTGCACTCGCCGGCGGAGGCGGTCCACAGCGCATAGGGGTGAGACACGACCCGCTGCCGGGGCTGCAAGGTGATGCCGGGGCCGCCCTTGGGGGCAACGCTCAGTTCCAGCCAGGCCTCACCGTTCTGGAAGGCCGTCGGGATGATGGGGTTCTCGGGCTTGCTGCCCAGAATGGCCGAGAAGACGCCCAGGTCAGGCTTCACGTCCCGGGCCTCCGTGAAGAAGGGGGAGCCGCCCGTGGCCTGGGTGTAGAACTTGAAGCTCACCGTCCAGTCGCCCGATACGGGCGTGCCCTCCACGTCCGTCAGATACCCCTGGTAGTGCAGGTAGGCCGGCGGATTGGCTGCCTCGGCAAACGGAGTCGACAGACCGGAAAGCAGCAGGAGAGACAGCACGATGCGCTTGAACATGGGCACCTCCAGGATTGACTTCGCGCTGGAGCATCCCAAAAAAGCGCGCGCTGCTCAAGCTATTAATGGAATAAAGCCAGACTGCTGTCGCGCCCGGCAATTTCCTTGATTTTCCGGGGGATTGGAGTTAGAAAAATGGTCCCTTTATGGAGGAAGACATGAACTACGAACAGATTCTGGCCAAGGCCAAGGCTTACGAAACCGAGATCTCCGGGTTCCTTCGGGACCTGATTCGCATTCCCAGCGAGAGCGCCCAGGAGCGCGAAGTGGTGCTTCGCATCAAGCAGGAAATGGAGAAGGTGGGCTTCGACGAGATCATCATTGATCCCCAGGGCAACATCCTGGGCCGCATCGGCAGTGGCAAGAAGGTCATCGCCATGGACGCCCACATCGACACCGTCGGCATCGGCAGCCTCCGCGAGTGGAAGCATGACCCCTACGAGGGCAAGCTGGAGGACGGCGTCATCTGGGGGCGCGGCGCCTCCGACCAGACCGGCGGCATGGCCTCCATGGTCTACGCTGGCAAGATCATCAAGGACCTCAAGCTTGAGGGCGACTACACCCTGTGGGTCGTGGGCAGCGTTCAGGAAGAGGACTGCGACGGCCTGTGCTGGCAGTACATCATCAAGGAAGACAAGCTCAAGCCCGACTGCGTGGTCATCACCGAGCCCACCAACCTGCGCATCTACCGTGGCCACCGCGGCCGCATGGAGATTGGCGTCACCACCTTCGGCATCTCCTGCCACGGCTCGGCCCCCGAGCGCGGCAAGAACCCCGTCTACATGATGGCCCGCCTGGCCCTGGAGATTGAGAAGCTGAACGAGCGCCTGCGCCACGACGACTTCCTGGGCAAGGGCAGCGTCACCATCTCCCACATTGAGTGCAAGAGCCCGTCCCTCTGTGCCGTGCCCGCCGAGTCCTACATCCACCTGGACCGCCGCCTGACCAACGGGGAGACCCGGGACAGCTCCGTGGCGGAGGTCGTGGATGCGGCCCACCGCGCCGGCCTCAAGGATGGCGAGTTCAAGGTCGAGGTGCTGCGCTACGACACCCCCTCCTACACTGGCCTGCAGTACCCCACCGACAAGTACTACCCCACCTGGGTGCTGCCTGAGAACCACGTGGTCCTGGGCGCGGCCGTGGATACCTTCAAGGACGTCTTCGGCGAGCAGCCCGTCGTGGACAAGTGGACCTTCTCCACCAACGGCGTGGCCACCATGGGCATGTTCGGCGTCCCCACCTTCGGGTTTGGCCCCGCCAACGAGAAGTACGCCCACACCGTGGACGATCAGGTCCCCGTCGAGCACCTGGTGAAGGCCGCCGCCTTCTACGCCCTCTTCCCCGTTGTCTATAGCCGCAAGGCCTGAAAAACAATCGGGGTCCCCCGGGGCCCCCTTTCATTGGAGGACAGCATGGCTTGTATTCGTGATCGCATTTCCAACCTTGAGAAGACCCCGTTTGACATGTACCAGAAGGACTTCCTGCTCACCTCTGAGCAGAGCCAGGCCAACCTGGAGGCCACCCTGGAGGTCGCCGAGATCCTGATGGCCATGTACAAGAAGAACCTCTCCACCAAGGTCTTCGAGTCGGGCCTTGGCGTGGCGGTGTTCCGGGACAACTCCACCCGCACCCGCTTCTCCTTCTCCTCCGCCTGCAACCTGCTGGGTCTGGCGGTGCAGGACCTGGACGAGGGCAAAAGCCAGATCTCCCACGGCGAGACCGTCCGCGAGACCGCCAACATGGTCTCCTTCCTGTCCGAAGTCATCGGCATCCGCGACGACATGTACATCGGCAAGGGCAACACCTACATGCGCGAAGTGGCCGCCTCCCTGGACGACGGCTACCGCCAGGGCGTCCTCGAGCAGCGCCCCTCCGTGGTGAACCTCCAGTGCGACATCGACCACCCCACCCAGGCCATGAGCGACCTGGCCCACCTGCGCAACTGGTTCGGCGGCGACCTGGAGTCCCTCCGTGGCAAGAAGATCGCCATGACCTGGGCCTACTCCCCCTCCTACGGCAAGCCCCTCTCCGTGCCCCAGGGCATCATCACCCTGATGACCCGCTTCGGCATGGACGTGACCCTGGCCTACCCCGAGGGCTATGACCTCCTGCCCGACACCATCAAGGCGGCCAAGGGCTTCGCCAAGGAGAACGGCAGCAGCTTCAAGGTCACCGGCAGCATGGAAGAGGCCTTCAAGGGCGCCGACATCGTCTACCCCAAGAGCTGGGCTCCCTTCCACATCATGGAGAAGCGCACCAAGCTGGTGGAGAAGCGGGACGCCGACGGCCTCAAGGCCCTCGAGAAGGACTGCCTCGCCAACAACGCCAAGTTCATGAACTGGGA
>CAIXZC010000344.1 GCA_903923815.1 uncultured Myxococcales bacterium
GGCGCGAGTGCAGGTAGAACACGTCCCCGGGGTAGGCCTCGCGCCCCGGGGGGCGGCGCAGCAGCAGGGACATCTGGCGGTAGGCCACGGCGTGCTTGGAGAGGTCGTCATAGATGATCAGGGCGTGCTGGCCGTTGTCCCGGTAGTACTCGCCCATGGTGCAGCCGGCGAAGGGTGCCAGGAACTGCATGGGGGCGGGCTCGGAGGCGCCGGCCATGACCACGGTGGTGTAGGCCATGGCGTCGTTGCGCTTGAGGCGCTCCACGACCTGGGCCACGGTGGACTGCTTCTGCCCCACGGCCACGTAGATGCAGCGGACGTCCTTGCCTCGCTGGTTGATGATGGCGTCCACGGCGATGGCGGTCTTGCCCGTCTGCCGGTCGCCGATGATCAGCTCGCGCTGGCCGCGCCCGATGGGGGTCAGGGCGTCGATGGCCATGAGGCCCGTCTGGAGGGGCTCCTTCACGGGCTGCCGGGCGACAATGCCGGGGGCCTTCACGTCCACCTGCTTGTGGGCGGTGGCCTGGATGGGGCCCAGCCCGTCCAAGGGTTCGCCCAGGGCGTTGACCACGCGGCCCAGCAGGCCCGGGCCCACGGGGACCTCCATGATTCTGCCCGTGCGCCGCACCTCGTCGCCCTCGCGGATCTTGGTGACCTCGCCCAGCAGGGCCGTGCCCACGCTGTCCTCTTCCAGGTTCAGCACCATGCCCTTGACGCCGTGGGGGAAGTCCAGCAGCTCGCCGGCCATGCAGGACCGCAGGCCATAGACCCGGGCGATGCCATCGCCGGACATGAGGACGGTGCCCGTCTGGGCCAGGTCCAGGCCGGAGTCCTGCTTCAGGATCTGCTCTTTGAGGATCCTGCTGATCTCAGAAACGTTGACACTCATCTACCACCTCTTTCCGAGTTACCCTTCGATCGGATGCGTCTCCAGCAGGTTGCGCCGCAGCCGCGCCAGGCGCCCGCTGAGGCTGCCATCCAGCAGCAGGTCTTCCATTCGAACCACGCAGCCCCCAAGCAGGGAGGCGTCCGTTTCGTACTGACAGATCACCTTGGCGCCGCTGAGGCGAGCCAGTTCCTGTTCCAGGGTTGCCTGCTGCTGGGGGTCCAGGGGGCTGGCGGCGCTGACCCTTGCCCGGACCACCCCAGCGGCCCGATCCTGCAGCCCCTGCCAGGCCTCTTGAATACCCCGCAGGTTCTCCACCCGGCCGCGGCGCACCAGCAACACCAGGAAGCCCGTCAGGGCCTCTCCCAGACCCAGCCTGGCGGCCAGATCCACGGCCACTGCGACCCGCGTCTCCCGGGCCAGCAGCTCAGAGTCCAGGCGCAATTCCAACGCCGGGACTTGGTCCAGCACTTGAATGAGCAGGTCCAGTTGGCGGCCCAGTTCTTCCCTGGCGCCCGGCTCCTCGTACAACCCCATTAGGGCCTTGGCATAGCGGCGCTGAATGAGCCGACTCTTGATCTTGCTCATGGGCGGCCATCCTTCCCCGTGCGCGAGCCGACTGCCGCCGGCGTTACCTGCCCCAGGTCCTTCAGGAAGCCCTGGTTGAGGGCACCCTGGTCCATGGCCACGGCTCCGGTCTTCAGCAGATCCTCTAGCTGATCCAAGGTGCGCAGGGCCAGTTGCTGCCGCAGCCGGCGTTCCTGTTGTCTGTGTTCGAAGCTTTTGTTCCCCTCAAGCTGAGCAGTCAGACGGCGCTGTTCGCCCTCCAGACGGCTGGCGCTGCGAGCCTCCAGGGCTGCCAGTTCCTCGGCCTGTCGGGTCTCCAGGGCTGCCAGTTCCGAGGGGATCAGCTCCTGCTTCTGGCGGGCCTCCGCCTCACGCTGGCGCGCCTCCTCGAGGGCGCGGGCGGCCAGGTCCAGCTCCTCCTTGATGGTGGCTCGGCGGGCGGCCCAGGCCTGCCCCAGCCGGTCCTTCAGCAGGAACCACAGGATGCCCACGAAGACCACGAAGTTGATGAGGTAGTAGCCCTGGGCCTTAAGGCTGGCACCCTCCTCACCACCGCCGGAGGCCAGGGCCAGGGCCGGCAGCAGCAAGAAGATCAGGGTCGTGTGAAGAACTCGCAAGCTGCGCATGTCAACTCCTGCCGACCATCCTGGAGGCCAGGTCTTTGGCCAGGTCTCGGGCGGCGCCATCTAGCTGGGAAGCCAGCGCCTTCTCCTGGGTGGCCAGGGTCTCCTTCTCCCGGCCCAACTCGGCCGCTGCCCGATCCCGGTGGGCCTGGATCGCCGCCTCTTCCTGGCGTGCCAACTCCTCCCGCCGTGCGGTCACGGCCGCCAGTTTGCGGGCCGCCGCCTGGGTCAAGTCCCTGTCCCGGTGCTCCTCCAGGCCAGTCGCCCGTCCCTCGCAGAGCTGGGCCTCGGCAAGGGCCCCGGGGCCCCGCTCGCGGCGCTCTTGGAACAACCGCAGCAGGGGCTTGAAGGCCAGCACCCGGGCCAACAGCGCGAAGGCCACAAAGAGGGCAAGCTGCACCACGAAGGTGATGTCCAGGTCGATCAAGCCCGCAGAAAGCAGTCTGGGAAACAACGGGTCCTCCCAAGGCAAGAACAGTCCAAAATGCATTACCCGATTGGTGTTCAGCGGTCAAATCAAATATAAAGGAGCCCGGCCCCAGGGCCGCGGAGGCTGAACCATGTCCAGAAACTGCGTGTTGACCCTGTGCCTGTTGGCGTTGCTGGGCCAGGGTTGCGCCCACCAACCGGGGCCAAGACCCGTGGAGTTGGACTTTCTGTGGGTCTCCCTGGATCCCCCCAGTGGCGGTCTGGGGCATGGCTTCGTTCGGGCTGAACCTGCCTCCACCCCGGGGCTCAAGGTGGGCGTCTTCGAGGAGAGCGCCGGGGCCACCGGGCCCGCTTGGCGTTCCACCTTCTGGCTGGCCGCCTGGATGGGCACCGTGCTGGCGGATCGCTACGCCGAGGGCTGGCGGATCTCCTTCGAGGGCCAGCGTGGTACGCGTCGCGTCGAGGGGCCCTCGGCGGGGGCTGCCTTCGCCGTCTCTGTGGCGGCCTCCATTCGTGGGGATCGCCTGCGCTCTGACAGCGTCCTCACGGGCACCCTGCTGCCCGACGGCGGGGTGGGCCCGGTGGACGGCATCTTGCAAAAATTCAGGGCCGCGGCGAAGGCCGGCCGCAAGCGCCTGGGCTACCCCGCGGGGCAGGCTGTGGTGCTGGACCTGGAGACCCGGAAGTGGGTCAAGTTGGCGGAGGACCCAGCGCTGAAGGGGGTGGAACTGGTCGAGCTGGCCGATCTCCACCAAGCCTACCAATTCCTCACCGGGGCGGAGCTGCGTCAACTGCCACCCCTGCCCTCCGACCAGATGGTCCTGCCGCCCGGGGCCTCCCAGCTCTTGCTGGCCAAGTCAACCCGGGTGCTGACGGAGGCCCAGACCACGGCCGGGGCGCTGTCCCGTCCCGCCCTCCCGGAGCGACTGGCGCGGGCCCTGACCCGGGGTCGCGCCGCCTCCCAGGCGCGGGACCCTGTGGGGGCCTATTTCCTTGCCGTGGAAGCCCTTGGGGCGGCCCGGGCCGAGAGGGATCTGGAACTCCTGGGGGACCTCTCCAATGGCGAACAATGGGCCCGGGCTTTGGGCCTGGCCAGGAGGCTCCTGGGGGACTGCGAGCGGAACCTGGATGAGTTGATGGACGGAGCCTTTGGCCTGCGGGCCTGTGACGGCGCTGCCCTGGTGGAGCTGGCGGATGCCATGGAGCCCATGCTGGGCGCCCTGGGGTCCATTGAACGGGTGGTCAACGCCGGTGGTCCCCTGCTGACTCACCTGCAGAAGGGCACCGTGCCCAGTGGTACCCAGCCGGAGACGGCGGCCATGGCAGGGAGTCTGCGGGACCTGGTGCTGAAGCTCGAGACGGCCCTGCTGCTGCTGGCCGTGGCCCGGGACCAACTGGCTGTGGCCGATCCCTCCCTGCGGGCCGCCCAGGTCTGCGCCGACCTTCACTGGGATCAGGAGGTCTTTCGGTCCCTGGCGGAGAGCAACCTGGAGTACTTCGAGGCCGTCTTCCTGGGGCCCCAGGCGGCCAGGACGGGCCGGGGCCTGGAGCAGCTTCGGCAGGAACTCATGGACCAGGACCCGGACTTCCGACGGGCCCGCTTCAACCTGGTGGTGCCCTCCAACGACCAGGTCTGGGAGGGGCGGTCCAACATCATTCGAGACGCCGCGCGGTTGGGTGGCGCCCTGTCGTCTCAGTTCGCCACCAGCGCGATGGTCATGCAGCGGATGGCCCCAGGGCTGGATCAGCCGGGGTCGGCGGCGGCCCTCACCGCGCGGGCCCGGACCAACGCTCTGCGCTGGGCGGCGGTGGCCCGCGAGACCTTGGGGAGGGTGCCCATCCCAGCGGTGATGGACTTCGCCCTAGGGGATCACCAAAGCACCCAGGAAGGGCCCCAGGCGAGGCAGCGCGCCCTGGAGCACTTCTGGCGCTCGTCGGGTTGGTCCCTGGCCGCCGTGGCCTTGGGCCGTGGCCAACATTCTTCGGCATTGCCGAGGTCCACGAAATAGGCTATCGTCCCGCCAAGATACGGAGTACGGGCATGAACTGGACCGCCACCCTCGCAATCCCTGGCCTCATCCTGCTTGCCGCGCCGGCGCTGGCTCAGGACGCCCCCAAGGTGCCTGCCGCCGCCCAGGGGACCGCCCCCGCAGCCCCCCAGGATCCCTATTCCATCTATCAGGGTGGTATCCAGGAAGTGGTCATCGACGAGGGCGGCAACCTGTACAAGCAGCGGGTCTACCAGGGCCTGGTCCCGGGCCGCAAGGATCCCCTGCCGCCGGCGACCAAGGCAGAGAAGGTCATCGTCAACCGTATCGGCTTCGAACAGATGGAGCTGTTCTCCCGGATCTTCGTGGTGACCTCCAAACCCGTCACTCCATGGATCTACGACAACTTCATCGAAACCGAAGGCAAGCCCGGGGGGATCTACAAGATCACGATGGAGATCCCCGGGGCCGACATCCCCAACAAGAACGACCGTTTCCCCTTGGTCACCAGTGCGTTCAACACGCCCGTGATGCAGGTTGACAACGAGGTCACCAAGGGTTCCGTCAAGGTAGTCATCAGCCTCAAGAGAAAGGCCGGCTACCTGCCCATCCAGAGCGATGGGGTGGTGTACATTGACGTCGAGCGTTAGCTCCAAGAGGCAGGCCCCCAGGGCCCAATGAAAGATTGAAGGACGAATGACAAACGAATCCAGTGGCAGCGACAAGCCGGTCAAGGTAGCCCGGACCAGCTACAGCGTACTTCGCGGCAGATTGAAGAAGAGAGTCAAGTGGGTCTACTCGGACCGCAAGGTGGAGGCCAAGGCCCCCGCCCCCAAGCCGGCCTCCTCCAGACCCTCCCGCGGCCCCTCGGACGGCGGCCGCCCCCCCCGCGACGCCCGGCCCGACGGCCCCCGCGAGCGCTTCCCCAGACCGGGCCGTGACGACCAGCGCCCCCGGGATGGTGGTCACCCCCGGGATGAACGCCGCCCCGGCGGCTTCGAGCGCCCCCGCGACTTCGATCGCTCTGCCCAGCACCGCGACAGCCGGCGCGACGAACGCCCCGCCGAGGTCAGGAAGCTGGCCGTGTCCGTGGTCCTGCGCACCTTCAACTCGGCCCCCCGCCTGCCCGAGCTGTTCAACCGCATCTTCGAGCAGGAGTGCCCCTTCCGGGTCGAGCTCATGGTCGTGGACGGTGGCTCCACCGACGGCGGCCCCGAGGCCCTGGAGAGCCGCGGCTGCCGCATGGTCCCGGTGCCCCTGGGCGAGCGCTTCGTAGACACCGCCATGGCGGAGGCCACGGGCGACTTCGTGGTCTTCCTCACGGACCGCATGCTGCCCCGCGGCAAGAACTGGCTGAACTCTCTGGTGCTGCCCCTGGCCGCCTCTCCCAAGGTCGCCCTGGTCTGCGGACGCCAGGTCCCCGGCCAGCAGCGCTCCCACTACGAGAAGGCCGCCATCCTCACCAACCCCTACCTGTCGGGCCTCAAGGGCATGCTCTTCGATGCCAGCAGCAAGAGCCCCGGCGTGCACGAGTTCCCCGTCTTCAACACCGCCGTGCGCCGCGCCACCTGGAAGGCCTTCCCCATCGGGGAGATGAGCTCCTCCCAGTGGGCCGTCGAGGTGGTGTCCCGGGGTGGGGCCAAGGCCTTCGTCCCCGAGGCCGTGGTGGAGCTCTTCGGCGAGCCCCTCCTGCAGTCCATCCTGCTGGGTGCCTACCGTCGTGGCCGCAGCAGCAACGACGGCGTCCTGGAGACCGCCAAGCACCTGGGCTCCGAGCTCTGGCGCGAGTGGCGCACCTTCCACGAGTCCGGCCTGCTCTCCGAGGGCGAGCGCGGCGAAGCCTACGCCCAGGCGTTGGTGGTTCGCGGTGCCGAGTTGCTGGGTGTGGTGGAGAAGAAGACCCTGCTGTCCAAGCTGGGGTCCAAGCTGTTCAAGCGCTGAAGTCTCAATTCCCCTGAATGCAGAATCCATCCTTGCCGCAGTGGCTGGCCTGAGGGCAGTCGCTGCCGGTCTGGCAGGGTAGCAGCTCGATGCACTTCCCATCCAGGCAGGCCTCGTTGAGGCTGCAGTCCTCAGCCAGCAGGCAGGCCGTCGCCGGGCGGCAGTAACCGTCCACGCCACAGCTCAAACCTTTAGGGCAGTTGCGGCCGCCGTCGCAGGCCTTCCAGCCGCAGACGCCCTCGGTGCAGATCATGCCCCCCAGGCACTCGGCGTCCTCCGCGCAGACCGCCACCTGGCAACCCTGGTCGCTGGTGCACACCCCACCCACGCCGCAGTCCGTGTCCCCTTCGCAGGTCAGGGGGCGGCAGCGGGCGTCGGCGTTGCACTGCTGGCCCAGGTCGCAGCTATCGTCCGTGGTGCAGGCCCAGGACTCCAGGTAGCAGGCGCCGTCGGAGGCGCAGCGGAAGCCCACATCGCAGGGGTTGTCGAAGCAGAAGTCGGCGCCGCAGTAGCCGGTCCCGGAGCAGCTTTGGCCGGGGGGGCACTGGGCGGAGGACAGGCAGGCGGCCCCGAACAGACAGGTGCCGTCAGCGCCGCAGTAGAAGGCCACGGAGTTGGAGCAGAAGCCCGCGGGCAGGTTGCACACGGCCCCTTCACCCACGCACTGCTGGTCGCTGTCGCAGGCCACGCGGCAGTCCTGGTCGGACTTGCACAGGGTCTCGCTGATGAGGCCCCGGCAGCGGTTCTGGTCGTCGCAGAAGCTGCCCTTGTTGCAGTCCGTGTCGCCCCGGCAGGCGGGGGAGTAGTCGCAGCGTCCCTCCAGGCAGCTCATGGGGTCGGGGACCTGGGGACAGTCGCTGTCCAGCAGGCACTCCGTCTTGGCGATGCAGGCCCCGGTGATGCTGCACACGCTGTCGGTGCTGCACTCGTCGTCCAGCACACAGCCCAGGGTGTCGATGCACCATCCCCGGGGACTGCAGTAGCTGTTTCCGCCACAGTCCGTGGTACCTATGCAGGCCGCGGGGACCTGCACCAGGCCCTTGCTTTCACCGTCACCGCAGGCAGAAACCAGCAGCAGACCCAGAACCAAAAGAATGCGCCTAGGCATGGGTGCCTCCCGACAGGCTGGCGTTACAAATCCAGGCACAAAGCTATTGCAAGGGAGGGGGTGTGTCAAACATTCCGGATGGGGCGGTCAGGACAGGGTCACCAGCCGGCGCCAGCGCAGCAGCAGTTCTTCCAGGTGGGGGCCGGCGGGGGAGGGCGCAAACAGACGCTCCACCCTCCGCACCTCCTGCAGTTCCTCAAGGCTGGCCCAGACCCCCGCCCCCAGGCCCGCCAGGTAGGCCGCCCCAAGGGCCGTGCTCTCCAGTTCGGCGGGGCGCTCCACCGTGACCCCCAGCAGGTCCGCATGAAGCTGCATCAGCAGCGAGTTGGCGCAGGCCCCACCGTCTACCTTAAGTACGCGGATGGGCCGCCCCAGGTCCTCCTCCATGGCCTTGACCATGTCCCGGTTCTGCAAGGTGATGCCCTCCAGCACGGCGCGGCACAGGTGGGCCGAGGTGGTGGCGCGTGTGATGCCCCACAGGCTGCCCCGGGCGTCGCTGCGCCAGTGGGGGGCGCCCAGGCCCGTCAGGGCAGGGACGAAGCACAGCCCCCCGGAGTCAGGCACCGACGCCGCCTTGGTCTCAACCTCAGAGGATCGGGAGATGACCCCCAGCCCGTCCCTCAGCCACTGCACCGCCGCTCCGGCGACAAAGGCCGAGCCCTCCAGGGCGTAGGTGGGGCGACCGTCCAGGACCCAGGCGACCGTCCCCAGCAACCCATGACGAGACCGGGGCACCGTGGCCCCGGTGTTCAGCAGCAGGAAGGCCCCCGTCCCCAACGTGCACTTGGCGTCCCCCGGGCTGTGACAGCCCTGCCCGAAGAGGGCCGCCTGCTGATCCCCTGCCAGCCCCGAGATGGGGATGCCGTCGGGCAGAAAGCCCAGCCCCGAGGTGCGGGCCAGCAGCCCGGCGTTGGGCACCAGCCGGGGCAGCATGGAGACGGGCACCTTGAGCAGGGCCAGCAGCTCCTCGTCCCAGCACAGGCGCTGGATGTCCAGCATGAGGGTGCGGGAGGCGTTGGAATAGTCGCTCAGGTGCTCCCGGCCCCCCGTGAGCTGGTGCACCAGCCTGGTCTCTACGGTGCCAAAGCAGGCCGTCCCTGCCGCCGCCGCGTCCGCCACGGGGCCGTGGTTCTCCAGCAGCCAGCGCAGCTTGGTCCCCGAGAAGTAGGGGTCCAGCAACAACCCCGTGCGCTGGGTGAACAGAGCCTCGTGCCGGGCGGCCCGCAGGGCGTCGCAGATGGCGGCGCTGCGGCGGCATTGCCACACCACCGCGGGGGAGAGGCAGCGGCCGCTGGCCCGGTCCCACACCATGCAGGTCTCCCGCTGGTTGGTGATGCCCAGACAGGCCACCTGATCGCCCCCCACCTGGGCCGACTTGAGGGCCTCCCCCAGGGCCCCCACCACCGAGTCCCACAGGTCCTCGGGGCGCTGCTCCACCCAGGCCTCCGCCGGGTAGGCCAGGGGCACCTCGCGGTAGCCTCGACCACAGATCCGTCCGCCTCTGTCCACCACCAGGACCGTGGTCCCCGTGGTGCCCTGATCAATGGCAATGATGTGAGTGGCAGCCATCTTCTTGGGGTGCTCCCTGCTGTTTACTAAAACGACCCGCTGATGCTACACTGCCGCCCGCGTCACGGTAAAGCAGGAGGTGCAATCATGGCAGACGAGAAACCCGAGGCCGGAGCCCGGACAGTCAACATCAAGATAGACGAGGCCAAGGCCGCGGGCGAGTACGCCAACGTGTTCCTTTGCAACTTCACCCCCACCGAGTTCGTGCTGGATGCGGTGGTGCTCATGCCCGGCCTGCCCAATGGCAAGCTGCTGCACCGCACCATCCTGTCGCCGGCCAATGCCAAGCGCCTGGCCATGATGCTCACGGAGCAGGTCAAGCAGTACGAGAAGAACCTGGGCCCCCTCACCGCTCCCGCGGGGCCCAAGGTGTCCACCTCCATGAACTGAGGGTCCAGGTGAAGCTGTCGGTCCGCCTGCTGGTGCTGCTGTGGCTGCTGGTGTGGATGCCCTCCCCGGCGCGGGCCTGGGAGTCCACCTCCGAGCTGGTCATGGGCACCGCCCGTTGCATGGAGCGGGGCGCCATGATGGTGGGCATCCTCACTCCCCTGGGCTACGGCATCACCGAGAGCGTCACCGTGTTCACCAGCCCCATCGTGGCGCTCCTGCTGACCCCCAACCTGCAGGTGCGGGTGGGCGCCTGGCAGACTCCCCAGACCGCCGTGGCCATCGAACTGGGCTACCAGCAAAGCTTCCTGTCCATGCAACAGGGGGACCACGACTACCCTGGCTTCGTCCAGGGCGGCCTGGCCTGGTCCCGGACGCTGCGCGGAGACCTCCAGGCCACCCTCGCCGCCGGCTACGAGAGCCCCTTTGGCTCCGCCGGCCAGGAGAGTGAGAACCGCATCTACTACCGGGCCGGCCTGGACTACCTGATCAACCAGTCGGACCTGCTCATGCTGCGCCTCCACGGCGCCCTGGGCTTCTCGCCCTTCCTGCCCACCAGCCAGACCCTCATGGCCGTCTATGCCCACGAGTTCGGGCGCGCCCATATCGGCGTGGGCCTGGCCGTGGGCGACTTCCCCGTCTCCACCTCCCGGGACAGCGCGGGTGCCATTGACAAGAGCACCAACCTGCCCCTCTTCCCCTGGCTGGACTTCTGGTGGAGCTTCTAGCCAAAACAAGGAGTGTCCATGTTCCAGGTGGCCCTGCTCGATCCGGAAATTCCCCAGAACACGGGTAACATCGTGCGCCTTTGCGCGGCCTGCGGGGCGGGTCTGCACCTGGTGGGCAAGCTGGGCTACACCCTGGATGATGCCAAGCTGAAGCGTGCTGGACTGGACTATTGGCGCAGCGTGGTGGTGGGGGTCCACAGGGACCTGGAGTCCCTGGCCGCGGCGGTCCCCACGGACCGCTGGCTGCTGTACTCCAAGAAGGGTAAAACCCGTTACGATCTGATAACTTACGACGACGACCATCTGCTGCTGTTTGGCCCCGAAAGTGCGGGCTTTTCGGACCAGCTCCTGGAGGCCCACCGGGACCGCACTGTGTTCATCCCCATCTCGGATCGCGTCGGGAGCTTGAACCTGGCGGCCGCCGTCCACGTGGCGGTGTACGAAGGGCTGCGTCAAAAAAACTTTTTGAATTTCGCTTGACAGCCCTTATCTGGCCTAATACCGTGCTTTTCGTGGGCAAACAAGTTCACGGCCACTAAAGGCCAAGATCAACTAGCAAGGGAGGTTTTTGCTATGACGAAGGCTGAGTTCATTGGCAAGATCCAGGGTTCGGCGTCTGAGATCAGCAAGAAGGAAATCTCGCAGATCGTGGAAGCCGTGTTCGAGACCGTGGCGGAGGCCATCTCCAAGGATGAGCGCTTCTCCTACCCCGGCTTCGGCACCTTCACCGTCCGCAAGCGGGCCGCTCGCAAGGGTCGCAACCCCCGCACCCGCAAGGAGATCACCATCAAGGCCTCCAAGACCGTGGCTTTCAAGCCCGCCCCGGTCATGAAGGACAAGCTGTAAGACTCTCCTGGAATCCAAGAAAAGGGCGTCCGCTTTTGCGGGCGCTTTTTTTTTGCCCGCGCGCCGGCGCTCAGGCCCAAGAGCGAGGGTGGCGCCACCGGGCTGGCCACTTCAGCGGGAGCTCCCCAACTCCTCCTTGAGGCGGGAGAACTTGCCCCGCAGGGAGGGCAGCGGCTCCACGCCACAGGCTGCCAGGAGCGCCGCCGGGAGGGCCGGGTCAGAGTCCTCGCTAAGCTGCTCGAACTCAATCTCCAGTTGGGGGCCCCGGGGGAAGAAGCTCTCGTCCAGGGCTATCTCGAAGCCCTCCCTCAGCCAGACCCGGCGCTCGTTCACGAGGCTGCCTACGTAGGTCAGGGGGGCGCTGACGCCCAGGGCCTCCAGGCTCCCCCGGACCCCCTCCAGACAACCACCAAGCAGGTCCAGCGCGACGGCCCCGGGCAGCTCCACCTGGGCCTCCCCGCGGGTGAACAGCGCGCCCTGTCTTTGGGAGGGCCCTTTGAGGGTCAGCAGGTGGCGTCCGTCCTCCAGGCGCAGGCGCAGCACCGACCGCAAGGGGAGGGCCGGCAACCAGTAGTGGTTGGTCTGGCGCAGCAGGGGGGCCTGGGGGCCCAGGAAGTCCAGCAGGCGCTGGAACTCGGCGCGGGTCGGCAGGCTGTACTTCCACTCGCGCTCTTGATGGTGTTGGACGGGCGTTTTCATGCTTTTGGATTCTAGCCGCCGATGCTATCTTAGGAAAGCCTGTCTTTTCGAAGGGCCATACGTTGGAGGGTGCCATGCTTTCCAGACTGCCGGTTCTAGCGCTTGCGCTGGCTCTGTGCCTGCCCGGGGCGGTGTTCGCGCAGGATCTTCCTGCGGGGCTTCGCCTGGACGCCTCCCTGTTGCCCGAGCCGGGCGCCGCCGAGGGCAACGTGAACCTGCTGGAGGCGGCCCTCGCGGAGGGTGCGTCACCGCAGCTTGAGGCCCTGTTGGGCATTCAGTACCTGGCCCTCCATCGCAGCGCTGACACGGCCCGGCTGTGTGGGCGGGCGGTGAAGAGCGCCGTCTCCATGGAGCCCTATTACTGTCTGGCCCTGGCGGCCTACTACGCGGGGGACGATGGGGCCGGCGCAACCTGGCTGACCAAGGCCCGCAAGATGGACCCGACCCGCAAGGAGACCTGGCTGCTGGAGGCCTACGCGGCATCCCGGCGGGGGGACAGCGGGGCGGTGGTGGCCATCATGGAGGATGGGCAGAAGAAGACAGGGCAGGATCAGGTGTTCTGGTACTGGGAATTGCTGCGGCTGCTGGACTCCATGAACGAGGTGGAGGGTGCCTTCCAGACCGCCGGCAAGTTGCTGCGACTGCAGTCCGAGTTGGCCGAGCCCTTCCATCGCACGGCCCTGTTGTTTGGCAAGAAGGGGGATCTGGGGTCCGCCGTGAAGATGGAACTGGCGGCCCTGGACCGTGAGCCCTGGCATGAGGACGCGGCCCGGACGTTGCTGTTGTTTCTGGAGCGGGACGGGCGCTTGGAGGAGGCCCTGCTGTGGGCAAGCCGCTTCCTGGCGCTGCCCCAGCATCCCCAACTGCGGGCGTTCTTCCTGCAGGAGCAGGCGCGGTTCCACAGGCTCATGGAGCAGCGGGACCAGCAGGCGGTGTGCGCCGCCCACGGGCTGACCCTGGACGAGCGAGACCTGGAGCACACAGACCCGGCCAGGGTTCGGGCGTTCCTGAAGGATTTGGCCCAGGCCAGCTTCCAGAATGGGCGCTTCGAGCAGGCCCTGGAGTTGATAGAGCGGGCCCGCAAGACGGACCCCATGGACAACCCCCTGCGGGTGGCCCAGGCGGACGCGCTGCTGGCGCTGGGGCGGTATGAGGAGGCGCGCAGCTTCCTGGGCCGGGCCGAGCAGTCGGACCCCGGCGCCTACCGCGTGCAGGCGGCGGCGGCCAGGCTGGAAGGGGACCCGGATGGCTGTCTGGTGGCAGTGGGACGTGGGCTGGCCATGAAGCCCGACGACCGGGAGCTGCTTTGGAATGAAGCCCAGTGCCTGTTCTCGGTGAAGCGGGACCAGGATGCCCTGGAGGCGTTGGAGCGCATTCTGCACATCGCGCCGGCGGACCGGGAGGCCCAGGTGACGCGAGCCGGTTGGTATGCCCGGCGGGATCCCAAGCTGGCCTCGGGGCTGTTGTGGGCGCTGTTCCTTCAGGAGCCCTGGGATTTTCGGATCTGTTTGAAGGGAGCGCAGTGGGCCTCCCAGGGCAAGGACGCCTTGGGCGAGGCCCGCTGGCTGGCGGCCTGCTACGGCGTGCTGCCCCCGGCCAAGGCTACTGAGGCGCAGGAGGTCCTGGTTCGTCTTCGGGCGCTGGACCAGACCTCCAAGGCGGTGCGCAAGGCGGACCTGTTGGCGGAGTTCTGCGGGCTCCATCGGGGGCTTTGCGAGTCCAGGCCAGAGGCGTCTGGCGGCGCGGGTCGCAAGCAGGGGCCCCAACAGGCCGCCGCCCAGGAGCGCTTTGGCAGCGGCAGCTTGACCTACCTGGTGGAGACCCACGGGGCCGGGCGCTTTGCCAAGCTGGAGCAGCGGCAGCGCCTCCAGGCCTGGTATCTGGTGCGGGCGGTGGAGGCGGCGGACCCCCTCTTGTATCTGCTGAATCATCGATTGGCCCTGCCCCTGGTGACGCTCATGGAGAAGGTGGTGGCCTCGGGGGTGTTGACCAGGCCCGCGCAGAAGAAGGCGGCCCTGAACTACCTGAAGCTTCTTTGGGCCAATCACGGGCCCTACGATGCCATCAGCGGCGAGAAGTTCCTGCCCGAGGGGCTGGATGCCAGGACCCTGCTGGAGGCCATGGAGCGGCTGGAGCAGAAGGGCGAGAAGCTGGATTTCCTGCCCGGCAAGGACCTGACCGAACGCTTCTCCCACCTGGAGGCCTTGGTCTTCGATCCAAGCGTGGAGCCGCGGATCCTGGTAAGCACCGGTGCGGACCCGGTGAAGGACAGCGCGGACAACTTCTACGACCCCGAACTTGGAGTCCAGGACCTGCCCGTGGAGGGCACCGTACGCTGGCCCAACGTGCGTTACGAACTGGACGCCGCGACCCTGTCTGGCAAGCCCGTTCCCATGAATGCGGGCTGGAAATGGGGCGCGCGGATCTCCGAGGTGGTGCACTTTGTGCGGCAGGCAGCGGGGGTGGCCGATGATGCCCAGCAGGGGGCGGCCCTGACGGCCCTGGCGGATACCCTGGAGTCGGGCGGCGTGGACCTCAGCGAGCGGCCCAAGGGGGCGGCCCTGACCCAGCAACTGGCGCTTCTCATGGGCTTTGTGGACAGTTCCCGGGATCCCCTACATCTGTCCGGCGGTTTCCAGGGGCTGGTGGGCATTCCCGGTGCTGATACGGAGGCCTTCGAGCGCTTCCGCACCCTGTTCCTCGGGGCCAAGGCGGCCAAGGATGCCAAACCCCTGGAGGGCATGAGCGCCCAGCCTCTCTTTGCCCTCTTTGACGGCGCCCCTGCCTGTGCCACGGGCTCCGTGCCTGGAGCCTTCGGGGCCGCTGGTTGCACGGCCGTGTTCCCCGAACTTCTCTACCCCTCTTCGGTCTTCGTGGACAAGAGCCTGGACCGGCGGCTATTGCCCGAGTACGTCCTGGCCCTGCGAACCTGGGGTCGAGTGGCCGGCCGTTGGATGGAGTACGCCCGCGCAGTGTTCGCCGCGGGGCTGCTGGCGGGGCCCAAGGTTGATGGCCTGTCGGGGCCCACGGGGCGCCTGGTGGCGGAGGTGGGGGCCCAGCTTGCGTCCCTTTACTACATGGCGGACCCGCGCCTGGTGGAGGCCGGGGCCTTCCCCGCCGAGTTCCACGAGCAGGTCTTGCGCGTGGCCCACGTCGTGTACTACCACGACTGTGTTGGCACGCCCTTCCTGACCCTGCCCCTGGGTGGCACGCCCCGAGGCCAGGCCAAGGCCCTCATCTGTCGGTACATGGCGGAAGGGGACGAGGCGGACCCTTCGCCGTTGGTCTACCTGGAGGCCGGCGAGGGCAAGACGGCGCGCCTGCTGAATACCTGGAAGCTGCGCGAGCGTGAGGGCAAGTTGCTGGAGACCATTCGCAGCGCCCTCGCAGGGGACAAGGCCGCCCGCAAGGTGGTGCAGCGCCTCCTCAAGGACCTGGGCACGGCCAGCGCGCCCCTCCTGTCGGGACCACGGGTGGTGCATGTGTTCGCCCACCTGGAGCCCCTGTTGGGCGCGGATGGAAAGCCTCTGGATGCCAAGGTCGGCACCCCCGAGACCCTGGAGACCCAACGGTTCCGGTTGGCCCGTCTGCGGGGCTCACTTGTCAATGATTGATCTGGGTCTTGGGGCAGGCGCGGGCTTGTCCTCCACCGGCGCGCGGAATTCGTAGATGGTCTTGTCGCACTCCTGAGGCACGGCCGAGCTGATCATCCAGACCTTGCCATGGGGCTTCCAGGTCTGGACAAGCATGCACTCCTCGGTGCTGATGCTGTTCTTGGGCACCCACATGAACCGCACCATGGCAGTGACCAAGCCCTTGGACTGGGGCACGATGCCCTCCACCTCGACCTCCAGCACCCGCACCCCGCGGCTCTTCAGGACGGCCTCTTGAAAGGCCGCGGCGGACTTCACGTCCAGCCAGTTCGCGGCCTCAAGAGTGTTCCCCCAGTGGAGCGCCTCGTTGAACATGGTGACGGTCTGGGAGAGGGTCTCGAAGTGGGGGCGAGCGTCGTCGGTCTTGCTCTTGGACCCGCTGCAGGCGCAGGCCAGCAGCAGGAGAGCAAGGCTCAGGTGGCGGATGGACTTCATGATTCCTACTGGGGCTTGGCCTCGGGGGCGGCGGGAGCGGCGGGAGCGGCCTTGGCAGCCTCTTCAGCGGCCTTGGCGGCCTCTTCGGCCTCTATGGCCTTCTTGCGGGCGCCGTCGAAGTTGATGACCAGGACCTCGGTCATCATCTCGTTGAGGGGAGCATACTTGATGTAGGCCTCCACCGCGCCGTCGGGGACGCTGGTGGCGCTTCTGGCGGCAGCCAGCGCGGTATCCCTGGCGCCGTTCAGGTCAGCCAGGATGCGGTTCCAGGTGGGCAGCGCCTCGGACGCAAAGCCCCAGGAGCGGGCGGCGCTGTCCAGGCCCTCAATGGCCAGGGTGAAGGCGGCGTAGGTGGAGTCGATGTCGTTCATGAAGAAGTCCAGCAAGCTCTTGTCGGACCAGTACTGCTCGCCAAAGCGGCGGCTGGCCTCAGCCTGCACGTAGGACCAGTTGCGGTTGCCGCCATCGGGGGCGTTCTCGGACCACTCCAGCTTCCAGTTGAGGGCCACCAGGGAGGCCAGGACGTAGCCTTCGGCGACTTCCATCGTGGCATACTCCTCGATGTCCGCCTGGGTCAGGCCGATGCGGCCCTTCTTCTCCTCGGGCGCGGAGGCCGCAGCGTCCTTGGCCATCTTGAAGGCCTCGGAGACGATGCGGTCGATGATCTTGCGGATGGCGCCATCCTCCAGCTTCCAAACCTTGGTGCGGGCCAGGGTGGTCTTGCCGGGGCCGGTCTCGCTGAAGGCCTCGGTGGCCAC
>CAIXZC010000345.1 GCA_903923815.1 uncultured Myxococcales bacterium
ATCTGCCGTTGCTCTGGGGATACCCGGGCGAGATGCGGACATGCTGCATCTCGCAGACCCGCAGGAATTCCTTGAAGTCCCTGGCGATGAACTGCGGGCCGTGAATCGTGCGTCGTGAATCGTCCGGCCGGGCATCGCGGACCAGGAGGCCTTCAGGCTGCCGCTCCGGGCGCCGTGAAACCCAGACGCTGCTTGAAAAGGCCCGTCGGAAAATGAAAGTGACCGGAACCGGTACCGGGTCTATCCTCCGACACTGCTGACAAGTGCGGAGTACAAGATGTTCAGGTCTGCGGTTGACCTCTGTGCCTTGGCGCTGGCTTTGTGGGTGGCTGCCTGTGGCACCGATGCCGGTGGGGGCGGGGACCTTCGCGAGGTTGGTTCGGATTGTCTTGGGACTGTGGACTGCGGGGCGTCCAAGGACCTGGTCGCCGGCTTGCCGGAGGGGGCCAGATGGATCTCCGTGCCGGGTGGGACCTTCCGGATGGGCTGTTCGCCCAAGGAGGACTCCTGCTACCCCAACGAGGACCCGGCGCATGGGGTGACCATCTCGGCCTTCGAGTTGTTGGAGACCGAGGTGACGGAGGCCCAGTACGAAGCGGTGATGAAGGCCAATCCCTCGTGCAATCACAGCGGTGGTGGTGGCCCGGACAACCCCGTGGAGTGCGTTGCCTGGCCCCAGGCCAAGGCCTTCTGCGAAGCCATCGGTGGCCGGTTGCCGACGGAGGCTGAGTGGGAGTATGCAGCCAGGGGCGGAACCAGGACCCGCTTCTACTGCGGGGACGACTACGCCTGCCTCGATGGGATCGCCTGGTTTGAAGACAACTCCGGCGAGAGAAAGCAGCCGGTGGGAGGCAAGGCGCCCAATGCCTTCGGGTTGTATGACATGCTGGGCAATGTGTTTGAGTGGACCGGGGATCTCTACGGAGAATACAGCGCCGAAGACCAGGTGGACCCTCGGGGCCCCCTGACTGGCAATGACAGGGTCTTCCGCGGGGGCAGCTTCTACGCCTACTCCCCCTATGGGCTGCGGGTCTCCTTCAGGCTCAAGGCCAAAGAAACCTATGACGATGGGCATCTGGGGGTTCGTTGCGCCAGATGAGGGCCCCCGCGGCCCCCGACACGACACACCCCAACACCCCTCACCCCAACACGACACACGAACACGACGGACGATACACGGCCGGATCCGCTTACTTCGCTGCGCTTCGTGCGCGGCTTGGACGGGGAGGCCGGATCCGCTTACTTCGCTGCGCTTCGTGCGCGGCTTGGACGGGAAGGGGGGATGTTCTAGCGCTTGAAGGGGCTGATGTACTGGGCGGCGGTGCCCAGCTCGTCTTCGATGCGGAGGAGCTGGTTGTACTTCTCGATGCGCTCGCTGCGGCAGAGGGAGCCGGTCTTGATCTGGCCGGCGTTCACGGCCACGGCCAGGTCGGCGATGGTGGTGTCGGCGGTCTCACCGCTGCGGTGGGAGATGACGGTGTTGTAGCCGTTGCGGTGGGCAAGCTGGATGGTCTCCAGGGTCTCGGAGACGGTGCCGATCTGGTTCAGCTTGATGAGGATGGCGTTGGCCACGCCCTTGTTGATGCCCTCGGCCAGGATCTTGGCGTTGGTGACGAAGAGGTCGTCGCCCACGATCTGGATCTTCTTGCCCAGGCGGTCGGTCATCAGCTTCCAGCCGTCCCAGTCAGCCTCGCCCAGGCCGTCCTCGATGGACACCAGGGGGTACTCGGCGACCAGCTTCTCGTAGTAGCCCACCAGCTCGGCGGAGGTCAGGTTGCTGTTGTCGCCCTTGAGCTCGTAGGTCTTGGTCTCCTTGTTGAAGAACTCGGAGGCGGCGCAGTCCAGGGCCAGGAAGAACTCCTGCCCGGGCTTGTAGCCGGCGCCCTCGATGGCGGCCAGGATGAGGTCCAGGGCTTCCTTGTTGGACTTGAGGTTGGGGGCGAAGCCGCCCTCGTCGCCCACGCCCGTGGCCAGGCCCTTCTTGTTCAGCAGGGACTTGAGGGTGTGGAAGACCTCGGTGGAGGCGCGCAGGGCCTTGCCAAAGCAGCAGAAGCCCGCGGGGATGATCATGAACTCCTGGATGTCCAGGTTGTTGTCGGCGTGGGCGCCGCCGTTGATGACGTTCATCATGGGGACGGGCAGGCGACGGGCAGCGGCCCCGCACAGGTAGCGGTACAGGGGGATGCCCAGGACCTCGGCGGTGGCGCGGGCGGCGGCCATGGAGACGCCCAGGATGGCGTTGGCGCCCAGCTTGGACTTGTTCTCGGTGCCGTCCAGCTCGATCATGCGGGCATCCAGGCCAGCCTGATCCATGGCGTCCATGCCCATCAGCTCGGGGGCGATGACGTCGTTCACGTTCTTCACGGCGGTGAGGACGCCCTTGCCCTTGTAGCGCTGGGGATCCTTGTCACGCAGTTCCAGGGCCTCGCGGCTGCCCGTGGAGGCGCCGGAGGGGACCATGGCGCGGCCGAACACGCCGTCCGACAGGTAGACCTCCACCTCCACGGTGGGGTTCCCGCGGGAGTCGATGATTTCACGGGCATTGATGTCGATGATTTCGGTCATGGGAGAGATCCTTTCTATTCAGCCAGCGCGGCCGCGCAGCCACACTCCGGCGCGGCGGCCTGCTGGTCCTTGTTGTCGGCTTTCTTGCCGTTGCCTTTGAAGGTCGGGGTCAGCTTGAACAGCGTGAAGAAGTCGTTCTCGAAGTGGATCTTCACGGCCTCGAAGCGGTCCAGGGTCTCCAGGGCCTCCCGCACCGCGGGCTTGCCATCCTTGCGGATCTTCTTCACCTCGTCGTTCACCTGGGAGGCGATGGACGAGGAGGAGTTGGCGTTGCGGTTCTCCATGAAGACGTAGAAGGGCGAGGGGCACAGCCGCTGGCCGCCGCCGCAGGACGCGGGGAGGGTCTTGAGCTGGGGGTTGATCTCCTCAATGTAGGGCCGCAGCTGCTTGTCCTTCTTCTCCAGGGGCATGAGCTCGTTGTAGCTGTAGTAGGTCTCGCCGCGCCAGACGATCAGCCAGGAGGTGATGTTGTCGGGGCAGACCCGCTTCATGGTGGCGCCCAGGGACTTTGTGAAGTCGCCCAGGCCCAGGTTGTCCAGCAGGGGGCGGTAGTCGTCCTCCAGGGTGTGCTTGAGGCGCGGGCCGCATTGGTCGTAGTAGTCCTCGAAGACGTACTTCTGGGACCAGTGGGGGGACAGCAGGGGCAGGTAGTAGTTCAGCCCCCAGACGGCCTGGAAGATGGCCGCCGTCGCCATGCACACGAGGCCCGCCCGGTGGATGAAGCCCGGGGTCAGCAGCAGCAGCAGGCCCAGGCCGAACAGCAGCATGACGTAGACGGGGACCAGCTCGGTGGACAGCCACTCGCGGGTCAGCAGCCAGCGGACGCTGGGGGTGGTCTGGCGCCAGAACCAGGTGTTCTTCCACTTGGTGTCGCAGGTGCCGCCCTCGGTGCACAGGTGGGCGCCGGCGCAGTCCGAGTCGGCGCGGCAGGAGGGGCCCAGCTCGCCGGAGGCGGAGGCCTCGGGATCCGTGGGCAGGTGCTGGGGCAGCTTGCGGTCGTACTTGTAGGTGAACAGGTTGCGCATGGTCTGGGGCTCGCTGCGGATGCCCAGGCCCACGGCGATGGTGATGCCCAGACCCAGGACCACGGCCATGCGGAAGAAGCGGTCCCGGGCGTCGGTGTAGTGGGCCAGCTTGACGCCGATGAGCATGGCCACGGCGGGGAGGGCCGGGAAGATGTAGTGGTGGAACTTGGTGGAGGCCAGGGTGAACAGCAGGTAGGCGAAGAAGCCCCACAGGAACAGGAACAGCTCGGGCAGCACGGCGGCGTCCCGGCGCTTGAAGAGGCGCGGGATGATCAGGAGGGCCAGGGGAACCAGGGCCACCCAGGGGAAGAGGCCGTTACCCAGCCAGCGCATGAAGTGCTCGAAGGTGCCGTCGTCGATCTCGTGGACGCCGGTGCCCAGGCGGTTGAAGTGGTCGTGGATGAAGAAGCGCGCGTAGAAGCCGTTGCCGTGCTTGGCGAACATGGCCAGGTACCAGGGGAAGGCCGTAAGACAGAAGGCCAGCAACCCCTGGGGGATGAACAGGGCCCGCAGCACCTTCCAGTGGCCCGTCACCAGGAAGAAGAAGAAGAGGATGGCGCCGGGCAGCAGGAAGCCCAGCAGGCCCTTGCCCAGGGAGGCGTGGCCGCAGAAGACGTAGAACATCAGCAGGTAGCCCCGGCGCAGCAGCGCGTCGCGGGATTCGAAGGAGAAGGTCCGGGTGCGGCGCCAGGCCAGGAAGGGGGGCAGCAGGGTCCACACCAGGAAGACCACCGTGAGGAGGCCGTAGATGATGGAATGGTAGATGCCGTTCATCTGGATGGTCGCGCCGATGCGCTGCAGGAGGGGCAGGTTGGCGAAGGTCTTCTCGGTGGACAGGTCCGTCACCAGGATGCCGAACTGGGGGATGGTGGTCAGCAGGAAGACCGCCAGCAGGCCGACGAACTTGGCGTAGAAGCGAGGCAGGCTGGGGCGCTCTTTGGGGCCAAAGAGGGCCAGCATGAAGAACAGCAGCGCCACCGTCAGCATGGACACGAAGGGCATGTCCGTCTGGGCCTGGCGGGCCAGGAAGAAGAACTGGGGCGCGGTGGCCATGGCCAGGGCCGCCAGCAGGCCGGCCTTGCGGTTCCAGATGCGGGAGAGGACGAAGTAGGTCAGGAACACCGTGAGCAGCGCCATGAGGGCCATGGGCAGGCGGATGGCCCACTCGTTCAGGCCCAGGACGCGGACCGCCATGGCCTCCGTCCAGAAGATGAGCACGGGCTTGGAGAAGAAGGCCGAGCCCTGCTTGCCCTGGTCCCCGATCTTGACGCGGTAACCCCAGTAGGGGCTGACCCAGTCGTGGGTCTCCACCATGTTGCGGGTGACCTCGCCGTAGTGGGTCTCCCAGGGGTCCCACAGGCCGAAGGCGCCCAGGTTGGGCAGGAAGATACCCGCCGCCAGCACCAGCACCAGCAGGCGCACCAGCCATTCGCGGCGCGGGCGGACGTAGTCTTTATCGGGACCAAGGGGCAGCAGGGGCCGACCCCCGTTTTCATCAAGCATGGGTTCCCCCGGGGGAAAAACAACGCCGCGTTTATATACGTGAATGGGCCGGTTTACAAGGGCGGGTTACTTTTTGCAGCAGGCCTCGTAGGCACCCTCCGGAAGGACGCCGTAGTCGCACTCGCAGCAGACGGCGTCGCAGTCCACGACGTCGGTGGGGAGGGCCGCGTCCGGGGCGGTGGTGTCCATGGGGGTCACGTCGGGGGAGGCGGCGTCCGGGGGCATGCCGTAGTCGGGGGCGGCGCAACAGGCCTGGGCCACGGCTTCGGGCAGGATGCCGTACTCGCACTCGCAGCAGACGCCGTCACAGTCAATGGCGTCCGTGGGGGTGATGGCGTCGGGGGCCTGGGTGTCAACCGGCAGGGCGTCTGGGGGCATGCCGTATTCGGGGGCGGCGCAGCAGGCCTCGAAGGCGCCCTCGGGCAGGATGCCGTAGTCGCACTCGCAGCAGATGTTGGTGCAGTCGAAGGTGTCCGTGGGGGCCAGGTCCCCGGGGCGGCCGTCCACCGTCAGGTCAATCTGGGAGGAGATCTGGTCGTTGACGTCCAGGGCCTGGGACTCGGCGGCGGCCCCGCAGCCCGCGGCAGCCAGACACAGGACCGCAGCGGCGGAGGCGGCGGTGGCCCTGACGCTGGCGGCCAGGGAGGGGCGGGCCAGGTAGCGCCAGGCGCAGTAGGGGTCATCCCCCAGGTTGCCCAGGGCCGAGGTCACGCAGCGGGCGCCCCCCCGGCACAGGCTGGCCTTGCTACAGCTTTTACAGCCACCACTGAGGCTGGCGGCCTGGAAGTCCCGGTTGTAGGCGAAGACCCCGTGGCGGTACCAGAGCTCCAGCAGCGAGGTCTGCCGCAGGTTGCCCTCCACGAAGGTGTCCGCATCGGCCTCCCGGGCCTGCAAGGACAGGCAGCCCTTGACGCCGCCGTCGGACTGGATGCCCAGGGCCTGCATGCCCGCCTGACAGCCCTGCCAGCTTTCGGCGCGGTTGCGCCAGCCCTGGCCCCGCAGCAGCCGGTCGTCGGGGCTGAAGTAGCCCAGGGAATCCCCCACCGCCACCTGCAGGCCACCCTGGCGTTTCAGGTCCGCCAACCGGCGCAGCAGCTCGGGGGTCTGCACGGGGTCCAGCACCAGCTCGCGGTGGTCCGACAGGCTGCCCATGGGCTTGCCAAGCTGGAAGCGCAGGATGGTGGCGCCGGCGTCCCGGGCCAGGTCCCGCACCTCCGAAAGGTGATCGAAGTTCAGGCGGTTCACGGTGCACAGTACGCCCACCTTCATGCCCTGGGCGCGAAAGGCGGCGATGGAGTCCAGCACCCGCTGCAGGGTCCCCGGTCCGCGGATCAGATCGTGGACCTCCCGGGGGCCGTCGATGGACACCCCCAGGTTGGCCAGGCCTGCCTTGTGGGCGCGGGACCCCACGTCCGAGGCGCTGCTGCCGTTGCAGTAGACGCCGTTGGTCACCATGTTGACCACCATGCCCTGGGCCACCGCCGCGGCGGCCAACTGGTCCCAGTCGCTGCGCAGCGTGGGTTCGCCCCCCGAGAGGGTCAGCAGCTCGCAGCCCAGGGTGCCCAGCTCGCCCACCACCCGCAGGGCCTCCGTGGTGGACAGCTCGTCCGCCCGCGCCTGCCCCGCCCGGGACCCGCAGTGGGTGCAGCGCAGGTTGCAGGCCAAGGTCAGCTCCCACACGCAGTTGCGGGGCCGCCAGCCCTTGGCGTCCACGCGGCGGCGATAGGACTCAAGCACCTGACGACGGCTGGTATCCATGATGACCCTCCACAAAAAACGACGGCCCGATGGTATCAAAGGGGGGGGCTGGGGGGCAAGGGGCGCGAGGGGGACGGGACTGATCGGAATCAGAAAGAGTAAGTGGCGTGGAAGCCCGCGTGGTGCAGGTGATGGTGCTGGTGATGGTGATGGTGATGGTGATGGTGATGGTCCGGCCGGCCGGACAGCGGCGGGGCGCGGCGGGGACGGAGGCGGGGTTTCTAGTACAGCGGCTCGACGCGGCTTTGCTGGTAGTAGTGCTGGAGGATGGTCTTGAAGTCGGCGCCGCCCTCGGCCATCTGCATGGCGCCGTGCTGGCACATGCCCACCCCGTGCCCGAAGCCGCCACCCTCGAAGATCCAGTCGCCGCCGGGCGCGGCGGGGGGCGTGACGACGAACATGCTGGACTTGAGGCCGCCGAAGAGCTTGCGGATGACCAGCTCGCCCTCCACCAGGGCCTCTCCCCCCTCGCCCCCCACAGCCAAACGGAAGATGCGGCCGGAGACGCCGCGGGCCAGGGGCTTGACGGTGGTGATGGGGCCGATGCGGAAGCTCTTGTTGACCAACTCACTGAGCTTCTTGGTGGAGATCTTCTCGGTCCAGCGGAAGGTACCGCCCTTGGTCTTACAATAGGCCGCCCCCGGATTTTTGATAAAGGCGCTGGCGTTATCCTCCTGGCTGAGATCGCTGGGGGGCGCGCCGGCGCTGTCCACCCGGCCACGCAGCTCGGGGGCCTTGACCTCGGGCCAGGCGGTCTCGGAGTTCTCGCTGTGACCGCCGCAGTTGGACGAGTAGCGCGCGTCCGCCAGCCCGCGGCCGGAGAAGAGCACCAGCCCCCGGGTCTCCTTGACGGCCTTGGTGGTGCGGGGGTTCTCGGCCTTCAGACCCTTGTAGACCTGGCAATGCTGCTCGGCGCAGATGAGCCAGGGGTCCGTAAGGTGGCGGCGGCCGATTTTGGACAACAGCTCGCCCCGGGCGGTGACGGCCTGGGCCTTCAGGGCCTCCAGGGGGGCGCTGGTGTACATCTCGGCGGGGACCAGGCCCTCCAGCAGGCGCTCGGCGGTGAGGATGTTGCCCAGGCCCAGCTTGCCGCCCGAGTCCACGGTGACGTAGAAGCTGCCCTGGTAGGAGCGGTCTTCCCGGCCGTGCCAGCGGAAGCCGCGGCTGTGCTCGACCTTCTGGAACTGCACGGGGGCGCCGCCGGGGGCCTCGAACCAGATGGCGTTGCGGGCCTCGACTTTGATCTCCTGATCCTTGCTGCGCAGGGTCAAGGTGCCCTCGGGGAGCTCCTGGATGAGGCGCTCCACAGTGACCGGGTGGCCGACGAGGCGGGCCAGTTCCTCGCCCTTGACGCCGGCGGCGGACTCGCTGGCGAAGACGTCCTCCAGCAGGAAGACGGTCTCGCGGGTGTCCAGCAGTTGGCCCAGGACGCCGAAGAGGGCGCCCACCTCCTCCATGGAGACCTGGAGGCCCTGGTCCCGAAGCTGGCGCAGGGTTTCCCGCACGGCGGCGAAGTCAGTGGTGGGTGCGGAGCCCAGCACCACGCGCCATTGGAAGGTGGCGGCGCGGGCCCGGGAGAGGGTGGCGGTCCATTCGCGTTTGCCGTCCACCTGCATCCTGGGGCCCTCGGGGCCGGAGGGGCTGATGATCAGGCCGTCGGCGCTGAAGGTGACGCTGGTCTGGGCGTCCATCAGGCCGATGGAGACCAGGGGCTCGCCGCGATCGTTGAACTGCAGGCGGTTGGAGAAGAGCAGGGCCGAGTGGTCCTTCCTCGTCACCTCTTCCTGGGCCAGGGCGGCCTGGGAGAGGGCCAGGAACAACAGCAGCAGGGCCGGAAATCTAAGCAGCAGTGGCATGAACGGGTGCCTCCTCCAAGGCAGCCAGTCTAGGGCGACCTTCGCGCCGGGCAACTTTTCGTTTGGCAAACGCGGGCAGGCCCCTATAATCGCTCCCCTAGGAGTTTGGGGTACCATGGGCTCAAAACAGCGTTACCAGGTGATCCAGAAGCTCGATTCCGGCGGCATGGCGGAGGTCTTCAAGGGCCGCGCCCTCAGCCTGGACGGCATCGAGAAGCCCGTTGCCATCAAGCGCATCCTGCCGTCCCTGTCGGACAACTCCAAGTTCGTGAAGATGTTCATCGACGAGGCCAGGCTGTCCATGCGCCTGACCCACGCCAACATCGTTCAGGTGTTTGACGTCGGTCGGGCTGACGGCACCTACTTCCTGGTCATGGAGCTGGTGGACGGCACCAACGCGCGGCGGTTGTTCCAGAAGGCCTCCGAGGCGGGGCGCCGGATCCCGGCGTCGGCGGTGGCCTACCTGGGCATGGAGGTGTGCAAGGCGCTGAACCACGCCCACGAGCTGCGGGACGACCAGGGCGCCTCCCTGGGCATCGTGCACCGGGACGTGTCCCCGCCCAACATCCTCATCTCCTGGTCCGGCGAAGTGAAGATCACGGACTTTGGGTTGGCCAAGGCCGTGTCTCAGATAGAGCGCACCGACCCCGGCGTGGTGAAGGGCAAGTTCAGCTACATGTCACCGGAGGCCGTGGATGGCAAGACCGTGGACGCCCGGGCGGACATTTTTGGCCTGGGGGTCATCCTGCACGAGCTGCTGACCGGGCGGCGCCTGTTCATGGGGCGCAACGACCTGGAGACCGTGGAGCTGCTGCGCAAGTGCCAGGTGCCGGCGCCGTCCACCATCAATAATGAAGTGCCCAAGGACCTGGACGAGATCGTCCTCAAGGCCCTGGCGCGGGACCGCAAGAAGCGCTGGCAGTCGGCCAAGGATCTGGGGGACGCGCTGGCCCAGTTCCTGTTCACCCAGGGGCAGAAGTTCACCCAGTTCGACCTTGCGTCACTGGTGAAGTCCATCCACGAGGAGAAGGGCGTCACCGAGGACTACAGCGGCCGCCTTCGTGAGCTGATCCGGGACGAGGTCCTGAGCCTCTCCATGATCGGGGTGCTGCCCAGTCCCTTCCCGGCGGGGCGGGCCGAGCCCTTGAACCCCGAGGAACTGGACGAGCGCAAGGGTGTGCTGGAGGAGTATTGGGACGACTATGCCGCCAACCCCTCGGCGGGGGCGGGGTCGGACTTTGACCGTCTGGTTCAGTCTGTGTCCGGGCCGTTGGAGCAGCCCAAGCCCGAGAAGAAGCCCCTGGTGAACGGCACCGTGGGCCTCATCATCTTCATCCTGCTGCTGGTGCTGCTGGGGGGCTTTGCCCTGCTGTACCTGAGCGGCCAACTGGACGCCATCCTCGCCGGTGAGGCCCCGGACTTCGGGGCCCTGTTCTCGCTTTTCCAACAACAGGAATAGCTCTCCCACCTGCCCGCATCGGGGACGGTCCTAATCTCACACCCTCACCGTGAATGCCCGCATGGGGGACGGTCCTAATTTCACTCCATCACCGTGAATGCCAGCGTCGGGGACGGTCCTAACTTCACCACGTCACTGTGAAGGAGACGCGCTCAATCCCGCAACCAGTGCTGAACCGCGCGTCTGTCGGCCAAGGTGAGGGCAAGTTAGGACCGTCCCCGGGGCGAGTCCGTTTGTCGGGCAAGGTGAGGGCAAGTTAGGACCGTCCCCGGGGCGAGTGCCGTCCCCGGGGCGAGTGCCCGGGGAAATTACTTGCGGGGGCTGCGGGGGCGGCGGGCGGGGCGGGTCTCAGTCTCCACAGGGGCGACGACCTCGGGGGCCTCGTCGGGGATGCCAAGCATCTTGCCAAGCCAACCGAGGAGGCCGCTGCCGGCCTGATCCTCGTTGCCCTGGTTGCGCTTGTCCCGGCTTTCGGCGCCAAGCACCTGGCGGCGGTCGTCCTCCCGTTCCCGGCGGGGCTCGGGGGGGCGATTCCGGGGCTGGGTCGGCTCCTGGTTGACGGGGTTCCGGGGGAGAGGGACCGAGTCCTGGGGCCGGTTGCGCGGGTTCTCGCGGGGCTGGGCAGCGGGGCGCTCGGGGCTTCGTCCCTCGGCTCTGCTCTCGGGGCTCCGTCCCTCGGCTCTGCTCTCGGGGCTCCGTCCCTCCGGTTTACCCTCGGTCTTGGCCGGCTGGCGACCGCGACCACCGCCGCTGGCGGCGGGCTGGGCGGCGGCACGCTGGCGGCCATCCTGACCACCCGTGCGGGGGCGTCCGTCCTGGGCCTCGGGGGCCTTCTGGCGACCACCACCCTGGGCGGGCTTCTTGGCCGCCACGGGGGGCTTGGGCTCGGGCTTGGGCGCGGGGGCGGCTTGCTCGGTCACGGGGGCGTTGGCAGCAGCGGCGGCGGCAGCAGCGGCGGCACCCTTGCCCTTGCCACGGCCGCGGGAGCGACGGCGCTTGCCCTCGGGCTTGGCCTCCGTCCCCTCAGGCTCCCCATGCAACCTGGCGGGTTCCTCGGTGCGGGCGCGGTCGGGGCTGCGCTCGGCGGCCCGGTCGTGACCACGGTCGTGGCCGCTGTTCTCGTTGTCCTGCCACAGGTTGGCGGTCAGCACCTCCACCTGGTCCTCGCCGTCGGCGGAGGGCTTCTCCATCTGGAAGCGCACCTCGTTGGCGGTGATGCTGGTGGAGCCGATGATCTCGATGCGGACGTTGCGGTCCTCTTCCCAAAGGGACAGGGTGCGGCGCAGGCGGTTCTGCAGCATGGTGGCCGCCTCCAGGGGCGCCTCCACGCGTATGAGACCGGGGTTGCTGCGGGCGATGATCTCCCGGACGCGGCGCAGGATCTCCAGGCCGAGGAACTCGGGGGAGCGCACGATGCCAATGCCGTTGCAGTGGGTGCAGCACTCGAAGGTGCCCTGGTAGACGTCCTGGCGGATCTTCTGGCGGGACATCTCCATGAGGCCGAACTTGCTGATGGTGGAGAAGGAGGCCTTGGCCTTGTCCTCGGCGAAGGCTTGGCGCAGCTCGGCCTCGACCTTCTTGTTGTTGGAGGCCTTCTCCATGTCGATGAAGTCCACCACGATGAGGCCCGCCAGGTCGCGCAGGACCACTTGGCGGCCGATCTCCCGGGCGGCTTCCATGTTGGTGCGCAGGGCCGTGTCCTCCACGGACTTCTCGCGGACCTTGCCGGAGTTGACGTCGATGGCCACCAGGGCCTCGGTGCGGTCCAGGACGATGCTGCCGCCGCTGGGCAGCTTGACCCGGCGGGAGAACATGTCGGCGATCTGGCGCTCCACGTCGTAGCGGGAGAAAAGGGGCAGGTAGTCCTCGTAGCGCTTCACGACGCGCTTCTGAGCGGGCATGACGCGGGTGAAGAAGTCCAGCACCAGGTCGTGGGTGTGGCGCTCGTCGACCCAGACCTCGTCGACCTCGGTGGTGAAGTACTCGCGCAGGTAGCGCACGGCCACGTCCTGATCATGGAACAGCAGCTCGGGGGCGGGGCCGGCGGCGGCCTTGTCGTCGATGCTCTCCCAGAGTTTGAGCAGCACGCCCAGGTCGCGGGCCAGCTCCTGCTTGCGGTTGGAGGTCTCGGCGGCGGTGCGGGCGATGACGCCGAAGCCGTCGGGGATCTCCAGGTCGGCGAACATGTCCTTGACGCGGTCCCGGTCCTCGTCCCCCAGCTTGCGGGACACGCCGATGCCGTCACCGTGGGGGACCAGCACCATGTAGCGGCCGGGGAGGCTGACGTTGGTGGTCAGGGACGCGCCCTTGCGGTTGATGGGGTCCTTGAGGACCTGCACCAGGATCTCCTGGCCCTCCTTGAGGACCTGGGCGATGTCCGGCACTTTGCCCTCGCGCAGGTAGGGCTTGCCCACGTCCTGGATGGACAGGAAGCCCTCGCGCTCGCCGCCGAACTCCACGAAGGCGGCCTGAAGGGAGGTGTTGGTTGAGGACACCCTCGCCTTGTAGATATTTCCCTTGATGGAGGCCGCGCCCCCACCTTCCATTTCGATGTTTATCAGCTTGCCTTCGGAGAGCATGGCCACACGGGTCTGGCCCCCTTCACAGCTAATCAGAATCTTCTTGCCCAAAACGTCGCTCCTAGCGTTGATTGAAAAAAAGGTGGGCTTGCCAAAGCTGCCGCAATATGCCCCAAAACCCGCTGGTCTGCAACATTATTAAATGGCTTGGCCGCCGCGGTGCGGGGACGGAAGGCTGGGGCGGTAGGGGGCGCGGGGACGGAGGGCTGGGGGGACGGAAGGCTTAGGTGGAGGGGGCGCGGGGACGGAGGGCTGGGGTGGGGCCTGCAGACCCCAGGGGGTGGGGTCTGGACTCCCCAGGACGCGACGGCTAAGCAGGGACGGAGGGCGGGGAATGGGCCGGGGTTGCTGTCGGCAGAGGCAGCGGACGCCGGGGACGGAGGCGGGGGCGCAGGGGCTGCATCGCGTAGCAAAAAATGTTTGTGATCAAAATGTTACACATGAATGGGCTGGGTTGTGGTGTCTGCAGCCGGTGGCCAGGTTGGGGGCTGTATGGAGGCCCCTGGCGCTCAATCTGCCGATGGAACGGAGGGGTGGCACGGCGCTTGCTCTTGGGTGTGGCAGACAGCCAACACCGGGGGGCCCCATGGAAAAGCCGACCATCAGAACCAAGGAAGTCAAGTTGGTGCACTATATCGCCAGGAAGCTCTGCGCCGGGGCCCGGAGCCGGAACTACGACGAACTGGTGGCCACGGGCATGCTGGGTCTGGTGGAGGCCCGCAACAGGTATCGGGAGGATGGCGGCGCCTCCTTCAGGACGCTGGCCACCATCCACATCCGGGGTCGCATCATTGATCAGATGCGCAGGCACCGGCGGTGGAATGGGAATTGCCCGGCGAGCCCGTCGAGGGAGGCCCGGTCGGAGGCCGTGGCCGTGCAGCCCCCGACGGAGGAGCAGATTGGTCTGGTGGAGCCCCAGCGCAGCCTGGAGAGCGTGTTCACCCGCCGTGAACTGTTGGCCAAGCTGAGAGCCGCCATGGGCGAACTGCAGGGCAAGGAGCGCGAGGTCATCAAGCTGCGCTACCTGGAGGGGCTGGAGACGGATGAAATAGCGCGGCGCTGGGGCTGCACCCGGCGCACCGTCAACTGCCTTTGCAAGCACAGCCGCGAGCGCCTGCGGCGCCTCATGCAGATCGGCCACCAGGAGGCCGCGGCGCTGGGACTCTAGCAACCAGCAGGAAGTTAGGACCGTCCCCGGGAAGTTGAAGATGTTAGGACCGTCCCCGGGAAGTTGAAGATGTTAGGACCGTCCCCGGGTCCTTGTTTTTCGTTGAATCTGGGCGCCTGGGGTGGTACAGCCTGAATCTCGAACTCCCCCAGGAGGGCCCATGGCCGGGATTGCTGCCTTCTTGCCCCTTCCGAGGCTTGCCCTCTGGCTCGTGGCCTGCCTGTCGTTGACCCTGGCCGCCTGCGCCGAACAGCACGAGAACCCGGTGCTCAAGGGCCAGGACATCCGGCTGGCCTTCCTCCACACCTCCGACATCCACGGGCGGCTGCTGCCCTACCGCATGCAGGTGACCCTCACCGACGAAGACTTCGGCATGAACCAGGACAACGAGCCCTTCGGCGGCGTCGCCCGCATGGGGCACATCATCAACCGCGAGCGGGCCCGCGGCGAACGTGTGGTCTACCTGGACAGCGGCGACGTCTTCCAGGGCGCCCCCATCTTCAACGCCTTCATGGGCGACGCCGAACTGGAGGCCATGGGCTACCTGAACCCCGACGCCATGGTCATCGGCAACCACGAGTTCGACACGGGCCTGGACAACTTCATCGCCAAGCTCAAGGACCGCCTGTCCTTCCCCCTGCTGGCCGCCAACTACTACTACTACCCGGACAACGACCTGGGCTGGCTGTCCCAACCCTACGTCATCCTCAACAAGGGCGGCGTCCGCATCGGCGTGCTGGGCATCGGCGACTTCTCCTCCCTGTCCTCCCTCACGGACATCGGCAACAGCCTCAAGATGATGCCCCTGGACATGGTCGAGACCGTCCAATACTACGTGGGCATGCTGCGCCCCCAGGTGGACCTCATGGTGGTGGTTTCCCACGCGGGCCTGTCCCACGACCAGGACCTCATCGCCGCCACGGAGGGCGTGGACATGGTCTTCGGCGGCCACCTGCACATCGTGCTCAACCCCCCCGCCGTCCTGAAGAACCGCAAGGGCGAGGACGTGCTGCTGGTGCACAGCGGCGCCTTTGCCAAGTACGTGGGGCGCCTGGACGTCATCCTGCGCCACGACGCCGACGGCCGCATGCGAGTGGCCTCCCACGACTACACGCTGTTCCCCGTGGACTCCACCGTGCCCGAGGACCCCAAGCTGGCCCAGCTCATGGAGGACTACCGCCTGGGCCTGAACCAGAAGATCGACCTCACCTCCACCTTCGGGTACAGCGCGCGCCTCCTGACCAAGTATGGCTACGAAGGCGGCGACTCGGCCCTGGGGAACCTGGTGTCCGAGGCCATCCGCCGCTTCGCCCGGGTGGACATGGGCTTCACCAACACCCTGGGCATCCGCACCAACATGTACCCCGGGCCCATCACCCTGGACGACATGTACAACATCTTCCCCTTCGACAACACGATCACCCTCATGTACATGTCCGGCACCGACCTGCGGAAGCTGTTCGACTACGTGGCCCAGCGCTCCTCGGGGCGCGGCTGCGTGTCCCAGCTCCAGGTGGCGGGCGTGCAGTTCGTGATGAACTGCAACCCCGAACCCCCGCCCTTCTACAACGAGTGCCACGAGTGCAAGCACACGGATGAGGATGGCAAGGTGGTCTGGACCAACTGGGACGGCTGCCTTGAGAACTGCCTCAAGGGCTGCACCGACGGCCCCTGTCAGCGGGACTGCGTGCTGGGCAAGTTCGCCAACTGCATCCTCTCCCGCAGCGACAAGGTCGAGGACGCCTTCTGCCTGGAGGCCTGCCTGCCGCCCTATGCCAAGAACCTCAACGCGGAGGGACAGGCGGCCTTCGTGACCTGCATCGACGACTGCTTCCCCCGCTCCGAGGACATCGCCCTTACCCAGTGCCCCGACCCCATGCTGGTGACGGACCCCAGCAAGTGCAAGACCATCCCCATCCTCCAGGGCGAGGTCTACGAGGTGGCCACCAACGACTACATCGCCCAGGGTGGCTCGGGCTTCACCATCCTCAAGAGCAACAACACCCAGCAGGACACCGGGCTGCCCCTGCGGGAGGCCGTGCTGGAGATGATCATGTCGGGCGGCGCCTGCCTGGACCAGTGCGTGGCCGAGGACGGCGCCCCCGAGCTGGCCACCTGCCCCGTCTACAACGACTGCCTGGGCCAGGTCTCCAGCTTCCTGGACAGCTTCTGCGAGGGCGTGGACGAGACGGGCGGCCTGGACTGGACCGCCAGCCCCGAGGGCTGCGCGTTGGACTACGGCGCCTGCGCCAAGGACCAGGACTGCTACCCCGTGGAGGACTACTGCCTGGACGAGGGCTGCACCCCCTGCGCCAGCACGGGCGCCTGCATTGTGTTGGACCCGGACAGCTTCTGCGTCAACGGCTACTGCCAGAAGAAGGCCTGGGCCTGCCTGGACGGTCGCTGCCAGCACCGCTGCGTGGCGGACGCCGACTGCCCCGGTGGCGAGGTCCCCGGCCAGACCAGCTGCGTGGGCGGCGCCTGCTTCCCCCGTCAGGGCGTGGCCTGCCTGGACCAGACCGAGTGCGTGGACCCCTGGCGGGCCTGCTTCGGCGGCGGCCAGGGCTGCCTGAAGGACGACGAATGTGGCGCCGGCAAGGTCTGCCGCGGGCGCCTCTGCGTACCCGAGTTCCAGGCCTGCCAGGCGGACAAGGACTGCGCCGACGGCCTGCCCTGCTTCCGGGGCTGGTGTGGCACCCCCACGGCCCCCTGCGACGCCCCCGAAGATTGCCCCGACGGTGCCTGCGTGGAGGGTCACTGCGCCTTCGCGTGCGGCCCCTGCCAGAGCGCCGCCGATTGCCCCGACGGTCAGGTCTGCGCCCAGGGCCTCTGCGTCATGCCTTTGCAGGAGTGCCTGGACAACCGCTGCCGGGCCCTGTGCACCGACCAAGGCGACTGCGCCCCGGGGGACCGCTGCACCGACGGTCTGTGCCTTCCCAAGCCCTGCAGCGAGGAACTGACCGGCGAACAACTGTGCCGCACCAACAATCAGTACCGGGCCCAGCAGCGCTGCCTGCGGATCCCCTGCGTGGACTCCAACGTGGACGGCCGCATCGGGCGCATCCTGCCCGAGAACATGGGGGACCTGGAGTACACCTTCGTGCCCAACGACCCGGAGGACATCGACAATGAATAGGCCCGGTCTGCTGGCATTGCTGGTACTTGTGGGGGGCCTGGGGGCGTGGGGTTGCACCACCTACTACACGGACCCGGAGGCCCTCCAGAGCTTCAAGGTGACGGTGTCCAAGGGGGCTGAAGGGGGCGGCAGCTTCGACCTGCGGCTGCCCTTCGTGGCGGGCACCTCCTGCCGCACCCTGCCCTGCCCCGACGGAGAGGACTGCATAGGCTACTGCGCCGTGGCGGGGAACACCTGCGCCGTGGACGACGACTGCCCCGGCACGGACCTTTGCAACCGCATGTGCGCCCGGCCCGTGCTGCTGGATATCCAGACGATGAGCAGCAAGGGCGGTGTCTACACCCCCGTGCGGGACAGCCTGTGGGTGGACCTGTCGGTGCACCCGGGCTTCGTGCCGCCACCCTGGTCCAAGGCCGAACTCAAGAAGGGGAAGGCCTCCCTGGTGCAGACCTACATCGCGCGGGCCATCGGCGAGTCCTACCTGTGGGTGGAGGACCGGGGCAACGCGCCCCCCGAGGACGAGCCCTACGGCCAGTGCAACGACGGGCTGGACAACGACGAGGACGGCCTCAAGGACCTGGCCGACCCCGATTGTCTGTCCGCCAGCGACAACCTGGAGTGGCCCTCAAGCTGGGCCACGGGGATGTCCCCGGCCTTCTGGTTTGAGACCCCCAAGGTCCGGCACCTCCAGTACACCGACACCACGTCCACGTCGCCCCTGCAGGACAGCAGCATCTACGTGAACAGCGGCAAGCTGGTGGTGACCAACATCAGCACCGGGGGCTTCTTTGTGACGGACCTGACGGATCAAGTGGCCAGCCTCCCCGGGGGGCAGCCGGGTTACTTCAACAGTCTGTTCCTGTACACCTTCAACCAGCCCGACGGGGTGCGCTACGGCGACGTGCTGTGCAGCTTCAGCGGTGGCGTGGTGGAGTACCAGGGCAACACCCAGGTCAAGTATCCGGACTTCGAGGTCATGGAGCTCAAGCCCGCCTGGGGCACCGACGGCGAGCCCCTGCTGGACGACGAGGGCAACCAGCGCGTGGTGCTGTGCAGCGACCGGACGGCCGTGGCCGACGATGCCAAGCTGCTGGTCCCCGCCCCTGTGGACGTGACGGGGCTGTTGCAGGCCGAGCACCCGGGTACGGGCACCTACACCAGCGAGTTGATGGCCAATGCCACCGCCATGGAGCCCCTGGAGTCGGGCCTGGTGACCGTGAAGAACCTCTCCATGAGCACCCGCTTCCTGGCCTGCGACGCGGACGGCAACGGCGACTCCAACAGCGGCGACGAGAAGATCTGCCGGGACGAGTGCCAGAACGACCCCGCCTGCACCCAACTGGAGAGCTACTTCGAGTACCAGCAGGTGGCGGTCTACGCGGCCCTGGGCAAGAAGTTCTATCTGGCCCAGGAGGTCTTGAAGGAGCTCACCCCCCTGGAGCTCTCCTTCATCGGCCAGCAGGACCAGTCCAAGCGCTGCCTGCAGTACGAAGATCCGGTCAGCGGCGAGACCCTGCCCAACCCCCATCAGGTGGTCATTGGTGAGACCCGCTTCCTGGAGTACCTGTGCCCGCCCATGGAGTTGGAGAGCGTCTCCGGCAACTACCGACACATCTATATGTGCCCCCAGAAACCCGGCAAGGCCGAGAGCTGCGGCCTGCAGTTGTTCATGTTGATGCCCCGCTTCCAGAGGGACGTGGTGGTGAAGGAGGACAAAGCCAGATGAAGAAGCAGACCAACCTTTGGGTTCGCCACCTGGTCGCCGCCCTGACTGCGCTGCTGATGTTTGGGGGGGGAGCGGGGGGGGCCGCAGCGTCGGACTTTTCCTCCAATATCTCGTTCTCCTTCGCGGACGACAACCTGCTGAAGGACGCCGGCGAGACCCGCAAGAACAGCCCCAACGCCTACTTCGGGCAGGTGCCCTCGTCGGCCCTGGACCGGCTGGAGCCCAGCCAGTTCCGGCGCTCCTCTTCGCTGTTGACCCTAAAAAAACCCTTCGAGGCGGACGCCACGCTGTCCCCAGAGGGGGCGCTGCTGGTGCGCTTCTCGCCGGACAGCAACGGCAACTACGCCCTGGCGGACTTCGGGTCCTACCTGGCCGTGCGCTATCTGTGGGACAAGGCCAACAAGGGCTCGGCCACGCTGAGCTTCCTGCCCGTGGACTCGGACCGCTTCAGGCTGGGCCGCAACTGGGACATCAGCTGGGGCGGGTCCAACACCTTCCCGCGGAACTTCCGCAAGGGCATGGTGCCGGGGGCCAAGCTGGACGTGACCTATGGGCCCGTGTCGGCCTTCCTGGGGGCCAAGACGGCGCTGATCCGCAGCCCCTCCGAGACCGTGCTGGACAACCCCGGCGGCAACACCAACCAGTTGGTGGAGAGGGCCTACTACGCGGGGCTGGCGGGGGTCAGCGTGCAACTTCCGGCGGGGGTGACGGCGGCCCTGCACGGCGCGGTGTTCCAGAAGGGCACCAACACCCGGGCCACGGTGCTGGGCAAGCCCATCACGGCGGCGGGTGGCACGGCCATCCTGGGGTACGCAACGGGGGCCAAGGTGGGCGACCGCATGGACATCCGGCTGTACTACGAAGATCCCACCGTCAATCCGCTGACCCCGGTGGCGGGGCTGTACGACGGGGACTTCGGCTTCGAGGCGGGGCTGGAGGGCACCATGCTGATCCAGACCCTGGAGGACCCCAGCCAGAACCACAGCACCGTCAACGAGACCTCCCGGGCGGGGGCCGCCAGCGCGGGCCTGCGCGTGGGGCGGCTGCGCACCCACCTGACGCTGGTCATGCGGGACCTGACCTTCATCCTGTTCAACGTGCCCGGGCTGGTGCCCTATCAGGCCCTGCCCGCCAACACGGAGGTCCAGCCCGAGCTGTTCGGGCAGCTGTCGGCGGACTACTTCTTCCCCAGGCCGGGGCTGACCTTCGGGTTGTCCGGGGGCCTGCTGCGGCCCGCAACCTACGAGGCCACGGTGCAGGGCTCGACCTACAGCGGGCCCTATGCCTCCCAGATGGCCAAGGGCATCCACAAGCTGGTGGTGCGGGGCGCCAACTCGGGGGACTGGTCCATCCTGCCCGCGGGCATGGATGAGGAGCTGGTGGGGATGTTCCGGGCGGACCTCAAGTGGAACCTGGGGACGGCCTTCTCGCTGCTGGCCGAGGTCTCCTACACCTACGATCCCAACCTGGCCCAGGTCTTCCTGAACGACATGGGCCACGCCGAGCGCCTGTTCGACGAACCCAACGCCGTGGGCGTGGGCCTCGTCGGCGAGATGGTTTTTTAACTAGGGGGGGTGGCTGTGAGTAGATCGTTGTTTGTGGTGGCGATGTTGACCCTGTTGACCTTGGCGGTCCTCAGCGGCTGCGGCGATGACGGGGGGTCGCAGACTGTCTATGCCTGCGAGATCAACGACGACCAGGGGGCGCTGCTGATCTGCTTCGAGCCGGAGTTCGCCAGCACGGCGGAGTTCGAGAAGACCACCTCCATCACCCTGATCGGTGGCAGCGGCGAGCTTGGCAAGTGCAAGCCCAAGGAGGACGCCTGCCCCGACGGCGGCAAGGAGTGCGGCGAGCTGCAGGACGGGTCGCCCATCTACGTGTACGGCGACAACAAGTGCACGGTGCTGAACTGACGACCGCTTGCCTGGAGGTGCCCCATGAAGCCTCGCAGCCCCGTTACAAGTCGCGGGTTCACCGTGGCCGAGATGGCCATCGCCGTGGTGGTGCTGACCATCCTGGCGCTGGTGGCGGTGCCGGCCTTCATCAAGTACCAGCGCAAGGCCAAGCTGTCTGAGGCCCTGGACATGCTGGACAAGATCTACAAGGGGGCGGCGGACTACTACACCACGCCGCGCTTCGAGCGGCACACCGCCTCCAAGCTGGACTGCCAGTTCCCCGACGCCCAGGCCCAGACCCCCGTGGAGGGCTCCTGCTGCACGGGCCAGGACACGGACAACGACGACCGCTGTGACGCCAACCCCGCCAACTGGAAATCCAACACCTGGTCCTCCCTCAAGTTCCAGATCTCCGAGGCCCACTACTTCGTGTACAGCTTCACCAGCAACGGGCTGGCCGACACGGAGGCCCAGTTCACGGCCATGGCCAACGGGGACCTGGACTGCGACGGGGTCTACAGCACCTTCCAGCGCTACGGCCAGGGGGACCCGGAGGCCCAGGACAACGAGTGCGCCATCCGGGGCGGCGCCGCGTTCTACACAGAGCAGGAGACGGAGTAGGTCGCGTCCCTGGTCCGGTTCCTTCCCGTCAACCTCCACCTTCTGTTTCCCATTTCGAACGTTTGTCCGTTGCTGTAGATTCGCGCCCTGGATTGCC
>CAIXZC010000346.1 GCA_903923815.1 uncultured Myxococcales bacterium
ACGAATCACCCCCCTCTGGTCCCTTCCCCCCCCGGGGGAAGGTGGCGCGCAGCGCCGGATGAGGGGTGTCGTGGCGAGCGCAGGCCTCGGGCAGGCGTTCACACCGCCCGATCCCCTTACTTCTTAGGTGCCTTGGTGGCCTTCTTGGCTGGCTTCTTGGGGCTGGGCTTGCGCTTGGGGCCGCATAGCAGTTCGGTGAAGGCTTCGTAGTCGTAGGCGGCCTTCTCGGCCAGCTTGAAGAGGGTCTCGGGCTTGGAGCCGGTCTTCCTGCCGGCGCCTGCCCCTTGGGTGCGGGCCTGCTGTCGGCGGCGTCCCTCGGCCAGCCTTGTGGCCAGCATCACCAGGGCCTCCAGGGCCTCCTGGTGCAGCCACCAGTGCCCCTCCGCCTGATGCACGCCAAGCAGGTTCTTCACCCGCTGGTCCTCCAACAGAGCGCACAGCTCGGCCGCAGCGCCGCCTTGCCCCAGCAGCACTCCAGCATCATGCGCCTCCCATACGCGCAGCAGCTCCGGCGACAGGCCGAACTTCGCCCCGTGGAGGTACACGGCCACCTGGGGCCTCGGTTCAAACAGGAACAGCCGCTCCTCCAGGCCCGCGCCCCCAAGTCCGGACACCTGGGCCAGCGCTTGCAGCACTCGAACCTGTTGGGTCAAGGCCTCCACGCCACCCCAGTACCCGCCCTTGGGCAGCCCCAGGTCGGCGGGGTCGGGGAAGGTGCTGGGGCCCAGCCGCAGCGTCAACCCCAGCCCGGCGCCGGCCGCGGCCAGGGCCTCCAGCAGCGCCTCCATGCGGGTGCAGGCGTCTCCCGCCGCGACCCCGTCCAGCACCGCCAGCAGGGCCTGCCGCGCCCCCTGGGACTCCAGCTTGCGAATCTCCCGCCAGGGGTCCTCAATGAGGCCGTCCCCCAGCCGCCCCTTCAGCTTGCGCCACAGCTCCCCGCGCACCACCTGGAACTCCAGGAAGCAGCGCCTTCCATACCCGTCCAGCCGCACATGCAGCCCGTGCTCGTGCAGGTCCCCGCAGGAGAACAGCGCCCACTGCCCGCTGACGCTGTCCCGGGCCAACGCCAGTGCGTCCCCATCCAGCGGCAGCCCCAGCGCCTGGGCCAGGCTCATGGAAGTGGACGCCCCCGTCCAGCGCACGGGCATGCTCTGGTGGATGCGCCCCTCGGCCCGCGAGAACGCGTTATTGAACAGCACCAAGCCCGCCTCACCGCCGTTCCGGTTGGTGTAGGCGAACACATCCTCGTTCACTCCCCCGGGCCCCCTGCAATCAAACAGGGCCATGTGCTCCGCCGACGAGAACACCCGCCGGTGCTTCATCACGGGGAAGATCTCCTGCTGGTGCCGCGCCACCAGCGCCGCGTCCGGCGCCTCGTCCCGGTAGGCCTTGGCGTACTCCATGCCGTATTGCTCGGTGTAGCCCTCCACCTGCCCGTGCCCGAACATGGGCAGCCCGGGCATGGTCACCATCATGAGGGTCACGCCGAAGTACTTGTCCCCCTTGCCGAACTGCTCCACCGCGGTCTTCTCATCCGGGTTGTTCAGGAAGTTCACGAAGCGCGTCAGCACCTCGGGGCTGAAGTCCAGCACGTTGCGCAAGGTCGCCCTGTACCGCGCGTTGTCCTCCATCTTGAGCATGTTCATGAAGGCGCTGTTGTAGACCCGGTGCATCCCCAGGGTCCGCACGAAGTAGCCCTCCATCAGCCAGAAGGCCTCCGCCAGCAGCAGCGTGTCCGGCGCCTCCCGCGCGATCAGGTCCACCACCTCCCGCCAGAACTCCTCGGGGAACAGCTCCGAGAACCGCTCCCGCGCAAGCCCGTGCTCTGCCCGCGACGGCACCGCGCCCTCATCCCCCGGGGCCGGGAACCACAGCCGCTGGTAGTGTTTCTTGGCCAGCGTCATGGCCGCGTCAAAGCGAATCACGGGGAAGCGCCGCGCCACCGCCAGGATCTCCTGCTTCACGGCGTGCCGCGTCTCCTCCCGGGTGAAGTCCAACTGGGCCGTGTCGTTCCAGGGCATGCTGGTGCCGTCGTTGCCATGGTAGATGTACCGCGTGTCGCCGGTATTCAGGTCCCGCCGCTGGAACACCACCGCCGCATCCCGCCGGTTCCAGTAGCCGTCCTCAATCTTGATGGAAAGCCAGGGCACGGGGGACAGCTCGGGGCCGCTGAAGTTGTAGGCGGGGTAGGGGGGCCGCGGCGTCTGCAGGAACAGGTCGGGGCGCTCCACCACCCAGCGCGAGTCCACGCCCGTGTGGTTGGGCACCATGTCCGCCGCCAGCCGAATCCCATGTCCCCAGGCGCGGCTGCGCAGGTTGGCCAGGGCTTCCTCGCCGCCCAGATTCTCCGCAATCCGATACTCTGCAAGGCTGTACGCCGAGGCCAACGCCTCCGGGTTGCCCATGGTCTTCTTGATGTTGCGCGACGCCGCCGACCGCTCCCACACGCCAATCAGCCACAGGCACGTGAAGCCCCAGCCCGCCAGCCGCGCCAGTTCCTCCTCGGGGATCTGGTCCAGCCGCGTGATGGGTCGCCCGTACTGTTTGGACAACTGGTCCAGCCACACGAAGGAGGACTTGGCCAGCATCACCACGTTTGGCATCCACGCCGAGTCCGGGCTGAAGCGCTCCGGCTCGCCGCCCTCCTGGAACTGCAACACCTGCGCCGGGCCGGGACCGGGCAGTCGCGCCGCGCCCTCTTCCCGCAGCAGGCCACCGGCCAGGTCCAGCCATTGGTCAAGTTCGGCAGGGATCAGCCCGCGGAACAGCGTGCGCGCGAAGGCCAGTTGATCCAACAGGGACCCCGGAAAGCGCCGCTGGGGCAGGCGCAGCAACTCGGTCACCGTCATGGAGAACCCAGGCACCGGGCCCAGTTGCTGCAGGTCCCCCTCCAGCGAGTCCAGACGCTGCACGAAGGTGGGCTGGCCCGGCAGGGGCGTCTGCATGTGGCGCTCCAGGAACCCCAGGGCCTGGTTTTCCAATGCCAGCCGCAGCAGCAGGGCCTCGCGGATGGGCCAGGTCTGGTCAGGGATGGGGGCGAGGGGAAGGCCGGGGGCGGCCTCCATGGGGTACTGCTCGGGCAGGGGCTCCAGGGCCGGTCCGGGCTGCAGCACCTGGGTGCTGACGGGGACCTGGGCCAAAAAACGGTTGAACACGGCCCGCTGGATGCGCAGCAGCAGTCCCCCGGCGAACAGCAGTCCAGCGGTGCCCTTCCAGGCCTGGTCCTGTTGGCGGAGGGCATGGTCCAGGTGGCGCATGGCCTCGGGGGTCACGCCTCCAGCGGCCGGCACGGTCACCAGCACGCGGGTCGCCAAGGGAAGGGAGCGGGAGAAGCCGTAGTCACGGATCATGGGGCACCTCGGGTTCCGGGCCGTTCGCGGGCAGGCACCAGGGGCCGGTTGGGGACACCGGCGGGGCCACACGCCTGAACAGCACCAGCGGGTACTTGCCGCTGTGGGTAAGTTCCCTGTCTACAAACACTTTGTCAACCTCGAACCACTGCCTCACCACGGGGTTGGCCGCCAGCGCCCGGGGGGACATGAAGGTGTTGGGGGCGGCCACCAGGAACCGCACCGGCTGGGCGCAGATGGTTTGCCAAAAGCGGGGCCAGTCCAGGCTGCCGGTCTTGAAGCGGCGGGCATTGGTGTCGATGAGGTCGCCGGACAGGCGCCGGTCGGACAGCAGGGCCAGCAGGGGCGCCACGGTGGAGGCCCCGGCAAGGGTGTCCCCGGGCTGGCTGTTGGCCTTGATGTAGGCGGCCATCTCGGGCGCTGTGGAGAAGTAGTTCTTCTTGTTCCAAAGGTACCTGGGGATGGCCGGGTCGGTGGTGCCCACGGTGCGGCAGTCCTGCCAGAAGACGGCCTTGACTATGCCGGAGAGGGGCGAGTCAAAGGACTGCTTCCAGGGGTAGCAGGTCTTGCGGCCGGCATTCCGCCCCTCGTCGGGGAAGCGGTAGCGGCCCAGGGCGTCGGCCGCCGGCAGGGAGGCCCAAAGGATGCCCAGGAAGGCCACCCCGGCGCCCAGCCTCAGCAGCGCCTGGGGGCGGGCCGCGGGGTTCGGAAGCAGCCGCGCCGCCCGCCACATTCCGCCCGCCAGCCAACCCACCACGGCGCCACCGCACACGGCCCCCGGCAGGATCAGCAGCAGGTAGTAGAAGGTGAAGGTCTCGCGCAGCATGGTGAACTGGAAGAAGAACAACAGCAGGGCCAGCAGCCCGGCCCAGGGGAAGGCCTGGGCAAAGGTGTGGGGGGCAGCGGCCCGGCGGCCCAAGACCAGCGCCACGGGCAGGAACAGGGCCCCCAGAAACACCAGCGTCATGTGCTGGTAGGCCATGCGCTGGGCCACCGGGTCCCGCAGGAAGGTGACCAGATTGCCAAACGCCAAGGCCAGGGGCTCCTGGCCGGTGCGGGCCTGGGCCAGGGGCAGCACCGCCAACGTTACCAGCGCCGCCAGCACCACCGGCAGATACCAGGGCAGCCTGGAGGGGCGCCCCCCGCGGGAGGCCGAGGGCCGCAGGAGGGCCGCCAGCAGCAGGGTCACGAAGGCCCCCAGATAGGCCAGCACATGCAGGAATTGGGGCTCCGAGAACCCGCTGCTCCGGGGAGGCTTGGCCAGATGGTAGCCGTAGACCTGGGCCAGGAAGTCGGAGCCCCCCAGCGCCAAAAACACCAGATGTAATGGAACCACACCCAGGGCGAGGCCCAGGGTCAGCGGGGGCAGCCGGCGCCCATCCACCCAGGCCACCATCAGCACCAGGGCCGGCACCAGGGCCAGGCTGTAGACGCCCGTGCACAGGGCGAGGCCCGCCAGCAGGCCTGCCTGCAGCGAACGCCCCAGGGTCAGGCTCCACAGGGCCAGGGCCATGAACGCGACGGTGAGGTTGACGCCCGTCAGGTTGGAGGAGGCCTGAAGCTGCTCCAGCGCGAACCAGAACAGCCACAGCGTGGCAAAGGCTGCCAGCCACCCCCCGGCTCGCCGGGCGGCGTCGAACAGCGCCAACCCCGACACCAGGGAGGCCAGCACGGGGCAAAGCTTCACAAAGCCCAGGCTGAAGCCAGTCAGGGCCAGGGGTAGGGCGGGAACCAGCAGGTGCAGGGGAGGGTGGGCGAAGAAGAAGTCCCGGTAGGGGACCTGGCCCTCAAGGACCAGCTTGATGCCATAGAAGTAGATGTTCTCGTCCGTATCGGACAGCCCAAGGGCCTCCAACTTGAGGGCCAGGTACAGCAGCCCGCTGAGGGCCAGTCCAAAGGCCACGGCCACCCTGCGCAGGGCCGTCATGGAAGGGCTCCCTGGCGTTCCAGAATGGTCTGGGCGGCGGACCAGGGGTCCAGGCGCCGGGCAACAATGGACTCCAACAGTTCGGCGGGGCCCTGCTCTTCGGACGCCAGGTGGTTGCGCTTCAGGAAGGCCTCCACCGCCAGGGTGCGCAGGTGGCGCCCCGCGCGCAGCAACTCCCGGCGGTGCCAGCCCTGACCAGCCAGCAGTTGGTCCCGGTGCTGCGCGATGGCCGCGACCAACTGGTCCAGTCCGGCCCCCGTGCGGGTGCTGGTCAGCAGCACAGGGACATCCTGCTGCTCGACCCCCAGGCGCTGCATCTGGACCAGCTCCGAGGCCACCTTGTCGGCACCCTCGCGGTCGGCTTTGTTGACCACGAACAGGTCCGCAATCTCCAGGATGCCGGCCTTGAGATTCTGGATCTCGTCCCCCAGCCCGGGCACCGTGACCACCACCGTGCAGTGGGCCACCCGGGCGATGTCCACCTCGTCCTGCCCCACGCCCACGGTTTCCACAATGATGGGGTCCAACCCCAGGGCTTCCATCACCACCACGGTATCCGCCGTGGAGGCAGTCAGTCCCCCCAGCGCCCCCCTGGTGGCCAGGGATCGGATGAACACGCCGGGGTCCGCCGAGTGGTGCTGCATACGGATCCGGTCCCCCAGGATGGCGCCCCCGGAGAAGGGGCTGGAGGGGTCCACTGCCAGCACCCCCACCCGCCGGCCCTGGGCCCGAAAGCGGGCGGTCAACAGGTCCACGAGGCTGCTTTTCCCCGAGCCAGGATTGCCAGTGATTCCAATAACTTGAGCTTTGCCACCGTGGGGCCACAAGGCGGCCAACTGCTGCTGGTAGCCGGGCCTCCGGTCATCCACCAGACGCATCAGCCGGGCGGCGGCCAGTTGGTCCCCTGCCAGCACCCCTTCGGCTAGTGTTGCACCGGTACTCATGGCGCCCGATTCTGCCAGCCCCCGGGCCGCAAGTAAAGCCTTGGACCTGACCGCCCTTGGCCAAGGAAAACCCTCGGTCCCCGCCCCTCGCACAATGCCCTCCGAAGTTCTTGCGACGTGGCCGGGCCTGTGGTACAAAACACCGAACCTAATCTTGGCCCCGACGGGACACTCAGGCAGGAGGCGAGCAGTGAAACTAGAGCGCTGGGGAGTGAAGGTCATCGACTCCCAACTGAAGGGCTTGGAATCCGGGCGGCGGTACATGATTTACGGGCCGGAGGCCTTTGACCTCCAGTGCTTCCTGCTGACCTTCCTGGCCACCGGCTTGAAGCTGAAGGAAAAGTGTGCCCTCGTTACCAGCGAGGAGCCCGGCGAGGTCATCCGGATCGCCAAGCACCTGGGCTTCGATATCGAAAAAGATATCATCAAAGAAAACCTTTCTATTCTGCGTACTAAGCCATTTTTTGGCGAGAAACTGGTTCAGCTTCGCAGCCCGGACCGGGTCATTCAGGAACTGCGCAACTTGTTGGGCTCCCCGGGGCCCCAGCGCATTGCGTTTTTCCCTTTGTCCTCGTTCGTGTCGGACTCCAGTCCGGACCACCTGATGAAAAGCACCGAGCTCTTCGTCACGGCCCTGCGGAATATCCGCGCCACGACCATGATTGGCGAACAGGTCCGCAGCAACGCTCAGGACCTGTACCTGTTGCAGGAGATCCACCGCGCGGTGGACGGCGTGTTCCGGCTGACCTCCACCTCCGATGACACCCACGAGGTCCTCATGGAGAAGGACTTCACGCCCGAAGGCCGCCGCCACAACTGGGTGTACTTCATCCAGAAGGGGTCGGGCATCCAGGCGGTGGAGGGTGAAGCCTCCCTTGGCCAGGGTGGCCCCGACGGCAGCGAAAGCCAGGACCCCTCCCAGCTTCGGCGCGTCCTGCTGGTATCCGACGACGTCAGCGAGACCGAGAAGCTCAAGGAGGGCCTGGAGCCCATCTACAAGATTGAGATGGCCCGCAGCGAGACCGAGGCCATGACCCAGTTGCTGCAGCCGCGCTATGGCCTCATCCTGGTTTGCTTCACGGATGACGACCGCGGCGAGTCCTTCTGTCGCTACGTGCGCACCCAGCGCATCAAGCTGCCCCTGGTGCTGGTGGGCAATGCCAAGCGCCGCGCCTGGGAGCGCGCCTCCGTGCTGCTGCAGGGCGTGGACGACTTCATCGCCCGCCCCTACAGCCAGGTCGAGCTCATCTCCCGCATCTCCTCCATCCTGCGCCGCGCCTCCTTCGGCTTCCCCTTCGACGAGGTGGCCGAGTACATCGGCGCTCAGAAGCGTCTGTGGCAGAAGCTGCAGAAGGTGGACAAGGAAGACGCCACCACCGGCTTGGTGTCGTTCAAGTTCTTCTCCGCGGCCCTGGAACACGAGCTGTTCAAGGCCAAGATGGTGGGCTACCCCTGCAGCATCCTGTCCCTTCTCTTTGAGGGCGGGGACGTCATGCGCGAGGAGTTCGAGGCCCTGATGAAGAACCTCATCCGGGATACGGACATCCTGACGCTGCTGCCTTCCGGCGTCTATCTGGTGTTCCTGGGCGCCAGCGGCCCCGTGGAGGTGGAGCGGTTCTTGGATCGCCTCTCCAAGGCCATGCTTGAGAACCCCAAGCTGAACGGCGCTGCGATTCGCTACGGTGTGGCCAACTATCCCAAGGACAGCCTGGAGGGAGATGGCCTGATGAACCTGGTCTCCAGCAGGGTCCAGGACGCCCCCTCGACCCTGAAACTTTGAGGGTGATTGAATGCTCTCCAGGCTTCCACTCCGCCTAGCTTCTCGACTGGGGCAGTTCTTGCTTCTGGCGGTGCTGTTGCTGCCCGTGAAGCAGGTCTGGGCCCAGACCGCCGTCCTTGATCCCGCGGTCCGTCAGCAGGCCTTCGAGGACTACTGGGCGGGTCGGCAGGACCTGGCCAAGGAGGGCTTCACCAAGGTCCTTGCGGCCAACCCCGAGGACGCCGACGCCACCCTTGCCATGGCCCGCATGGCCTACTGGTCCGGGGAGACCACGGTGGCCATCCCACTGTACGAGAAATACCTGGCGACGCAGGCCTACGACCTGGACGCCAAGACCGAGTACTGCCGCTGCCTCTCCTGGGAGGGGCGCGTGGATGAGACCGAGACCTGCGCCGCCTCGGTGGTGGCCGTGGAGCGCGAGAACCTGAACGCCAACTTGATCCTGGCCGGCGCGCTGCGGGCCAAGGGCAAGCACCGGGAGGCCGACGAGGTCATCAAGTGGGTGCTGACCCTGGATCCCGCCAATCAGGATGCGCGTAATCTGCCCACCATGACCGTGGCCGCCGCACGTCCCCCTGCCGATATGGTCGCGCCGGGGCAGGCAGCCACCGCAACCCCCGCAGCCCCCACCGCTACAGCCCCCGCCGAAGGCCCAATGCGCTATCGGCTGCACTCTGAAAGCCAGTACCAGGGGGACAACTTCGAGTACCGCGGCTTCTCCTCGCTGTTGGGGTTCACCACCAAGGTGACGGACACCTTCAGCCTGGATCCCCGGGTGCTGTTCCTGGCCACCACGGACTCCAAGACCAACGGAGCAGTCATGGGCTTTGGCGCTGGCCTGGAGGCCGTCTGGCAGGCCACCGGCGCGCTGACCTTCACGGGCAATGGCCACTATGTGCCCCTCACCACCGACGCCGGCGTGGCGGACGCCTGGGACCTGGGCCTGAACGCGCAGTTCGGGCTGGCCGAGGGCCTCAGCGCCTGGGTGGGCTTCCAGACCGTGTTGCACGGCACCGACCGCCAGTCCTCCGAGGCCATTGTCCAGGAGGTGCGCCGCAACGACATCCAGGGCGGCCTGTACTTCGAGAACCAGCGCTTCCGCCTGACCTTCAGCGGCGCCTATGGCTACCTGCGCGAGGGCAACAACGACTACGGCGCCACCTCGACGTGGTGGCTGTCCCCTGCCCTCAAGCTGCCCGTGCCCAACTTTTCCCTGGTGGTTGGCTATGGCCTTTGGGGCACCTACTACCGCAAGGAAGCCCCCAGCCTGGCCTGGTGGTCCCCCGCCATGTACTTCAGCCACACCCTTTACCTGGAGGCCGGCATCCCCATGGACACCCGGTGGTCCGTGGAGGCCAGCATCGCAGGCGGCATCGGCCAAGAGCAGCGCCGCGAGGTCCCGGGCCAGCTCAGCTCCTACTGGGAAAGCGCCGGCACCGGCAGCGGACGCCTGGCCCTGGTGTACAACCTGGGCGAAAGCTTTGACCTGTCCTTCGGTGGCGAGTTCGGCGTCAGCTCCAGGCAGACCAAGAAGACCGTCGTCACCACGCCCGCCACGGTGCCCGGGGGAACCCCCACGACCACCACCACCGGCGGCGATGTCTCCACGTACCAGCATTGGCAGCTATTCCTGAACGCAGGCGGAAGGTTCTAGCGCACCATGGATGTCTACGCGAAACGAGGCGGGTTGAGGTACTGGGTGGCGCTGCTGGGCACCCTGTTCGCCATGCTGGTGATCTCGGTGTTCATCTTTGCTGTGACCGACGCCGGCGACTACTACTTCGGCCGCCGCAGTCTGTTCATCTCCATCTCCATCACCATCCTGATCTTCTTCCTGCTGTTCCTGATCCTGCGCTACTTCTTCCTGCTGTGGTTCAGCTTCGTCCAACACATTGAGTTCATTTCGCAGAACAGCGAGGTGGGCTTCGAACCCTACGTCAGCATCCTGGTGCCCGCCTACAACGAAGAGCGGGTCATCGAGAAGGCCATCCGCAGCCTGCTGCAGCAGGACTACCGCAACTACGAGATCATCGTCATCGACGACGGCTCCTCCGACGGCACCTCGGCGGTCGCCCAGAAGCTTGTGGGCACCTACGGGCAGACCAGCGTCAAGCTGATCCGCCAGCAGAACGCGGGCAAGGCGGCGGCCCTCAACATGGGTATCTCCGCGGCCCGGGGCGAGATGATCCTTTGTGTGGATGCGGACTCCAATCTGGCCCCCGACTCGCTGGCCATGATGACGCGCCACTTCGTGGACCCCAAGGTGGCGGCGGTGGCGGGCAACGTGAAGGTGCGCAACCGGCACAACCTCATCACGCGGCTGCAGGCCCTGGAGTACATTGAAGGCCTCAATCTGGCCCGTCAGGCCCAGGCCTTCTTCCGTTCCGTGAACATCATCCCCGGCCCCATCGGCATGTTCCGCCGCAAGATCGTCATGGACGTGGGCGGCTACGAAAGCGACACCTTCGCCGAGGACGCCGACCTGACCTTGAAGATCGTGACCGCCGGTCATCACATCCGCTACGAGCCCCGGGCCATCTCCTTCACCGAGGCGCCCGAGACCATGCACCAGTTGCTGAAGCAGCGGTATCGCTGGACCCGCGGCATCCTTCAGTCCATGAAGAAGCGCCCCGACGAGTTCCTCCGCCCCTGGCGCAGCTTCGCCACCTTCGCCATCCTCTGGTACATGCTGTTCGAGGCCGTGCTGTGGCCCGCCATGAACATCTTCGCCAACGTGTTCCTCATCGGCATGAACTTCGCCTTCGGCTTCACCGGCCTGCTGCTGTTCTGGTTCCTGCAGTTGACGGTGCTGGACGTGGTGGCGGCCATCCACTGCGTGGCAGTGGAAGAGGAAGACCTGTGGCTGGTGCCCTACGCGGTGGTCTACCGCTTGTTCTTCGTGCTGATCATTGACGTGTGCAAGGTGCTAGCCACCGTGGAAGAAGTCGCCGGCTTCAAGATGAGCTGGGGCAAGCTGGTACGCACCGGAACGGAGTCCTAGATGCAAGAATTCATCGACATGCTGTCCAAGGTGATCTTCTTCGCCATTGTGGCCACCATCGTGCTGGCCGTGGTCACCTACATCGCCTACAAGGTGCGGGAGTTCCGCAAGCCGAAGGTCAGCCACGGCAAGTCCCCCGTGATTGGCGAGGATGGCAGCTACCTGGATCCCATGCTGTTCGAGAAATACGTGCCTCAGAAGCGCACCAAGGAGGGTGAGGTCTGATGCGAAGGACGCTGGCGCTGCTGGTGACGGTGCTCCTGCTGCAGGTGGCGCTTCCCGCGAGGGCGGCGGACAACGCTGCGGTGTGCGTGGTCTCCACCAAGGCCAATCAGGCCTTCCTGGAGGAGCTGAAGGGCGACCTTCGCAAGGGGGTCTCCGCCTGGCTTGCCGCGGCCTCCCAGCTTGGCCTGCCGGCCAGGGTGGTGGGCGAGTACGAGCTGGGTGGCCCCATCAACGACTGCCGCGTGCTGGTGCTTCACCTGTCCTTCCGTTTGTCTGACGCCCAGGTGGACGTCATCGAACGCTACTACGCTGACGGCGGCAGCCTGCTGCTGGTGGGCATGCCCGGCAAGTACACCGAGACCGGTGGTTTCCGCCAAGAGTCCCTGACCGACCGCCTGCTGGGCCTGACCAACAGCCGCCCTGTGACGCCAAAAGACATGCAGTCCTCCTTCTTCCAGGTGGCCGCGGACAACCCCGCCGCCCTGGAACTGGAGCCCGGCCTTCGGATGGAGCTGGACTGGTCCGGCACCTACTGGATGGCCGACGTGACGCCCCCCGGGGCCTTCGTCGTGGACTGGTCCATGTATCCCCTGACCGAGAGAGACGCCAGTCGCTCGGCCCTCATGGCCTTCAAGGAGACCGCCCTGGGTCGTCTGGCCTGGGTTGGCTTTCCCCCAGAGGCTGTTCTGGCAACCCCCCTGGCCAGCGCCGGTGGCACCCTCACGCGGTCCGTCCTGGCCTGGGTTGCAGGCGTTCCCCTGGCTGCCAAGGCCTGGTGGCCCGAAGGCGCCCCCGCCGCCGCCATCATTGGCACTGACATCGGCTACGAACCATTGATGTTCCAGGACCTGGCCGCGGCCTACATGAAGGAGGGCTTCAAGGGCTCGTTCTTCGTCAGCGCCAACGTCACGCCCGAACTGCCCGCCACCCTGGCGGCCCTTGCTGCGGCGGGCTCTGTGGGTACCAGCGGTGTGGCCCAGTTGTCCCTCAAGGACATGCCCCTGGAGGCCCAGGTCACCGAAATGGACCAGTCCCGCAAGAACCTGCTGGGCGCTGGGCTGGCGGCCGTGTCGGGCTTCCGCCTTCCCCAGGAGGAGTGGGACGCCCAGACCCCCGCGGCCGCGGCCAAGGCGGGCGTGGACTTCCTGTACGGCAACTCGGCCTTTGACCGTGCCTGGCCCCTGCGCCACGAGGTCGAGGGCAAGGTGGTGTGGCACTTCGCGCGCATCATCCCCGACTACTACGGGTCCGGTCCCGACGCCGCTGAGGGCGACTTCGTCAAGGCCTTCGGGCTGGAAGCGGGGCGCATGATTCGGCTGGGTGGCGCCCTGGTGCTGAACTTCGACGCCAAGCTGCTGGGTGATCAGCAGGCGACGGGCGTGGCAAGCCTGCTGTTCCAGTGGCTGCGGGACCAGAAGATCAAGCTGGCCTCCTTCGCCGAAATCGTGGCCTGGCTGAACAACCGCGAGCTGGTAAAGCTAAGCGTCAGCCCCGGCAAGGCCAGCATGGAGCTTACCCTGGTGAACCAGTCCTCCACCTTCGTCAAGCAGTTCCCCGTGGTGTACGCGCCGCCCGTGCCCAAGGTGCCCGAGCTGATCCGCAGCCCCGGTGGCGTCACCGTCGGCGGGCGCAGCGGCCCCGGCTACGTGCTGCTGGTGGACCTGGCCCCCTTTGAGACCAAGAAACTGCTGGTCCGCTGACGGGACCGGTCATGGAGTTACCCTTCAAGTACCATCTCCCACGGACAGGCCTGCTGGTCGCTGCGCTGCTGCTGGCGGGCTGCTGTCCTCCCGCCCAGAATAGCTGCAAGCCAACGCCAAACTCGGGGTCCGCAACCTTTGCCCTAAGCAATTACCCCAAAAGCGGCGTGCCCCGATCCATGTTCCGGGAGGCCCACAGTGCCCTGCTGACCCAGCCTCTGATCGGGGTGGGCGACCGCATTGGCTTTCCCCTGGACGGCGGCGTGAAGCTGACCCACGTGGACGCCCTGGAGCATGGCGTGCCGCTGAACTCGGTGGCGGTGTGGATCACCAAGGACGTGCAGCCCGACTGGGTCCCCGCCGAGGCCCTGGAGCGCGCCGCGGCCGATGGGGTGACACCCGTCTTCCTCATGTACTACTTCGCCGCTGAGAACTCGTCGGAGGATGCCCAGGAGCACCGCTACGACTGGTACCAGTACCTGGCCGAGTTCGCCGCCCATGTGTCCGGCGAGACCCCCGTGGTCATCCTGCTGGAGCCCGAGATCAACGACATGGGGGCGGAGGCCAACGGCAAGGAACCCCTGATGTACTGGCCGGGTCTGCAGGAAATGCTGATGGATGGCCTGTACATCGTGCGGACCATCGCGCCCAACGCCGTGGTGGGCATCTGCTTTGGGGACTTTGGCCCCGAGGAACTGGAACCCTGGTTTGGGGAGGCCGTGGCCTACTCGGACGTGGTGGCCTTCCAGGAGATGCGCGCCTCCACCCGCAACGCGGACCTGGACCCCACCGGCAAAGACCTGGCCCAGCAGGTGCTGGAGACCACCAAGCGGCTTCACCGGAGCTTCGACAAGCCCGTGCTGCTGGCCTATCTGGCCATGTCTTCCTATCAAGAGGATGGAGGTCCGGAGTGGACCCAGATCCAGGCCCTGGCCATCCAGGAGATCCTGGGCAACTTCAAGGCCCTGCATGCTGAGGGGCTGTGGGGGATGCTGTACTTCCAGTTGCGGGATGATCCCAATCACGTGGGGTTCTTCAAGGAGGCCGAGGTCGACTTCGGCCTGCTGGACGAGCTGGGCAACCCCAAGCCCGCCATGGACGCCTTCCGCCAGGGCGCCGAGGCCATCCTGTACCAGACCCCGGTGTCCGAATGGGGCAACACCTGCAACCCGCCAGCGCCCAAGCCCGAGCCCGAACCCCAGCCGGAACCAACCCCCGAACCCGATGTAATTGATAACTGAACCGCGCGCGTAAGCAAGCGGGCCCGGGTCGGTGCCTACTCCTCCGCCACCGCGCTGGCCTTGGCCAGCTCCTCTTCCAGGAACAGCATCACCTCGCTCTCCAGCTCCTCGCGGGACTTGCACATCCTCTCGAAGTTGCGCTGGTACAGGTAGATGACGGGCTTGCTGGGGTCCCGCTCGCCGGGGCGGCTGGGGCGGGTCTCGCCGGGGGCGAGGGCGGTGCACTTACGGCGGCGGGGGCTCAAGGGGGGGAGGGTGCGGGCCCGAAGGCGGAACAGGGGCAGCAGCTCCTGGTACTGTTCGGGCAGGCGTCCGATGGCGGATTCGACGGCGTGGTCGAAGCCCTCGGCAGGCAGGCGCAGGGGCTTGAAGAACGAGTTGGGGTCCAGGCGGGCGGCGCGCCAGTACCAGAACTCGGCGGCGTCGTCCCGGTCCGCGAACTCATACAAGAAGGCGCGCACGAAGCTGGCGTGGGGGTAGTCGGGGTCGCAGCGCAGGGCGGCCTCCACCAGGTCCTGGGCGGCCAGCACGTCGCCGCATTCGACCTCGCACTGGGCCCAACTGGTGAGGGTGCAGGCCTGGTGCCCGTCCTCTGACGACACGGCGTGCAAAAAGGCCTTGGCGGCGGCCCGGAAGCGGCCCCTCTCGGACAGCGCCTGGCCCAGGGCCATCCAAAGGCTCCACTCCGCGGGGCTGACCTTCAAGGCTTCCCGGGCGACCTTCTCCGCGGCCTCAGGCTGCCCGTCATCCAGCAGCCCGTCAATGGTCTCAAGCAGTTCCTGCAGTGCCTTCTTTTCCATCCGGTCCTCTAGGTCCTTGCCCGTCCAAACGGCCACCCGTTCCAGCCGCGAAAGCTACCAGATGCCCCCCCCCTTGGCAATGCCAACTTGCCCAAACCCCGCTGCCGTCCAAGCCGCGCACGAAGTAAGCGGATCCCCGCCTGCCCGTCCCAGCCGCGCACGAAGTAAGCGGATCCCCGGGGCCCCCCTCCGCTCGCTCGCTCTCCGGACACCCCCATCCGCGTGCCACTTGACCGCCCGCCCCGCTTCGTGTTACCTAACTACCCGTTCGTCACTGCCGAAGTGGTGAAATCGGTAGACGCGCCGGACTCAAAATCCGGTGTCCGAAAGGACATGGGGGTTCGATTCCCCCCTTCGGCACTTCACAAAAGTCGCAGCATTCCGACATTGTTGATCCAATGGGGGCGGCATGAACGCTTGGCATGGTGTCCTTGGCAGGGCCCTCGGGCTCTTGTTGGCGGCGGTGGCAGGGCTGGTCATGATGTCCGGTTGCGGCGGGAACGGGGGCAACTCGGGGGCCGACCTGGTGGGCGAAGGGCTGCTGGAATCGGACGCCGGTGGCGACACCCTGGACGGCGACGTGGAGGCGGGCCATCAGCCTCTGCCCCGCCGCGTGAACGCCCTGATGAATGTGGATGAGACGCTTTGGATCTTCCCCGACAAGGATGAGGCCCGGGTGGGCTGGGTCAGCGAGGACCTGGGCGCCCCCGAGGCCCCCGGAGGAACCCTGGCTGACCTTACGGACCGCTTGGCGCTGGACCAGCCCAATGGTCGCCTCCTTGAAGCCGCCGCCGGGGATCTGGACGGGGATGGCCGGGACGAGACCGTGATCCTCAGCAGCTTCACCGAGTCCGTGGGGACCGAGTACCGCTTCGACTTCCTGCGGCTGACGGTCTTGGATGACGCGCAGGGGGGCTTCGCGCTGCTGGGCACGGTGGACAAGGCGGACTTTGACCTGGCCGCCCTCAACCCCGAGGTGGACTCCTTCCTGGTGGCGGACCTGGCGCTGGGCTCCCTGGACGACGACGAGGCCCTGGAGATTGTGGTGGTTGGCACCTACGGACGCATCGCCACCCCCGGCGGCGGCACCCAGACCTATCAGTACTCCAGCATCATCTTCACCTTCGACGACGCGGCCCACGCCTTTGCGGCGCTGCACACGGATGCAGCCACCGGTAACCAGACCCACGACCTCATGGTGGCCCTGGGCGACCTGGACGGCGACCAGCGAAGCGAGATCATCGTCACGGGCACGGATAACCGCTGGGCCAAGGCCTGGGCGCTGGACGACCACACCCAGGGATATGCC
>CAIXZC010000347.1 GCA_903923815.1 uncultured Myxococcales bacterium
CCACGCCTTCGCCGTCGACATGAACCCCAACAGCAACGTCATGGTGAAGTTCCGTATCGCCATCTACGAAAACAGCGCCGCCGGCTGCGGCGGCACCAACACCTACCTGGGCGGCGACACCTCCACCTGCGTGCCCAGCTACGAAGTCACCGACTGGATGGAAGCCTATGGCGACGGCCGCGGCGACTGCGAGGGCTCCTACTCGGATCCCGGCAACTGCCACCTGCCCGACGTGCTGCTCATGAATCCGGGCGCCACCGTCACCAAGCACTACTTCTACACGCTGTATGTGGACGTCTGCACCACCGCCGGCACCGGCTGCACCACCAACAGCAACACCGGCTGCTTCAGCGTGGACTGGTTCTAGCCAACTGCCCGCAGGCCGCCATGATATCCCGCCCCTTTGACGCCCTGATGGTCACCGGAATGCCCTTGCTCTTCAGCAAATCCTGAAACCAGTGAATGCGCTCCATGGGGCTGCTCTTGAAGGGGAGGGCGGGGACCTCGTTGAAGGGAATGAGGTTCAACTTGCAGCGCAGGCCGTCCAGGAACCGCAGCAGGTTCCGCGCGTCGGTCTGCCGGTCGTTCACCCCCGCCAACATGATGTACTCGAAGGTCAGGCGGTCCCGGGGGGATAGCGGGTGGGCCTTGAGGGTCGCCTTGAGGGTCTCCAGGTTGTAGCGCTTGTTGATGGGCATCAGCTTGCTGCGGGTCTCGTCGTCCGCGGCGTTCAGCGACACCGCCAGCCGCACCCCCGGCGCCTCTCGCCCCAGGCGTTTGATACCCGGCACCACACCGCAGGTGGACACCGTCAGCCGGGTGGGCGACATGGCCCGCCCCTCGGGGTCCATCAGCAGGCGACAGGCGGCCAGCACCTCGTCCAGGTTCTGCATGGGCTCGCCCATCCCCATGAACACCAGGTTCCGCAGGTTCCCCTCGCACAGCTCCAGCCCACGGTAGTGCTGCTCCAGGATCTCCGCGGCCGTAAGGTTTCGCCCGACCCCCGTGGCCCCCGTGTAGCAGAAGGTGCAGCCCATGGCGCAGCCGCTTTGCGACGACAGACACTGGGTGAAGGGGCCGTCCATGGGGATCAGCACGGTCTCGAAGCTGGCCCCGTCCGCCGCCTGCAAGGCCAGCTTCCTGGTGCCATCCTCCGCCTCCCGCTGTTGCACGACCTCAAGCTGCCGGATGGCCCCGAAGCTTTGCTGCAGGTCCTCCCGCAGGGCCTTGGGCAGGTCGCTGGCGGCGCCGAAGTCGCCAAGCAGGCGCTGGTGGAACTGATGGAAGATCTGTTTGGCCCGGAAGCGGGGCAGTTCCCTGGACGTGCACCAGTCTTCCAACTGGACCAGGGTCAGCCCCAGGGGCCCCGTGCCGATGGCCGAATCAGAGGGTTTCGAAGACATTGAAGAAGTAGCCCAGCTCCCGGGCGGCGGACTCGGGGCTGTCGCTGCCGTGGACGCTGTTCTCGGTGTAGCTGTCGCCGTAGACCTTGCGGATGGTGCCCGCGTCGGCCTTCTCGGGGTTGGTGGCGCCCATCAGGCGGCGGTTCTCGGCGATGGCGTTCTCGCGCTCCAGGGCCACCAGGACCACGGGGCCGGAGGTCATGAAGTTGACCAGCTCTTCGTAGAAGAACTTGCCCTCATGCTCCTTGTAGAAGCCGCCCGCGGCGGCCTTGGTAAGCTGCACCTTCTTGAGGCCCGCAATGCGGAAGCCAGCGTCTTCCCACATGGCCAGGATCTTGCCGGTGACGTTCTTGCGCACGGCGTTGGGCTTGATGATTCCGAGGGTCCGTTCCATGGTCTTGACCTTTCTTGACTGGGCGCCCTTGGGCGCGGGTTCAGTAGCCGTCCCTGATGACGGTGTTGTCGTCCGGATTGCAAATCAGCACTTTTGGCCGAATGGG
>CAIXZC010000348.1 GCA_903923815.1 uncultured Myxococcales bacterium
GGTGCGGCGGTGATTGTACCAGTCCAGGTGGGCCACCAGGGCGTCCTGCAGCTGCCCCACATCGTCGAAGCGCTGCTTGTCGAAGAGCTCCTTGGCCACATTGGCGTTGAAGACCTCTACCTTGCCATTGAGCTCCTTGGCCTGGGCCACATACTGGTCCACGCCCAGCTCCTCCAGCAGCCTGGAGAAGCGGCCGATGCCCCGCCAGGCCCAGAACGCCGAGCCGCGGTCAGTCATCACCGCCTCGGGGCGACCGTGCTTGGCCACAGCGGCCTCGAAGGTCTCGATGACCGTGTCGGCCCGCTCGGCGTCCCCCACCGCGGCGCCCACCACATACCGCGAGTGGTCGTCCAGCAGGATCAGTGTGAAGGTCCCGGCCAGGTGGATGTGCCGGTGCACGAAGTCCAGGTGCCAAAGCTGGTTGGGGCGCACCGCCTCGTAGCGCTCGTGGTGGGAGTGGCTCTTGACCTTGGGGGGGCGGTAGCCCTGCTCCTCCATGACCCGCCGCACCGTGTGCACCGAGGTCCGCACGCCCCGCCGCCGTAGCTGGCTGCGAATCTGCATGGGCCCCAGCCCTGGCTGCTTGTGCCACTCGTGCAGGATCTCCAGGTCCCGCTGCTTCTCCACCTCGGTCTGCTCCCAGCGGCGTAGCATGGGGACCCCGGCCTCCCGACGGGCCCGCCGGACCCAGCGGTACAGCGAATGTCTGGTCACGCCGGTCTTCTTGGCTGCCCGGGCCACGCCCAGGGCCTCGGCCTCACCAACTGCAGCCGCCTGCTGGGACGGTGTGTACCGCTTGCCAGGGACCTCCCGCCTGCCGGTGATGGCCTCGAAGGTAGCCCGATCAATCTCCCTGATCTGCACCCCTCCTGGCACCCCAGAGCCGGGCTTGCCGACCGGGTCCGGCGCAGCCGCCAAGGCCCCGGCATCCACCTCGCTTTGGGCCCCTCCCAGGGGGATACCCAGGGCCGCCCGCCGCCAATTGCGGAGGCACTGCTGGGTCACCCCATGCCGAAGCGCCGTCTCAGCCCAACCCAGCGTCTCCAGGTCCCGCAGCGCCGCTGCCTTCTCCTCTGGGCTGTGTACCCGCCATTGACGGGGGGCCTCCCCGGCCTGCGGCCAGGGAGGGGTGGGGGCTGCCGCCGCCTGGAGCACGACAGACGATGCTGCCTGCCCTTGATCCTCCAGCGTCCTGGCCGCCTCGCCCGCCCGTCGCCGCTCTACGCCCCGCCAGTACAACACCGTCTTGTAGGCCACCCCGTAGCGCTCCACAGCGGCCCAAACCCCCGCCCGATGCGACTCCGCCAGGACCGCCACTCGAAACTCCGGAAGGTACCTACCTTGCTCATCTTTCTGCCGCTCCGCCATAACACTTCCCCCGCCTCATCAAGGTCCTTGACCCCGGCCAACTTGTCCGGGATAATCGCCTCGTTTTCAGGGGAAAAAAGGTAGAACATGGCAGGTAATGTATACTTTGGAGGTACAGGTGATTGGGCTACGACATTTAATGGTTTTTTGGATGAGCCATTATTGTTTAATGAACCGAATGAATTTAAGGTGTCGAAGGTGACATCATGTTTTTGAGAAAGAATAGTATGTGTGTGCCAAAATCAAGGTGCTGGGCGTTTTTGGATAGTCGGCTTGCCCGTGGTCTGCTTGTGCTAGCGGTGTCGTTTGTGGGGCTCGTGGGGTGTTCGAGGAGTTCTGGAAATGATGAGGAAGAGAGGATTTCGGAAGACGGGACAGGGGTAGAGGCGGGCGCTTTGGATTTGCAAGGAGAGAAGGATTCCGACACAGGCAGTTTGTCATGCTCGGTGGCCTGCAGTGGGGTCGCGTGTGGTTCCGTGGGAGACTGCGGCTGCGGGAGCTGCGAAGTCGACATGGTTTGTTCGGCGCTTGGTCAGTGCGTACCAGCATCTTGTGAACCCGAACTCGTGGAGTGTGGGGATGGCTACGATGTGTGCCCCCAATGCTCCGTGTGCGAAGGGGGGGTGTGCGTTTTGTCCTGTGGAGTGACACTGCTGGGAGGGGCTGGTGACGAATCCGCATCCTCCCTGGTTTCTCTTGCCGATGGATCCGTGATTGTTGCGGGCACGACGGACTCAGGCAAAGGCCCTGGGTTCGGAGATTTCTATGTCGCAAGCATTGCCCCAGGCAGCGCGGTTGGGTGGGAATACATTGGTGGTGGAGACAAGGCGGATCGTGCCCTGGCGCTTGCTGTCCACCCAGAGGGTGGGGTCGTACTGGCAGGAGTCCTCGGTGCGATCGGCCAATGGGGTGGGGAGGAGGAGCGCGCCTCGTTTTCGAGACTTGATTCTGCTGGCCATCTGGTGTGGAAGAAAGAACATGGAAACCCAGGTGTTATGTATGGTCGTTTTCCATTTTGTTCGGTCCTGTCACCCTCTGAGGGGGCGGAACTCTCGGTTGTTGGCTACATGGCTGCGGGACAAAATGCCCCGCTCCTGGGCGATACCCGCACATGGGTGGGGAGGCTTGGGGTGGAAGGTGATCTGGAGTGGCAAAGGTTGCATACTCTGCAGCACATGCTGTACCCAACGGCAATTCTAGCCAAGCCCGGGGGGGCGGAATACTACCTTATTGGTCCAACTGCGAATGTGGACGAGCCGGTTGAGGCGATCCTGGACCTTGCAGTATTGGGCCCCGACGGAGCCGTTGTTTCGGAAACCAGAGTCGTTGGGGAGGGTCGTTTCCCTTCGGATGCCACCCTGCTGCCGAACGGAAACTTGGGAGTCACCGGTTATCGTGCCCGATTTGTAGCGGATCCGGACTGCCCGGGGTTCGAGGATGAATGCGATCAATATATCTTGGCTGAAGAGAAACTCTGGGTCGCAGAAATCTCGTCGGATGGCGGCTTGATGTGGGAAGCAACATTTGGCGAAGAAGGCGGGCGAAGCCGAGGACATGATGTTCTGGCACTGGAGGATGGGAGTCTTGTTGTGGCGGGTCATACAGAGACCTGTCAATGGTCGCAGCCAGTGCTGACCAAGTGGTCTCCCTCCGGTGAATTGGCATGGGACAGGATTCTGTCAGTGGGGCCCGGTGCTGCCGAGGCAGTGACAAGCCTGGGTGGGAGCGGCTTTGCCGTGGCCGGCGAAGCGCACACCGGAGCGGACGGAATGCAGATATTCGTGGTTCGGACAGACTCGGAAGGCAACGCAGTTCCTGTTCCTCCTCAAAAATAGGCTCGTTACCCGTGGTCCGCAAACCCTGTCCCTCCTCAAAACTCATCCAGCCGTTTTTCGGGCCTTGAAGCCCGACACTCTCGGGGGGCATCTCTGCTGTTCTTTGACAATTTGAACGATGACGAGTCGACCGGGATCACTGGCGCATTCGAGATGGGCGCAAGCCGTGGCCGAAGGGGTTCCCAGCGGCGACTCATTTAGTTCAGAGAAACCACCGGGACACCGAGGCTGTGCGCTTGGGGCGCCGGAATCCCCCACCGCGCCTTGGGCGCTGGGCCGCGTTGAGGCAGCTGGCTTGCTGAGGGGTACTTCGCGGGGAATGGCGCTGCTAACGCATCGGTACCCACACACATATGCATGGGACGTTGTGACATGCCGGGGGGCGGCGGTGAACCAGCCGGCGGGTCGGAGCCCCGACCCAATGGCGAAGTCCAACGAAAACGCTCATGGCGGTCATGAGATTGGCCATGTTTATTGTGGCCGGGCTGCGGTGCGGTGGCAAGCCCAGGCGTAACCTTGTGCCGATGGCGGTCAGGCGAAAGCGTGAGGCGGCCACGAGGGCATCCGGACATGGGTCATTCTCCATCATGGGGAGGTGTCGCGGTCATATGTATGACCCCTGACCAAGGGCAGGTTATGGGTGACCTTGGGTTCGGGATCAAGCGCTTCGTATTGGAGGAGGTTTCGCATGGATGTCGGTGTGAGAAACGCCAGGGGGACGGAATCAGCCGGAAGCCCGTGAGGGCAGCGGCCCAAACGCGCCAACACGGGTGTTTTGAAGATCCGAAAACAACCCCGAGGAAAGTGGCTCCGCACGGCCTGCCATGTGGGTTCACAAGGCCGGGACGGCCTACGCGACCACCCGTTTCCTTCTGAAGACGACGGCCACCCCGCGGAACCTCAGCCCCTGGGTCTTGGCCAGGATCTTGGCGGTGAAGAGGTCGCCGGCGGCCATGGACTTCGGGGTGGCGAGGGTCAGGTCCAACTGGGCGGCTACACCGGCGGCCACGGAGTTGTCGTTTGACGACAGCAGGGTCTCGTTGTCCCAGGAGTTGCCGTTCTTGAAGGAACGGACGAGGAGCGCCCAGATGTTGCCGATGGGGCTGCCGGTGGGGTTCTCCAGGAGGACCTTCACGGAGACCAGCTCGGCGTCCTTGATGCCTTCGAGGGGGGCGACCAGGTAGCAGTACTGGGCGCCGGCGTCCTGGCATTCCCAGGCGTCGTAGTCGGGGAGGTAGA
>CAIXZC010000349.1 GCA_903923815.1 uncultured Myxococcales bacterium
GACCTGGTGGCCCTGCAGTTCGTCAGCCCCTTTGGCAATGCCCAGGCCCTTGCACCCTCCCCGGTGGACCCCGTCAAGCCCGTCACCCTGGCCCTCACGGTGCGGCAGGGTGGGGACACGGTGCTGGCCTTGCTGGACGCCGGGTCCTTGCTTGTGACGGTGGACCCGCCCTGTGCCTTTGAGGCCACGGTGTCCGCCAATCAGGCCTTCCTGGTGGTGCAGCCCGAGGGGCGCTTTGCCACCAACGAGGACGGCGGCTTTCAAGTCCGCGTCCAGGGCGACTATCTGGTGGACCCCCAGCGCAGCGGCCTGGTCTTCAGCGGCGGCACCGTGGGGGGCAGCTTCGACCAGACCTTTGAACTGGCGGCCCCCCCGGCCCCCCCCCAACCCTTCGCGCCCCAGATTCCCGCGGGCCCCGGAGGCCCGGGGACGGTGCTGGCCCTCACGCGGTTGGCGGCACCGCTGCCCTCGCTGCTGCCCAGCTACAACCAGATTGGTTTTGACAACCTGGCCTTCCTGGTGAGTTTCGTGGAAGGGGCTGCGGGGGACTATGTGGCCTTCGTGGTGGAGGCGCTGCCTTCGGCCTCGGGGGCGCTGGTCCCCGTGCCTGCGACGCGGGGCGTGTTCCCGGTGCGGGCGCGGGTCTTTGGGGACTCGCTGGTGCTGGAGTCCAGCGGCGGGCCGGCGGTGGAGATGATGGCCGTGTCCATGCGCTTTGACTCTTTCCGGATTGCGGGCAGCCTGGGCCAAAGTGCGGCCCAGCCCGAGCCCGCCGTGGTGACGGCCTCCCTGGACTGCGGCGCCCTGGAGTTCTACGGGCAGTTCCTGCGCAAGCTGGGCCTTTGCAACCCGACCAGTGATCGGATGCTGGCCTTTGGAGCCATCCTGCAGTTCGCCCACGCGGTCAGCGCGGCCCCGGATTGCAGCGCCACGGCGACCTTCAAGCTGGAGGGCGACCTGCTGACCCTGACCCCGGGGACGGCCCTGCCGGGGGTTGGCCGGGTGTTCTCGCTGCTGCTGCTGGATGCCGCCACCGGGGCGCCCCTTTCGCTGGACTACGGGGCCTCAACCACCGCCAGCTTGGACGGCGACCGCAACCTGGAGACCCTGACCCTGGACCTCGCCGGGCTGACCCTTCCCGCCAAGCTGCGCGCCCACTTCCTGGTGGACGGCCTGCCCGCGGCGACGGCCACGCTGGAGCAGGACCTCTAGCCCGCCAAGGCTTGGGGCCTGCAGGTGGCCAGCTTCATTACGGGAGTGTGGTCGAGTAGGGGAACCGGAAGTGCAGCAGCAAGAAGCCCTGGCCGTTGTGCCAGAGGCTGTGGTCCAGGGGTTTGGCCCCCCAGCCGTCGGTGATGCCTGCACCCAGGCGCTGGGGCGGGTAGAAGTGGGAATCCCAACCCACCGAGACCAGAAACGACCGCGACAGCTTGAGCAGCAACTCGGCCTTGGCATCGGCCCCGGGCCTCAGGAAGTGCATGGTGTTGCGCTGGTAGCCCTGGGCCATCCATTGGTCATTTCCCAGGTAGGCGTAGGTCAGCACCAGCCCGGCCCCAAGGGTCAGCTTGAAGGCGCTGTTGTTCAGGAAGGAGAGCCCCAGGCCCACGGGCCGCAGGGTCACCCCATAGGCATAGGCGTTACGCACTTTTGGGGATATCAATAGCGAATCCGGCAGCCACCAGAAGGGCCGGTAGACGATCTCGTCCATCTTCAGCGCCATGTTGCGGTACTTCTTGGGGATCCTCTTACGGTTCTGCTTGATGGTCGCCTTGTCGATGATGGCGGCCAGTTCCAGCTTGAGGCCGTAGTGGGCCCCCTGGTCATCGCCCACCGGGCCGGTGAACCAGTTGGTGGTGGGACCGATGCCCAGGTCCACGGGCAGCGTCACCTGTGACCTGGTCTTCTTCTTGGCCTTCCTGGGCTTGGGCTTCGCGGTGCCATCCAAAGCAAACAACACCAGAAACAGAATCAGCAGCAGGGATCGGGAGATGCTTGGCATGGTCTGGGGGCCTGTATCCCTTCAAGGCGATCAGCTTGCCTTGGGCAAGGGCTGGTCAACGGGTTCGGTGGTCTTCTTCTTGCGGGGTCCGCGGCGCTTGGGGGGCTTGGGGGCCGGCGTGTCGGTGGCGATGGCGCGCTCGGTGAGGACTCGCAGGTTCTTGCCGTCGGTCTCCACGGTGACGCTGCCCCACTGGTCCGTGCGGTACAGCTTGACCTGTCGTTTCAGGTACCTGTCCAGGGTGTCCAGGGAAGGGTGCCCGAAGGCGTTCTTGGTGGCCAGCGAGACAATCGCCACCTGGGGCGACACGGCCTCCACGAAGGCCTGAGAGGACGAGGACTCGGAGCCGTGGTGGGCCACCTTGATGACCTCGCAGGCCAGGTCCGCGGGGTACTCCGCCAGCATCTGCTTCTCCACCTTGCGTTCGGCGTCTCCGGTGAACAGGAAGTCCATTTCGCCAAAGGTCACCTTGATGACCACCGAGTTGTTGTTGTTGTTGCGCTCCCGGGCCAGGTTCTTGTCCTTGTTGGGCGCCAGGACCAGGACCTCCACCCCTTCGCCGATGGAGAACCGGTCCCCGGCCACCAGCTTCTTCATGGGGATGGCCTTGGCTTTCATCAGCTCCAGGATGGCCAGGTTCATGTGGTTGGTGTGCATGTGGCCCGAACCCAGCACCACGTCCACCGGCACGGCCAGCAGCAGCTTCTTGATATTGCCCACGTGATCGGAGTGGCCGTGGGTGATCAGCAGCCGGTCCAGCTTCTTGATTCCGTGCTGCTCCAGCCAGGTCAGCAGCCGGCGGTTGCTGTCATTGGGCCCCGCGTCAATCAACAGGTTCTTGCCGTCCGGGGCCTGGATGAAGATGGCGTCTCCCTGGCCCACATCGACCACATTGACCGTCAGCAGCGGCCCTTCCAGGGGTTCCGGGACAGGGGTGGGGGCAGGGGCGGCGGCGGGCGTGTCCTGGCCTTCCGTGGCGACGGGTGGCGTCTCCTGGGCCCCAGCCTGGAGGGGCGCGCCCAGGAAGGTCAGCAACACAAGCAGCAGCAGGGCCTTGATCTTCATCGGCGATACTCCCTTCAAGTGCGCACAATCTGAAATGGGCAGAAGCCAGGAACCCTGATTGGTAACTGCCAACCGGCCGCAGGTCAAAGGCTTTGTGATCCCGGGCCACTATTTGCAAGGGAAGGGCTTGGCCGTCCAGGAAGGTCGACTGAGAAGTGTTGAGGAGAAACAGACGCCGCCTCAGGTTGCCCGGGAACGTCTCTGAACCTCTGAACCTGAACTCAATCAGCGGCCTGGAGGATCTCCAGACAGCGCTGCCTGTTGATGGGGAAGATCCGGCCGAACTCGCCGTACTTCATGGCGACGTCTGCCACCGCGGCGTGGTCCGGCGCGAAGCCCAACAGGTCCGTCAAGGACACCGTCAGGCCCAACTGACGAAACAGGCCCTTCAGGTAGGCAATCGTCGCCTCGCTGAGGCCCGCTTCGTCGGCGTGGCCCAGGCCCAGCGCCACCGCCAGCCGTTCAAGCTTCTCCTTGATGACGGGCTGGGCCGAGGCAAGCTGCAGCCAGGCCGGGAAGATGCAGGCAAGGCCCGCGGCGTGGGGGACGTCATAGACCCCGGACAGCGCGTGCTCGATCTTGTGGGAGGTCCAATCCAGCGTCTTGCCAAGCGAGAACACGTAGGACAGGGCCAGCGTCGACCCCATCATGAGCTCGGCCCTTGCGTCCAGGTCTTCGTCATTGCTGGTGGCGCGCAGGGCGTTGGTTGCGACGTTCCGCAGGGCCGCCACGATGAGGTCGTTGAAGAGGTTCTCGCCCTCCAGGCAGAAGTACTGTTCCAGCAGGTGCGAGATGATGTCCACGCTGCCAAGCGCCACCTGCCCTTTGCCCAACGTCGCCGTGTACCGCGGGTCGCAGATTGCAAACGAAGGTCTGGTTGACAGGTCCGACTGGCCCAACTTCTCTTTCAGCCGCTGGTTCGAAATCACGAAGCTGCCGTTGCCCTCCGAGCCGGTGCCAAAGGAGGTCAGCACCACCCCGATGGGCAGCGCTTTGTGCTTCAGGTCCTTCTTCGAAACCATGTGCTGCCACAGGTCGTCCACGTCCGCGTTCCTGGCAAACAGCGCGATGGCCTTGGCCGCATCAATGGCAGACCCGCCGCCCACCGCCAGCACCAGTTGCACGTTCTCCTTGATGGCCAGCGCCACCCCCGCCGCCACGAACTCCAGGCCCGGGTTCGGGGGGCAGCCGCCGTACTCGACCACCGAGACCCCAGCCTCCTTCGCCTGGCCCAGGACGTCCTGATGCGCGCCGTTCTTGAAGACCGCGCCCTTGCCATAGACCATCAAGATCCTGTCGGCCCCTGCGGCCTGAAGCTGGGCCCCAAGCGCGTCGA
>CAIXZC010000350.1 GCA_903923815.1 uncultured Myxococcales bacterium
CACCCGCTTCATCCTCGAGTACTGGCGCGACGACTACCGGGGCCTCTGGTTCACCGACGCCCTCTCCTCCAGCCAACTGCTGGCCCTGCCCCTCTTCGCCCTGGGCCTCTGGTTCTACCTGCGGCCAGTGGTGCTCAAGAAGGTTGGGGGGCTGTAGGGGGGCGCTTGCGCAGCGGTGATCCGCTTGCACAAACGACCCACGCTACCGCTGGAGCGGGCGCGCCTGATGGACGATGGACATCATGGACGCCGGGCCTGATGGACATCATGGACATCATGGACGGGATGGGGCGCGCCCGGACAATGGACCGGCAGCAGCGCGCTGCTGCGCAGCGCTGGCTGCCATGGACGGGGACGACCAGCCGGCAGACCCCTCACCGATCCCCTTGACCACCACCCCTTCCCGTAGGACCATCGGCCTTGTTCACTTCCCCCGGAGCCCCCATGCGTATTGGTTGTCTACTGCTGGCTTTGCTGTTTGCCTTGGCGGCCTGCTCGTCCTCGGGTGTTGGGGGCGGGGGCCAGGATGGCGTTGGGGCTTTGGATACGGTGACCGGCGACGGGGCCTGGCTGGGGCTTGACTGCCAGGGCAACGATGACTGCGGCGAGGGGTACTGCAACCCCTTTTCGGGCAAGTGCGTGGAGTGCACCGTGGCCTTCCACTGCGGCGAGGGGCGCAAGTGTCTGGATGGGCTTTGCGTGGATGACTCCCAGGAGTGCACCGCCGGGACCGTGGCCTGCGTGGAGGGGCCCGCGACGGTGGTGTGCCAGGGGGACGGGCTTGGCTGGTCCCAGCCCCAGACCTGCGACGACGGCGTGGCCTGCACCAATGACTCCTGCGAGCCCGTGACGGGCTGCCTGCACAAGACGGCGGCGGCCAAGTGCGATGACGCCAACGCCTGCACGGACGATAGCTGTGACCCCTCGGCGGGTTGTCAGAATGTGTGGAACCTGGAGGGTTGTGGCCAGCTGCCCGTGGTGGACCTGGCCCCCAAGGCGTTGGACTTCGGCATGAGCCTGCCGGGCAACCAGGAGGAGCGGGCCCTGCTGGTGCAGAACCTGGGGCTGGGGACCTTGAAGGTGAACAGCCTGCAGGTGCTGGACGCCCCCGAGGGGGTCTTCGGCGTGGTTTGGGAAGGCCAGGTGCTGGCGGCCAAGAACTTTGCCACGCCGCTGGAGATTGCCTCCGGGGCGGACCAGACCTTCGTGGTGGCCTTTTTGCCCCCCAGCGTGGGCGTGTTCACGGGGCGTTTGAAGGTGTCCACCAACGACCCCAATGTGGCCGGCGGCAACCTGTTCGTGGACCTGCGGGGCCGGGGCGCCGAGGAGCTGTGCCTGAACGTGTGGCCCAACCCCATGGCCCTGGCCGCGGTGCCCCTGGGGCAGGTGGGCAGCGCCATGGTGACCCTGGACAACTGCGGCCAGGGCAGCGTGCCCATCTACGACATCTACCTGGAGGACGGCGGCTGCAGCGACCTGGCCATCAGCAGCCACGAGGGCTACCTGGGGGACCTGGAATCGGGCACCTTCCTGGTGGTGGGCCTGGCCCACGAGCCCGACGAACTGGGCCCCTGCAAGGCCACCCTGGTCATTGAAAACGGCAGCGCCGACAACCGCATCGAGGTCCCCATCAGCGCCGAGGGCATTGAGGCCCTGCCCGAGGAGTAGGCCACCTCGAAGCCCTTGCGGACCTCAGCGGAAACTGGTCTGGTCAGTCTCGAATTGGAGGGTCTTGTCATGGCAAAACTACTTGGTCTGGCGTTGCTTGCGTGGCTGGCGGTGGGATGTGGCGGGGGCAGCGACGCCTCCAAGGATGTCGTCCCCGGGGACGACACCGGCGTCGGAGACGTATTCCCTGACGCGGGCCCCTACGAAGACACCGTCAACCTGAACATCACCAGCGTCTGGGCCGACCCCGCCACCGGTCTGGTCTGGCAAGATCCCCCGGCCGAGGATCACATGTACTGGGTCACGGCCAAGCAGTACTGCGAGGACGTAGAGGGGGACGGTCACAGCGACTGGCGGCTGCCCACGGTGGGCGAACTACGCACCCTGCTGCGAGGCTGCCCCGCCACCATCACCGCGGGCACCTGCAACGTGGACGACGACGACTGCCTGCTGACGGCCTGCGCCGACGCCACCTGTGCGGGCTGCACCGAGGATGACCTCCCCGACAGCGGCTGCTTCAGGCCCGCGGAGTTGAACGGCGCCTGTGACTGGTTCTGGTCTTCCTCTGCGGACGGGGCGGGCGGGGACGCTTGGGCGGTGGATTTCCTCTACAGCACCGTGTACTCGGACGATGGGTCCCACGCCGCCAACATCCGCTGCGTGCACGACTAGCGGCGGGAGGGGGCGGGGCCGTCCAGGATCTCTCGCAGCTTCTTTGCCAAAGCCTGCGGGTGGTAGGGCTTGCCCAGGAAGTGCAGCCCCTCTTCGACGATGCCCTGGCCCCCCAGGGCGTCCTCGCTGTAGCCAGAGGAGTACAGCACCTTCATCTCGGGATGCAGACCAAGCAACCTGGTCGCCAGTTGGCGCCCATTCATCCCGGGCATGACCACGTCCGTCATCAGCAGATCAATGCGGTCCTTGTACTCTTCGGCCAGGAGGATGGCCCGGCTGCCCTCCGGGGCCTGAAGGACCTTGTAGCCCAGGCGCTTCAGGATACGCGCCGCCAAATCTCGGACAATCTGCTCGTCCTCCACCAGCAGGACGGTCTCCGTCCCTCCGGGCATGTCCGGCGCCCGTTGGTCCGACTCGACGCGCTGGGAGTCCGCCTCCACCCGGGGCAGATAGATCCTGAACGTGCTGCCCTGTCCCGGCTCCGACTGCACCTCCAGGAAGCCCTCGGCCTGCTTCACCGCGCCATAGATGATGGCCAGCCCCAGCCCCGTGCCCCGGCCCTTGGGCTTGGTCGTGAAGAAGGGCTCGAAGAGGTGGCGCTTCACGTCCTCGGTCATGCCGTGGCCCGTGTCCGCCACCGCCAGCAACACATAGCGGCCGGCCTTGGCGCCAGGCTGCCCGGCGGCGAAGCTTTCATCCAGGTCCACGTTGGCCGTCGTCATGGTCAACCGGCCCCCGCCCATCATGGCGTCCCGGGCGTTCACCGACAGGTTCACCAGGATCTGTTCGAACTGGCCCGGATCCACCAGCACCGAGCCCAGGGGTGTGGCAAGGTTCGTGGTGAACTCGATGCTTGCTCCCAGGAGGCGGGACAGCATCCGGTGCAGCGAGCCGATGATGTCGTTGAGGTTCAGCACCCGGGGTTCTATGAGCTGTTTTCGCGAAAACGCCAGCAGGTGCCTGACGAGGTCCGCGGCACTGTCCGTGGCCCTGGTTACGTCCGAGAGGGTGGCCACCAGGGGATCGTCTGGCTTGAGGTCCATCAGGGCCAGGGCCACGTTGCCCGCGATCCCCGTGAGCAGGTTGTTGAAATCGTGGGCCACCCCCCCAGCCAATTGCCCCACGGCCTCCATCTTCATGGCGTGCAGCAACTGTCCTTCAAGCCGAAGGTGGTCTGCCTCGGCGCGCTTCAGGGCGGTGATGTCCGCGTTCACGCCCACATAGCCGGTGATCTCCCCCTGGGCGTTCACGATGGGGGCAGCGGTGCCATAGACCCAGGTCACCGTGCCGGCCCGGTCCACGAAGCGGTAGGAGAACCCCCATGTGCCGGCGGCCTGGGCGGTCCTGTTCCAGTTGGCGAAGACCTGTGCCCGGTCCTCCGGATGTAGCCCCTGTGCCCACCCGTGCCCCATTGCCTCAGCCAACGTCAGGCCCGCCATATCCAACCACTTCTGGTTGGCGTAGACGCACCGGCCTGTGGCATCCGTCAGGTAGATCCCGGTGGGGGACGAGGCCGTCAGCACCCGGAAACGTTCTTCGCTTTCCCGGAGGGCCTCCTCTGCCCGCTTGCGGGCTGTGATGTCAATGTGAGCCCCCAGCATGGCCAGGGGCCTGCCGTCCCGGTCCTGGCGGAGGGACGCTGTTGCAAGAATCCACCGATAGGAGCCGTCCTTGTGCCGGAAGCGGAACTCGTTTTCGAACTGTTCCCAGGGCTGCTTCAGGAAGTCCTGGACCCTCTTCTGGGCCCCCTCCAGGTCGTCGGGGTGGACCCTGGAGGACCATTCGGAGAAGTGGTTCGTGATCTCGTGGTCGTCGTAGCCTATCTGGCTTTTCCATTCGGCCGAGTAGAAGACCTCGTTGGTGGCCAGGTTCCACTCCCACAGGCCGATGTTGCCGGCCTTGGAGATGCGCCTCAGGCGTTCGTTGCTCTCGCGCAGGATTATCTGGTCGCGGGCTAGCGTGGTCACGTCGCGAAAGATGCACACAAAGTGCCTGTGGTCGACCTTGAAGCAGGAGATGTCGAAGGCCTTGTCCAGGCTGTCTCCGGCGTAATAGAAATCTTCAATTATGGCGGACTGGCCCGTGGCCATGACCTCCGCGTAGCGGGCCATCAGCCCCCGCTCGACGATGTGGGGGTACAACTCCAGGGCCCGCTTTCCCACGATGTCAGCGCGGGCGATGCCGGCGATGCGTTGGGCCGCCGGGTTGTACTCCAGGAAGCGGTAGTCCACCATCCTGCCGTCCGCCCCGAAAATGGCCTCATGAAGGGCATAGCCCTCCAGCAGGTGCTGCACGCAGCGATGCCAGAGCTTCCCTCTGGGGTAGCCCAGCCGGCCCAGACAAGTTCCCCGCATCGTTCCTGGTCTGCCCACGGCGGCCTATCCAAATGCATGATTTAGCGCAACGTTGCCACAGGCGTGAGTTGGGGGGAAGAGGTTTCTGGGCGGCAAGGAGAAGGGGGCGCCAGGGGCTCAGCTATCCATGATCTCTTTTTCTTTTTCGTCGGCCAGCTTGTCCACCTTGGCGATGTACTCGTCGGTCAGGTCCTGCAGCTTCTTGGTCAGGACGTGCATCTCGTCTTCGGGCAGCTCGTCGGATTCAATGAACTCCTTGACGTCCCGGCGCACGCCCCGGATGGCCACCTTGGCGGCCTCGGCGGTCTTGCCCAGGCCCTTGACCAGGTCCTTGCGGCGCTCGCCGGTGAGGGGCGGGATGGGCAGCCGGATGAGGGTGCCGTCGTTGGCCGGCGTGATGCCGATGCTGCTGGTCAGGATGGCCTTCTCGATGGCGCCCAGCATGCCCTTGTCCCAGGGCTTGATGGTGATCAGGCGGGGGTCCGCCACGTTGCATGAGGCCACCTGGGTCACGGGGGAGGGGCTGCCGTAGTAGTCCACATTCAGGCCGTCCAGGATGGACAGGTTGGCCCGCCCGGTGCGCACCCGGGTGAACTCGCGCTTGAGGGAGTCAATGGCCTTGTCGAAGCCAGTCTTTGCGTCGTCCAGATACTTTGCCATGGGAAAACCTCCTTGCAGGTCGTTCTCAGTTGCAAACCAAAGTGCCCAGGTCCTCTCCCCGGTACCAGCGCTCCAGCACATTGGGGGTGCCCAGGTTCAGCACCGCAATGGGCAGGTTGTTCTCCCGGGCCAGGGCAAAGGCAGCCTGGTCCAGGGGCTGGAGGTTCAGGGCCAGCGCATCGGCGTACTTTAGCACTGGAATCAGTTCGGCGTCAGCATGAAGTTCGGGGTCCTTGTTGAAGACTCCGTCCACCCGGGACGCCTTGATCATGATGTCGGCGTCCATCTGCAGCGCCCGCACCACGCCCCCCGTGTCGGTGGAGAAGAAGGGCAGCCCCGTCCCCCCCACGAAGATGGGGATGCCGCCGCCGGCGGTGAAGGTGCGCACCTCTTCAAGGTTCCAGTTGCGCACGTTGTCGTGCCGCATCTGGATGGCGCTGTAGGGCGCGGACGCGATGCCCGCCCCCCGGAAGGCCTCCGCCAGGGCCATGCCGTTGATGACCGTGGCCAGCATGCCCATGGAGTCCAGGTAGGAGCGGTTCATGCCCAGGGACTTCTCCTTGGCGCCCCGCAGCACATTGCCGCCACCCACCACCATGGAGATCTCCAGGCCCTCCTCGTGCAGCGGTCGAAGCTGTTCGACCACGAAGTCCAGGCGAGCCCGGTCAATGGTGCGCTGGTCCGTGGCCAGATAGCCACCGGATACCTTGACCAGCAGACGTTGGTAGTCTCTTGGGGGGATTGAACTCATGGAACCTGCTCCTTTGCTATCGAAACCCGGAACAGGGAAGGGGCCTATCAGGCTCCCAGCTCGAAGCGGGCGAAGCGACGGATCACGATGTTCTCACGAATCTTGCCGACGGTGGCCTGGACCATCTCAGCGATGGGCACGGCGTCTTCCTTGTTCACGGCCAGGGCGTAGGTCTGCTTCATGAGGCAGACTTCTTCCTTCCACTTCTCCATCTTGCCAATGGCGATCTTCTCGATGAACTCGGGGGCCTTGCCGGACTCAGCAAGCTGAGCGGCGAAGAGCTCCTTCTGCTTCTCGATGGCCTCGACGGGGATGTCCGTCTCGTTCATGTAGACGGGCGCGGCGGCCGCGATGTGCATGGCGATCTTCTTGACGAAGTCCTTGAAGACGGGGTTGCGAGCCGCAAAGTCCGTCTCGATGTTGACCTCGACCATGACGCCCAGGGTGCCCACGCCGCCATCTTCGCGGCTGTGGATGTAGCTGAAGATCATGCCGTTCACGGTGGTGCGGGTGGCCTTGTGGGCGGCCACAGCGGCGCTCTTCTTGCTGAGGATCTCCTGGGCCTTGCCCATGTCCCCTTCAGCTTCGATGAGGGCGGCCTTGCATTCCATCATGCCGGCACCGGTGATCTCGCGCAGTTCCTTGATCTCTTTCGGAGTGATGTTGCCCATGGTGCTCTCCTTGGCTTACTTGTCGGCGTCTTCGTCGCTCTCGTCTTCGATCTTGGCGACGGCCTCTTCGGCGCGGCGCTTCTTCACGATGACTTCCACCTGGCTCTCCGTGCCGGCCTCGGCAGCGGTGTTCTTGTCGGTGGTGGCGAGGATGGACTGCTTGTTGGCTTCCTTGCCTTCCATGATGGCGTCGGCAATGGCGGCGCTGAACAGGCGGATGGCCCGGATGGCGTCGTCATTGGAGGGGATGGGGAAGTCCACGGTGTCGGGGTCGCCGTTGGTGTCGATGATGGCCACCACGGGGATCTTCAGCTTGCGGGCCTCGGTCACGGCGATGCGCTCGGCCGTGGGGTCCACGACGAAGATGGCGCCGGGCTTGCCCTTCAGGTTCTGGATGCCGCCCAGGTTCTGCAGCAGCTTGTCCCGGTGCTTCTCGAGCTGCAGGACTTCCTTCTTCATCAGCTTCTCGACGGTGCCCTCAGCCAGCTTGCTGTTGATCTCGTCGATGCGCTCGATGGACTTGCGGATGGTGGCGAAGTTGGTCAGCATGCCGCCCAGCCAGCGGTACGTGACGAAGGGCATCTGGCAACGGCCGGCCTGCTCTTCGATGACTTCCTGGGCCTGACGCTTGGTGCCCACGAACAGCACCTGGTTGCCATTGGCGACCGTCTGGCGCACGAAGTTCAGGGCCTGCACGAACAGCGGGAAGGTCTTCTGCAGGTTGATGATGTAGATGCCATTCTTGGCGCCGTAAATGAACGGCTTCATCTTGGGGTTCCACCGGTGGGTCTGGTGGCCGAAGTGTACCCCGGCTTCGAGCATGTCTTTCATCGTGACATTGATAGGCATAGATTCCTCCGTTTCGCCTCCACTCCAGAGTAAACCCTTACGGGCACGAAGAAGTGCCTGGAGTGTGTGTCGTTAAATGTCGCGCGGACAATAGAGGCATTCGCCCCTGAGATCAAGCATTATCCGCAAGGTTCAGCAGGCGCAGGCCGCAAAAGTCCTCCGTGGCCCGGGTGACCCCGATGCCCGTGAACTGGACGAAGAACTCGCCGGTGACGGCGATGGTGGCGCGGAACAGGTGGCCGCCCTGGGCCGCAAAGGTCTGGTCCGACACCACCACGTGGGCGTGGACCACGGGCTTGCCCTCCACGATCACCGCGTTGCCCAGGAAGGACAGCAGCTCCAGGTCCTCAGTGATGACCCGCTTGTGGTAGACCTTGGTGTGCAGCTCGAAGTAACCGATCTCCACATCCTTGATGGCACCAATGCCATGGATGAGGGCCGCGCCGTTGCCCTGGGCCGCCACGAAGGACTCCAGGGAGGCCATGACCTCGTCGCCCTGCTCAAGCTTCACCAGGAACATTCCATTACCGTTGTTCTTCCACTTCATGGCCGCCTCTGGGTCTAGGGTAGGGTCAGAATCACCGGGCCGTCGTCCGTGACCGCCACGGTATGCTCAAAGTGGGCCGACGGCATCCCGTCCACCGTCACCACTGTCCAGCCGTTGCCAAGCACCTTGGTCTCCGCCACGCCCATGTTGATCATGGGTTCGATGGCGATGGTCAGGCCGGCCCTCAGGGTCGGCCCCCGCCCCGGGATCCCGTGGTTGGGGACCTGGGGGTCTTCATGCATCTGCTTGCCCACCCCGTGGCCGCAGTAGTCCCTCACCACGGTGTAGCCCAGGGGGGTCACGAAGGCCTCGATGGAGTTGGACAGGGTGCCCAGCTTCTCGCCGGGTCGGGCCAGGTCGATGGCCCGGTTCAGGGCCGCCTTCGTGTTGTCCAGCAGCCGCTGCATCCCCGCCGAGATCTTCCCCACGGGCATGGTCCGGGTGGCGTCCCCGATGAGGCCGTCCAGGGTGGCCACGCAGTCGATGCCCACGATGTCGCCCTCCCGCAGGATGCGGGGCCCAGGGATGCCGTGGACCACCTCCTCGTTGACCGAGGTGCACAGGGTGGCGGGGTAGCCGCAGTAGCCCTTGCAGGTGGGGATGCCGCCGGCCTTCCGGATGAAGTCCTCGGCGGCCCGGTCCAGGTCCTGGGTGGTGATGCCGGGCTGGACCATGGCGCACACCAGATCCAGGGTCCGGGCCACCAGCCGACCGGCCTCCCGCATGGCCTCCAGTTCCTGTTTGTTCTTCAGAATGATCATGGCCACTCCTTGCCCGCCAAAACCGCGCAACAGATAGCACCCCAAGGGCCCTCTGGACAAGGATTATCTAGGTTCGGGGCGCTTGACAGTGTCCGGGGATTGGTAAATCATGCCACCGTTCGGAATTTTTTTGTGGAGGCCAAGAAATGCTGGTGATTTCAGTCCGCGAGCGAGGCAAGGACGAGCATCCCTTCACCTTCGACAAGAACGAGGTGGTGATCGGGCGCCTCCAGGAAAACGACATCTGCCTGCGCAAAAAGAACATCTCCAAACGCCACTCGGTGATCCGCGTCACCAAGGACGGCGTGTTCATCGCGGATGCCGGCTCCACCAACGGCACCTTCATCAACGGCAAGCGCATCACCGAGGCCTCCCTGGTGAAGGACGACGACCGGGTGGTGCTGGGGGACTACATCCTGAAGATCAAGGTCGAAGCCAAGACCTCTGCCGTGGAGGGCAAGCTGCCTCCGCTGCCGGCGGACCCCCTTGGCGCGGCGGATCTGGAGCAGGGCAAGAAGACCACCGTCATCATGCGCGAGGTGTCCGTCGAGGACCCCCTCCTGCAGGCCCGCGGCACGGCCCCCGAGATGCCCAAGGTGGAGCCCATCCCCATGCCTCCGCCCGTGCCCCCGCGTGAGCCCGAATCCACCCTGCGCATGTCCAAGGCCGACCTGGACCTGGGCGCCGGCGACGAGGAACTGTTTGAGATCCCCCTGGAGGAAGAAATGCCGGCCCCCAAGCTGCCCACGCCGCCCCCCGTTCCCCCCGCGCCCCCTGCGCCCCCGGCCCACACGGCGCTTTCCTTTGACGAACCCATTGAATCCATGGGCGCCGCCCCCCATGTCCACGCCGAGCCCGCCAGCGAAAGCACGGGCGCAGTGGATGTGCTGGGGGCCCTGTTGGACTCTCCGGACATCACCTCCGCCCTGGTGCTGAACAGTGGCGTGGTCATGATCCCCGGCAGCGACGGGCAGCTTGAGGACTCGGGCCTGCGCTTCCCCGACATTGAAGACCTCATGGACATGCTGGCCGACTTCAGCGGTTTGGACAGTGGCGGCAGCAGCGGCAGCCGGGTCTACCCGGAGCGGCGCCTGGCCCTGGACGTGGTGGTGCCCCCCCTGGCCACCGCGGGCATTCACCTGCGCTTCCGGCGCATGGCCAAGTCCCGCAACCCCGTCACCGAGCTGGTCAAGCAGGGCATCGTGAACGCCGAGCAGGCCCGCGAGTTTGTCCGCAGCCTCACCCTGGGGCGCCCCATGCTGCTGCTGGCCAGTGATCCCGACGCCCTGGAACCCCTGGTCGCCGCCGCCATGTACCACATCTCCGGCAAGCCCCGGGTGCTGGTGCTGGGTGCCGCCGCCCCCCTGCGCTCCCGGGACGCCCGCGAGCGGGTGGACCTGTCCATGCAGGAGGCCGTGGCCGACAGCGACGAGCTGGCCGCCGTCATCGAGACCATGGGTGCGGACTGGGTCTTCATGCCCCAGACCACTCTGGCCAACCTGGCCGCCGTGCTGCCCGTCCTGACCCTGGCCCAGGTGCCCTTCGTGGCCGCCTGCCGCCTGATGGATGGGGCCGACCCCCTGGCCCTGCTGCGCCTGGCCGACGAGCTGACCTCCGACCCCGTGGGCGAGCAGGCCCTGGTCACCATGATGCAGCAGCTGAACCCCGTGGTGCTGCGCACCAAGCAGGAGTCCGACGGCAAGATGTCCGTCAGCGGCCTCTACGACTTCAAGGTCGGGGAAGCGGGCCTGGAGCTGGTGGAACGGAAGTAGGCCTCAACCAGCACCAGCACCAACACCAACACAACCACCAACCCAGCCCCCTCCCTGGACGCTTGCTCTTGGTCACATCTCGACCTGGCCCACGCTTTTCCCAGGGGCCGGGCGGGGGTGACGCCTCAGAGAGCCGGCGGCCGGGGGGATTGTTCCCCCCTCTCCGCCTAGCCCCTTCAAGCGGCACACGCCCCCCTTTTTAGAGGTAAGCCGCTTGAAGAGGCTGCCTCCGAAGCGCCACCCCACGCCCTGGCCCTACAGACCTTGGCGTCGCTTGCCCACCGCCACGCTAGAGTGAGCCCTTGCGGTCGGG
>CAIXZC010000351.1 GCA_903923815.1 uncultured Myxococcales bacterium
CGTTTTCTTGCGACAGAGAGTTTGGGGCAGCTGCGGGTGACGGGGCATTGGGAGCAGAGGGGCGAGGTGGGCTTGCAGAGGTTCTGGCCGAAGAGGACCAGCAGCTCGTTGATGGAGTGCCAGTGGCGGGGGGGGAGCTTGAGGCGGAGGGCCTGCTCGGTCTCCTCGGGGGTCTTGGTGGTGACGTAGCCCAGGCGGTTGGAGATGCGGTGGACGTGGGTGTCCACGCAGATGGCGGGGATGCCGAAGCCCTCCGAGAGGACCAGATTGGCGGTCTTGCGGCCCACGCCGGGGAGGGCCAGGAGGGCCTCCATGGTGGCGGGGACCTGGCCGGCGTGCTGGTCCAGCAGGAGCTGGGACACCCGCACCAGGGTGGCTGCCTTGGTGTGGTAGAAGCCCACGGGGTAGATGAGCTGGGCGATGGCATCGGCACCCAGGGCCACCATGGCGGCGGGGTTGGAGGCCCGGGCCCAGAGGCGGGGAAGGGCGACGGCGGTGGTCTCGTCCTTGGTGCGCAGGCTCAGGAGGGTGCCCACCAATACGAGGTAGGGGTCCTGGCCGTGGGCCTTCACGGCATCCCCGATGAGGGGGCCATGCCAGTTCCGGGCCAGCACCTGAAGCTGGGGCAGCAGCACATCCATGGGGTCCTGGGGCTGGACCGTGTAGCGGCCCTTGGCGTCCCGCTGCAGCACCAGGAAGTCCCCCGGGGCCAGGAAGAAGCGGCGAAATTCCTGGGGGGGCAGGCCTAGCAGGCGGCAGGCGCCAAAAAGCAGCACGAAGAGGTGGGCCACCAGCACCTGGTCCTCGTTCGGGGGCAGGGCCTCGAGGAAGGCCTGGACCCGGTCCCCCAGGGCCGCGACGGTCTCGCCACCGGGGGGCGCGAAGGCCCCGGGGTCCTCCTTCCAGGTGCGCTGCAGCTCGGGCCATTGGGCAAGCTGGGAGCCCTCCAACTGCCCGAAGTCCAGCTCCAGCAGCGACGGGGTAGGGCGCGCCGGGACCTGAAGCGCCTGACCCAGGATGTGGGCTGTCTGGCTGGCCCGCAGCAGAGGACTGCAGTGGATGACCTTGGCGTGGGGGGCGCAGTCCTGCAGGCGCTGGGCGCAGTCCCGGGCCTGTTGGTGACCCTCCTCGGAGAGGGGCGCGTCGGTGCGTCCCAGCAGCCGCAGCCCGTCGTTCAGGTCGGTTCGGCCGTGGCGCACCAGGAATAGCCTTGAGGGTCCTGACATGGGCTGGTCGCCTCCCCGCCAAAAGCGTTGACAGGGCGCATCGTAAAGTGTTGAATCGGCCGGTGTCAACGAATGGAAACCCGGTTGAAAAAGGAGCCCTCAAGGTGTTCTGGAAAAAAGCATTGGTTCCCGTCCTCGCCGTTGCATTGTTTGGCAGCCCTGATGCTGCCCTGGCCGCCAACAAGAAGGCCCCCGTGAAGAAGGCGGCCGAGAAGAAGCCCACCAAGGAAGACAAGGCCGCAGCGCTGCGTCGGGCCCAGATGAGCCCGGACCTGCTGAACGAGGTCTACGTCGTCCTGGAGAAGGGCACCCGCAGCCCCGAGATGCGCACCCGGTCCCTGGCCGTGGCCAACATCGCCATCGTCAAGCCCGAGACCATGAAGGACTACGTGGAGGATGCCCTCAAGGATCCCCAGTGGATTGTCCGGCGCAGCGCCATCGAGACGCTGGTGCGGCTGGGGAACCCTGTGTATCGCACGGCCCTGGCCCGGGCCATCGCGGACTCCGCGCTGTACGAAGGGGACCTGACGCCCCTGCCCATCCTGAGCCTGCTGCCCAGGCAGGAGGCCGTGGAGCTGCTGCTGGAGGTGGTGGCCAAGACCCCCGACAACACCGTTGCGGTGGTGAACCACCTGCTGGCCAACGACGAAGAGCTGGCGGTCCTGTTCTTCAGCGCTGCCAAGGGGCTGCCGGCCCTGCAGGACTACGCCCTGAAGAACCTGGAAGCCATGGTGAAGCCCAACCGGGTGGCCCTGCTGGACGCCGTGGTGGATGGCTTCTCCAAGGATCAGTTGTTCATCCTGCTGGAGTTCTACCGCAACCAGGAAGCCAGCACCCCCGCGCCCTTCCTGGCGCGCCTCCTGAAGAGCAAGGACAACGAAGTGGTGGACGCCTCCTCCGAGCTGGCCGCCATCCGTGGGGACCGCTCCGTCATCAAGCGCATCCTGCCCTGGTGCGAGACCAAGGACGTGCAGCGCCAGCTTAGGTGCCTGCGGGCCCTGCGGAACCTGGGCACGGACAAGGCCGTGGCTGACAAGGCCAAGGTCTTCCTCTACGGCGACCCCGCCCCCGAGGTCCTCCGCGCCTCCTACGACCTGCTGACCAAGGCCAACGTGGAAGAGATCTACGACCGCGTGTACCGCCAGCTCAACAGCACCGACACCCAGGTGCGCGCCGTGGCCGTCCACTTCCTGCCCCGCGTCCAGGGCAACCGCGCCCTGCCCAAGCTGCACGAGCTGCTGACCGACGGCAACCGGGAGGTGAAGCTGGGCGCCGTCATCGGCCTGGGCGAGCTGCGCCAGGTCGAGTCCGTGCCCATCATCGAGGCGGCCCTCTTCGACGAGACGGACCCCGAGGTGCGCCGCGAGATGGTCAAGGCCCTGGGCAACATCGCTGACCACTCCATCATTCGCGTCGTGTCCTTCCTGATCACGGATCCGACGGTCAAGCACGAGGCCGTGGTGGCCCTGTCCAAGGTGCCCCATCGGGACGCCCTGGTGACCCTGGAGAACGTCCTGAACAACACCTACACCAAGGACGAGCGCGCCCTGGCCCTCACCACCCTGGTGCGCATCAGCCCCGCCGAGGCCGGCCCCGTGCTGCAGCGCTCCCTGGGCTGGTTGCCCGAAGACTACGTGGGCAAGCTGGCCGAGGAACTGAAGGGTGAGGCCCTGCCCCTGGTGGTGGCCGCCCTGGACAGCATGAACCCCCGGGCCCGCCTGGAGGCCGTCCGCGCCCTGCGCTTCATGGAGCAGGCCAAGGAGATGGAAATCCTCGAGCGCGAGCTGTTCGCCACCAAGCACGCCGACATCAAGAACTACACCCTCAGCCGCCTGTGCGAGCTGAAGGGCGTGGACATGCTGCCCGTGCTGGAGTCCTTCTTCAAGGACCCCGACGCCGAGGTTCGCAACACCGCCATGCGCAACGCCGCGGGCTTCATCCAGCCCGGCACCGCCGACGAAGACAAGCTCAAGGATCTGCTCATGGACACCAACGAGGGCGCCCGCGTGGCCGCCTCCGTCGCCATCATGAAGGTCTACGGCTACTAATCACAAAGGCACCTCCCTTGCGTTACCCAATCGTCCTGTTTGACATAGACGGCACGTTGCTGGACACGTCCGGCACGGGCATCCGCGCCCTGAACCGCATGGTGCTGGAGCTTTTTGGCCTGAAGGATGCCTTCGAGGGCTACAGCTTCGCGGGTCGCACCGACCTGGGCATCATCCGTGACGCGTTCCAGCGCAACTTCCAGCGGCACTACACGCCGGAGGAGTTGGACACCTGCCTGGGCACCTACCTGCGCTACCTGGAGGAGGAACTGAGCCGCCCGGGGCACAAGGTCAAGCTGCTGCCGGGCATCCCCGACACGCTGGGGCCGCTGCGGGACGCCGGGGTGCACCTGGGCCTGGCCACGGGCAACCTGCGGCAGGGGGCGGCGCTGAAGCTGAAGGCCGCCGGGATTGACCAGTACTTCGCCTTTGGGGGCTTCGGATCGGACCACGAGGATCGCGCCCTGCTGACGGCCCTGGCGGCCCAGCGTGGGCGGGAGCACGCGGGGCTTCACGACCTGCCGGGGCAGTCCGTGCTGGTCATCGGGGACAGCCCGCTGGACATCAAGGCGGCCCACGGGGCGGGGCTCCACGTCCTGTCCGTGTGCACGGGCTGGAATGGCCCCGAAGAGCTTGGTTCCCTGGGTCCCGAGCACCTGCTGGTGGACCTATCCAACGCCCGCGCGTTGCTTGACATCCTGGGCGCCTGAGCCGCCACCCCGCTGGGCCCTTGCCCTCCCCCCCCGGACTGTTATACTCTGCGGCCTGTGCAACCAAACGAAACCCACAAGACAGGAGCCAGCCATGGTCAGTGAACGGTTCAACATCGCGGCCCTTCGGGCCATTCCGTTGTTCGCGCCTCTCAATGACGAGGAACTGGAGCTGCTTCGCCCGGGCATCAAGGTGCTGTCCATGGCCCCGGGGGACCTCATCATCCGCGAGGGCGACAGCGCCGACCGCCTGTTCTGCCTGGTGGAGGGCGAGGTCCAGGTGGTGAAGAACTACCTGACCGAGGGTGCCCAGACCATCGACCTGCTGGGCCCCGGCCGCTACTTCGGCGACATGGCCCTGCTGGGCGGCGACGGCAAGCGCAGCGCCACCGTGGTGGCCAGCGAGAAGTCCACCTTCCTGACCATCGACCGCGAATCCTTCAAGAAGATCGTCCTGGGCAACGCCCGCATCGCCTACACCATGTTGGTGGAGTCCTACCGGCGCCTGCGTCAGGCCAACGAAATTATCAGTGCTTCCAGAGAGGTATGCTGATGAAGTCTGCCAGTCATCTTTTTCTCGGCGCCCTGTTGGTTCTTGCCTCTGCCTGTTCGGGTGGGGGCGGCGGGGGAGGCCAGGATACGGCTCAGGATGTGGTCGAAGGCGAGGTGCAGACCTGCCTGAAGGCCGAGGACTGTGATGATGGCAACCCCTGCTCGAAGGAAGAGTGTGTGGGGGGGCTGTGCGTCTGGACGGACCTGACGGAGGGCGTCTGCGACGATGGCAGCCTGTGCACGGAGGCGGATGCCTGCGTGGAGGGCGTCTGTCAGGGTCTGCCCAAGGAATGCAACGACGGCCTGTACTGCACGGGCCTGGAGTCCTGCGAGTCCAAGACGGGCAACTGCATCGTGAAGGTGCCCCTGGTGCTGGACGACGGCATCGCCTGCACCGTGGACGAGTGCGATGAGGGCACGGACACCGTCTCCCACGCCCCGGACAACGGCGCCTGCACCGACGACAACTCCTGCACCGAGGATGTGTGTGACCTGCTACAGGGCTGCCTGAACAATCCCCTGAACGAGGTGGAATGTGACGACGGCAACCTGTGCACCGAGGGCGACCTTTGCGTGACCGGCGTGTGCACGGGCCAGCCCCTGGTCTGCGAGGACGGGCTGTTCTGCAACGGGGTCGCGGTGTGCAACCCCACCAGCGGCGAATGTGATGCCGGCTCCCCGCCCGTGCTGGACGACGGCATTGCCTGCACCCTGGATAGCTGTGACGATGAGGGCGACGTTGTGGTGAACCTGCCCGACGACTCCCTTTGCCTGGACGACAACCAGTGCACCGACGACCTTTGCGGCGTGGCCGGCTGCGAGAACCCCAGCAGAGAGGGCGCCTGCGATGACGCCGACGCCTGCACCGAGGGGGACACCTGCACCGAGGGCCAGTGCGTGCCCGGTGCCTTCATCTGCGTGGAAGACTGCCTGCTGCTGGGCGACGAGGACCGGGATGAGGCCGCGGACTGTGCCGACCCGGACTGTGCCCTCACCTGGACCTGCCTGGAGACCGCTGGGGACTGCGGCAACCCTCATGTGCTGCCGCTGGACCCCGCCGCCGGCGAGCTGGGCCAGACCCTGGTCTTCACCGGCCAGATGGCGATGGCCACGGATCTTCGGACGGGGGCCTGCGGGACCCCCGGAGCCCCCGATATGCTGCACAAGGTGACCCTCACTGTTCCCACGGGCCTGGAGGTCCGGTTGCTGGAGGGCTCGGACGCCCTGAGCCTGTCCCTGGTGGCCGCTGATTGCAGCACGGAGCTTGCCTGCGCGCCAATGACCGTGGCTGGCGAACCCTACCGCGTGGTCCTGGTGCCCGGTGACTATTTCCTGGCCCTGGAGGACGGCGGCGAGGGTGGCAGCAGCCCCTATCGGCTGGGCCTCACGGCCTTCGCCCCGGATGCCCTGGAGACCCGTTGCCTGGACGGCATTGACGATGACGGCAACGGCCTCACGGATTGCGCCGACGAGGCCTGCATGTACCTTGACGTGTGCCGCACGGGCGAGGACTGCGAGGGGGCTTTCTACCTGCACGTGGCCCCCATTGGCGAGGCCGACGCGGGCCTGAAAATTGAGTTCAACGCCAATCAGGCGGACCCCCATTACAGCACCGTGGGCATGGACAACGATCTGGCCGGCAACTGCGCCCTGGCCACTGGCCAGTCCCCCGACGCCGTGTACCGCTTCGAGCTGTCCGCGCCCATGAAGGTGAAGGCTCGCCTGGACTTTGCCCAGAGCGCCTACCCCGCCGTCTATGTGTTGGGCGAGGCCTGCGGCATGGGGGCCCAGTTCGGCTGCGCTTCGGCCAGTTCGGGGCCGGCGCTGCTGTACACCGCGCTGCCCGCCGGGGTCTGGTACCTGGTGGTGGACGGAGCCTGGGCCGGGGACCAGGAGATCTACAGCCTGTCGGTGGAGTTCACCAAACCCCCCGCGGGGGAGACCGACTGCACCGACCTGGTGGATGAGGACGTGGACGGGACCACGGACTGCCAGGACACCGACTGCGCCGGGACGGTGGCTTGCCTGGGCATGCCCGGGGACCGCTGCTCCAATCCTGCGACGCCCGTGAAACACGCCCTCGGGGTGGCCGACTTCGGGACCTCCGTGGCGCTGGTTGGGGACAGCAGCGTGGGCATGGAGGACGACTTCAGCGCCTCCTGCGCCAGCGGGTCCAACGGTTCGCCGGACGTGGTCTACCACCTGAAGGTCCAGGACCCGGTGTTGGTGGACTTCGCCTTCACCTTCACCAAGAGCGGCTTCGTGCTGTACCCGGCGGTCTATCTGCTGGACGGCTCCTGCGGCAATCTGGCGGGTCAGGCCACCTGCTTCGCGGGCAAGAACAATGCCCTCAGCGGCCGCTTCCATCTGCCCGCCGGAGACTGGTACCTGGTGGTGGACGGCAACTATGTGGCGGTGGGTGGCGGCGGAGACGCGGGCCCCTACAAGCTGGACCTGAACTTCGTGGCGCCTCCGGCCACGGAGACCCTTTGCCTGGACGGGCTGGATGACGACCTGGACGGGGGCGCGGACTGCGACGACCTGGACTGCGCCAGCAACCTGTTCTGCAAGGACTCCTTCGAGAAGAACGACACCTTCGCCACGGCGGTGGACCTGGGTGATCTGACGGACCAGACGGTGCTGGCGGAGAGCCCCAGCCTGTTCCCACAGGGGGACAAGGACTACTTCGCGTTCGTGACCACGGCCTACCAGCAGCTTGACCTTGACCTGGCACCGGCCCCCGCGCTGGACCTGCGCTTCGAACTGCTGCGCGCCGACGGTACCCCCGTGAAGGTGGTGGATGCCGGCAAGGCAGGGGCCCTGGAATCCCTCCATGGGTTCGGGCTGGCTGCCGGCAGCTATGTGCTGCTGGTGGCGCCCTACAGTCAGGCCACGGGCGGCTACACCATGCATCTGTCGCTCATCTCCATCCCCACGGTGGAGTCCGCCTGCGGCGATGGTGTGGATGAAGACCTGGATCTGTTGACGGACTGCTGCGACGAGGACTGCGCCCAGGATGCCCTGTGTGCGACGGAGACCGTCTGCGGCGACGGCCTGGACAACGACTGCGATCAGAAGGCCGACTGCGCGGACACCGAATGTGCCGAGGCTGCCTTCTGTGGGCACGGCGACACCTGCGCTGGCGCTGTGGTGCTGGCGGGGGGGGCCTTGGGGGCAGACAACAAGGCCCTGCACCTGGTGGAATACGGCAACACCACGGGCTTTGCAGATAACTTCAGCCTGGGCTGCGCTGCGGCCAGCACGGGCAGCGCGGACGGCGTCTGGAAGCTGGATCTGGCCAAGCGCATGCTGGTGACCGTGTCCATGGATTACCTGGGCGCGGACGCCTGGCCCTCCGTGGGCCTGGGTGGGGGCGTTTGTGGCAGCACCGGGGTCCTGGTGGCCTGCGCCAAGGCCATGAGCGGGGCGGCCGTGACCAAGCAGGTCCTGCTGGAGGCGGGGGTCTGGTGGATCTACGCCGACGGCGCCTTCGTCGGGGAAAGCGGCGGCTATCGCCTGGAGGCCTGGTTGGACCCCGTCCCCACCAAGGAGACGGATTGCGCCGATCTGAAGGATGGCGACTGGGACGGGTTCACGGATTGCTGCGACCCAGACTGCCAGACCCAGGAGGTCTGCCAGGAGGACTGCCAGGACCTCAAGGACAACGACTGTGACGCGGCCGTGGACTGCTGCGACGACGGCTGCGGGGCGGACGCCTTCTGTGCCGTGGAGACGCTGTGCGCGGACGGCCTGGACAACGACTGCAATGGAATCGAGGACTGCCTGGACCTGGGCTGTGCCGCGGACCTTGGGGAGTGCCTGGGAGAGACCTGCCCCTCGCCCCTTCAGACCCAGGCCATGGATCCGGTGGTGTTGCCCGCCAAGTTCGAGTTCTTCGGGGACACGGGCGGCATGGGGGCGGAGCACAGCGTTGCCTGCATCGCCGGGTCCGCGCAGGCCGCCGATGCGGTGTATGGGCTGGAGCTGACGGAAGAGGCGGTGCTGGCCCTGGAGTTGCTGGCGGATGATTCCCGCGAGCTGGGCGTGGCGGTGCTGCCCGCCGATTGCACCCAGGCTCCGCTGTACTGCGGCGTGGCGGTGGCGGGCAAGCTGACCCTGGCCAAGCTGGTGCTGGCGCCCGGCACCTATCACCTGCTGGTGGACGGCGCGGGGGCGACCCAGGCGGGGCCCTATTCCCTGAGCCTGGACCTCAAGCTCCATGTGGTGGAGAAGAACTGCGCCGATGGCAAGGACGACGACGCCGACGGCTTCATCGATTGCTGCGACGAGGATTGCACCGGGAAGGCCGAGTGCCTGGAGATCTGCGGCGACGGCAAGGACGGCGACTGTGATGGCAAGCGGGACTGCTTTGAGGACGCCTGCATCCCCGTGCTGGACTGCCTGGACAGCGACGAGGACGGTGTGCCCAACGTGGAGGATCAGTGCCCCCTTGGCGCGGACGGCGTGGACCTGGACGGGGACCTGCTGCCCGACGCCTGCGAAATAGTCTTTGCCGGGAACGCCCTGCCTCTGTCCGGCTCCAGACTTGACGAGGATGTGTCTCTGCGCGTCTCTGTGGAGGCTGAACTGCCCGGCGTGACCAACCTCTCCGGCCAGGGCGAAGGGCTGACCTTCGTGGCCAAATACCGCACCCTGGCGTCGGACCCCTGGACGTCCCTGCCCATGACCTTCAAGGCGGACGTGGGCGACGCCGACCGCTACGAGGCCACCATCCCGCAGACGGCCTACAACGGTGGCGAGAAGCTGGAGGTGACCTACGTGGTCTCCTACACCCCCGGCGTGGGCAAGCTGGTCTACACCTACAACAATGGCGCCATCAAGGACGCCGGCAGCCCGGCGGTGGCGGTACCCCTGGCCTACACCGTGTCCCAGAAGGCGGCGCGCCCGGGCCCGGGGGACCTGCTGATCTCGGAGATTCACTTCAACCCGAAGGCCGTGGATGACTCCGTGGGCGAGTGGTTCGAGGTGGTGAACCTCAGCAACCGGGACCTGGAGTTGGAAGGCCTGACCATCAGCAACGGCAGTGGAGACAGCTACCGGATCAACCTGCCCACCAAGTTCCTGGCGGGCGACGTGGAGGTCTTCGGGGCCGAGGGTGATGGCTTCGTAAGCGGCGGCATCATCCCCGACCTGGTCTACGGCGACGTGCCCTTCGCCAACAATGGCGAGACCCTGACGCTGCATCGTTGGGACATCGTGGTGGACAGCGTCCAATGGACCCCCGGCGTCGGTGGCTGGCCCCTGGTGGACGGCGCCTCAATGGTGTTGGATCTGGCCGTGGCCCTGACCGCTGCTGACAACGACTTGGCCGCCAACTGGTGTCCCTCTCGCAGCGCCTTCGGGGACGGCGACCTGGGCACCCCCGCGGGGCCCAATGACCCCTGCAGCGAGGTGGAGTGCGCCAATGCCACCGACGACGACGACGACAGCAAGGCGGATTGCGCCGATGCCGACTGCCAGGGCCTGGACGGCTGTGGTGAGATGGAGTGCCTGGACGACCTGGACAACGACGGCGACGACGCGCCGGACTGCCTGGACAGCGACTGCAGCAGCGAGCCCCTCTGCGGTGACGACGACTCCGACGGCACCTTCAACCGGGACGACCTCTGCCCCGACGGCGACGACTCGGTGGATGCGGATGAGGACGGCCTGCCGGACGCCTGCGAGGTGGACTCGGTGGACCAGTTCCAGCCCCCCAACGGCGTCCTGATTGACAAGGCCTACGACCTGATCTCCGTGGTGCAGGTGGGCATGGCGGGCGTCACCGAGGCTTCGGGGGCGGACCCCAAGCTGCAGGTCACCCTGACCTACCGCCGCGTGGGGGACCCGGTCACCCGCGCCACCGTGATGGATTACAGCGCCGACCTGACCGGCGTGGACGAGTACCTGGGCGCCATCCCCTGGCAGTACCTGCGCAACGGCAGCCAGCTTCAGCTTGGGGTGGAGGTCGAGTACCTGGCCGGCGTGCCCGGGGTGGACTACGTCTTCGACGGGCCTGTGACCGACACCGGCGGTGGGCAGGCGCCCTTCCTGTACACCCTCAAGGGGGCCTCCCCCGAGGCCGACGACAACAGCAACTGGGGCTTTGAGGAGGCGCACGACGCGGGCTGGGATCCCCTGGACTTCCAGTTGGTCGGCGGCGCCGTGACGGCCCAGATGGACCTGGTCAACAAGGACGTTGGGACGGCCTCCTGCAAGCTGGTGTGGACCTCCACCGAGAACCAGGAACTGTGGCAGTCCTTCTATACCCCTGCGGCTGTGGGCAAGCAGGTGACCTTCTCCGTGAAGGTGCTGGACAATGACGCCGGCGGTTGGGGCCGGGTGTTCCTGCAGTTCTATGCCTCCAACAAGACAGCCGTGGGCAGCATGGTCTTCGGCGGCGCCTACTCGGCCGACAACGCGGCCTGGCAGACCCTGCAGCACAGCGCCACGGCGCCCGCGGGGGCCGCCTACGTTCGGGCGGGGCTGCGGCTGGTGGACATCCCCGGCGCCTGGGACGGCCACGCCACCCTGAACGCAGACTCCTGGGCCGTGCAGGTCCAATAAAAGGATTGGGTGACTTCATGCGCATTTTCCTGTTGATTCTGGCCGCGGTCCTGGCGGGGGCCTGTGGTTCCTCGGGGGGCGCCTCGGGGGACGTCGCCGGTGGCACCGACACGCTGCCCGCCGATACCCTGCAGCCCAAGGACCTGGACGCCGCCGCCGACCTTGCTGACCTGAGCCAGAAGGAGTTGCCTGGGGAGGACACCCCGGGAGAGGACCAGGGGGGCCTGGACACGGTGGGGCCGGACACCACGGCCCAGTGCCAGGATCACCACGACTGCCTGTACCTGGAAAAGGACGGCAACCTGTGTGATGGCGGCTGGTTCTGCGAGTTCGGCACCTGTGTGGAGCGCAAGACCCCTGTGTACTGCAACGAGAACACCCTCTCCGCCGAAGAGCGCCGCTGCAACACGCTGCGCTGCGACCCGGAGGCGGGGGTCTGCAAGAAGTCCTACAAGCCCGGCGGCACGGAGTGCGACGACAAGGACGCCTGCACCACGGACGACTACTGCCTGGATGGGGTCTGTGTGGGGGACCTCAAGGTTTGCAAGACCACCAACCCCTGCAGCCCGGCAACTTGCAACGCGAAGACGGGCACCTGCGTGGAGACCTACCTGGGGGATGGCCAGCCCTGCGACGACAGCAGCCTGTGCACCGTGGATGACCAGTGCAGCGCCGGGCAATGCCTGGGGTCGCCCAAAGAGTGTCCGGCGGCCCCCCAGTGCCGCGAATCCTCCTGCGACGCCGACACCGGCGAATGCGTCTTCCTGCCCAAGGGCGACGCACTGCCTTGCAATGACGGCGACAAGTGCACCCAGATGGACCTGTGCAAGCAGGGCGAGTGCCAGGGAATTGCGCTGGAGTGCTATGCCTCGGGGCCCTGCATGAATGCGTTCTGCGACGGTGTCACCGGCGAGTGCGCTGAGGCTCCGTTGGAGGCAAACAGCCTGTGCGAGGATGGCTTTTTCTGCACCGTGGACGACAAGTGCGATGCCGCCGGCGCCTGCAAGAGCGGGACCGCCAGGGACTGCGGCACGGGTGAGGTGTGCCGGGTGGGTGAGTGCGACGAGGGCCAGAACAAGTGCGTCATCTCCAACGTCACCACGGGGACCCCCTGCAGCGACTTCGACCTGTGCACTGTGGGGGACTACTGCCAGGGGGGCACCTGTCTGGCCACCGCCAAGAACTGCCCCGTGTCGGATGCCCGGTGTCAGAAGGGGCTTTGCGACCCCTATACGGGGAACTGCGCTGTACAGAACTATGGCAACGGTACGGGCTGCAACGACGGCAACCTGTGCACCGTCAACGACAACTGTCAGAGCGGCGCCTGCGTGGCCAGCCCCAAGCAGTGCAGCCCCAGCAACCAATGCAAGACCAACGCCCGCTGCAACGCCGCGAACGGGGCCTGCGTGGAGGACAACAAGGGCAACGGCACCCCCTGCAACGACGGCAACGGCAACACCGAGAGCGACAACTGCCAGAACGGGGTCTGCGTGGGCACCCCCAAAGATTGAACCGTGCCCAGGCCCGCTAAATCGGGCGCGAAACTTGCTACCTCCCCTACATTTAGGCAACATGGCGGCCGCTGAACCAAATGTTTTCGGGGGAGGGCTGTAACATGCGCATTCAACGGTACTCGTCTTTGCTGGCAGCTTCTGCGTTGGCTTTGCTGCTGTCGGCCTGCGCCTTCGCCCCCGAGATCGGCATTGCCGACCCCGTTGACTCGGCCGCCGGGACGGATCTTGCGATTGACCAGACCCCTGGCGCCGACGGGCTGGACGGGAAGGACTTGACGGGCCCCAAGGACGCCGCCGAGGTGGAAGACCCCGACGGCACCAAGGACACCGCCCCGGGGGACGCCAAGGTGGACACCGCTGCCCCCGACACGCTGCCCGACACCGCTGGGGACACGCTGCCCGACACCGCCTCGGACACGCTGCCCGATACCGCAGCGGACACGCTGCCCGACACGTTGCCCGATACCCTGCCTGACACTGCCCAGGACACGCTGCCCCACGAGTGCGACGTCCACGGGGACTGCGTGGGGGACCCGGGCATCTGCAAGGTCAACCGCTGCATGCAGGATGAGTTCGGTGTGCGCCGCTGCGTCCAAATGATTGCCGACGATGCCAGCCTGTGCAACACCGATGGCAACCTGTGCACCAAGGAATCCTGCCAGATGGGCTTCTGCAATCCCGGGGATGTGGTGACCTGCGACCAGACCGACGAGTGCAAGCTGGTGACCTGCAATACCCTGACGGCCGTCTGCGACCAGGTCGAGCTGCTTAGTGGGAACACCTGCGGCGTGGGCGGCAAGGATGTCTGCCAGTCCGGCACCTGTGTCTCCTGTGGCAACGGCGCTTGCGAGGCGGAGCGCGGCGAGTCCCCATGCAACTGCTCGGCGGACTGCGGTGCCCCCTGCGACGCCCGCAACTGCGGCCTGGACCCCTTCGGTTGCAACAAGACCTGCGGCACCTGCACCAACGCCAAGGAGTACTGCGACGGGCTGGTTGGCCTGTGCAAGCCCAAGTGCGGCGATGGCTCCTGCAAGTCTTTGGACGGCGAGTCCAAGTGCACCTGCGCCGCGGATTGTGGCGACCCCTGCCTGAACAAGGAATGCGGCAACAACGGCTGCGGCGGCGTGTGTGGAACCTGCACCGCTGACAAGTACTGCAGCAGCACCACCTACAAGTGCGTCTCCCGCTGCGGCAACGCCAACTGCGAGTCCGCCGTGGGCGAGACCAAGTGCACCTGCCCCGCGGACTGCGGGGACCCCTGCAAGAGCAAAGAGTGCGGCAGCAACGGCTGCGGCGGCGTGTGCGGTAGCTGTGCCCCCGAGGAGTACTGCGCCACCGGTGGCCTGTGCGAGCCTCGCTGCGGCGATGGCCTGTGCAACCCGCTGGAGAACGAAAGCCCCTGCACCTGCGCCACCGACTGCGGCGAGCCCTGCGATGGCCGGGACTGCGGCAACGACGGCTGCGGTGGTACCTGTGGCACCTGCGACGGCAACACGCTGTGCACCACCCTGGGCACCTGCGTGGCGGTGACGGGCACGGATTGGGTGCTGTTGCTTGCCGGCCAGTTCGACATGGGCAGTTCGGAAACGGAGGCCGGCCGCGACTCCGACGAGGCCCAGCATCAAGTGAAGCTGACCCACGACTTCGAGATCATGACCCACGAGGTCACCCAGGGTGAGTACAAAAACCTGATGGGCAGCAACCCCAGTTACCTGCCGGACTGCGGCATCGGTTGCCCGGTGGAGAACCTGACCTGGCACGATGCCCTGGCCTATGCCAATCGCCTGTCCACCAAGAATGATCTGGCCCTGTGCTTCGACTGCACGAACTCCGGGACGGGCAACCAGTGCAGCCTGAAGGCCGAGTATCCCTCCGTCCAGGACTGCCCTGGCTACCGCCTGCCCACCGAGGCCGAGTGGGAGTACGCGGCCCGGGCCGGCACCAGCGAGGCCTTCTACAGCGGCTCCATCCAGAACATCGGGACCCAGCCCCTGGACGTCAACCTGGGCAAGATCGGCTGGTACGGCGGCAATTCCTCGGCCACCTACCCGGGGGCCGTGAACTGCTCCGGTCAGTTCCCCCTGGCCACAACCTGCGGCACCCAGGACAACCAGAAGAAGGCCCGGAATGCCTGGCTGCTGTTTGACATGTCCGGAAACGTCTGGGAGTGGGTCTGGGACGTCTATGCGGCCTACCCCACCGGGGGTGCGTCGATCAACGATCCCGCTGGCCCGGGAACGGGCGCGGAGCGTGTGACCCGTGGCGGATCCTGGCGCAGCCAGTCCCAGGACTGCCGCAGCGCCTCCCGAAAGAGCGCCCCCCCCGGTGGCTACGGCTTCGACCTGGGCTTCCGGTTGGTCCGCACCCTGGGTGGCCGCTGTGGCGATGACATCTGCGAGCCCAGCGAGAAGTGCGGCTGCGCCGACTGCGCCGGCGAGCCGTGCAACGACGGGGACGCCTGCACCGTGGACGACAAGTGCTTCAAGAACGTCTGCACGGGCACGCTGAACCCCGCCGGGGTGGTCCACACCAACTTCTGGGCCTTTGAGGACGGCACGATTCAGGGCTTCACCACCAGCCTGGGTGGCACCTACAGCGACTGGTTTGTGTCGGACGAAAAGGCCTTCTCTCCCAAGTACAGCCTGCACATGGGCAACCCCAAGGGTGGCAATCTGGTGGACGGGCAGCGCCTGCAGGCCCAGGTCGTCAGTCCCCCCTTCACGCCCCTCACGGGCGCCAAGGTGTCCATCGCCGCGTTGGTGGACCTGGAGCCCCTGGAAACCAGCGCCCTGTTCCAGGTGTCCATCACCTGCGGCAGCCAGACCCGGCAGCTTTGGGACAAGAGCGACACGGGCACGGACCCAAGCAAATTTGTCTATCTGATCAAGCCCCTGAACGCGGGTGAGATCGGCATCAAGTGTGTGCTGACGTTCAATTACGACTCAGTGGATGGCATCAACAACGCCCAGCACAGCGGCATCTACCTGGACGACGTGGCGGTGCTGCGAACCTGCCAGTGAGGGCACCCTCAGGGGGCCTGGATCTCCAGATAGCGATACTCACCTTTGAACTGCACCAAAGCCAGGAACATGGGCAGGTAGGCAGCCTCCTGGGGGCGGAACACCGACAGCCCCACCACCGTCCCGTCAGTCCGAGTCCGGAAGTGTAGCGCCATCTCGGCGAAGGCCTGGGGCTTGGCACCCAGGGTGCGCAGGCCCGCTTCCTTCCAAACGCTGGTACCCTCCGCTGCGGCGGCGGGCCCAAAAAACAGCACGTTGAAGAAGGGGTCGGTGAAGCACAGCAGTTCGCCCCGGCGCAGGGCCTCGTCGGTGCTGCGTCCCTCCTTCAGCGGGCTGCAGCCGTCCTGAGTGCTGAAGGAGCCCGCCTTCCAAAGGGCGCCGCCAGGAAGGTGTGGGGAGGGGGCTGCGGGGGAACCCAGGGTGAACTCCGAGGGGCCAGGGGGAGCGGCCAGCGTCTGGGCCGCCAGCCGCAGGCTGCCCAGGGTCAACAGCAGGCAGACCACCGCCAGGAACGTCAGTACCCGGTCCGGCACGCGGGCAAGGAGCGTCCCGGGGAGGCTGGCGAACAGAAAGCCAAACCCGCCGGCGGCCCAATGGGCAGGGGC
>CAIXZC010000352.1 GCA_903923815.1 uncultured Myxococcales bacterium
CCCCCCCGGGGGAAGGTGGCGCGCAGCGCCGGATGAGGGGTGTCGTGGCTACCGCCGGCGCCGGGCACGCTTGCACACCGCCGATCCCCCGTCCTGCGCGAGTTGATCGCTGGTGGAACCGACCCCAGTGGCACTTTTTCGTTGAACTTCCGCCACTTGTCGTGTAGGGTGCGCCCCGCGATTGGAAGAGTTCCCGCCTGCGCGTGTGTTTTGCGCGTCAGAAACTTACCTCAAGGATAGAAATGCATTTTCAAGATCTGAAGCTTCATGCTGCCCTGCTGGATGCAGTGCGTGCCGAAGGCTACGAGACCCCGACCCCCATTCAGGAACAGGCCATCCCCCTGGTGCTCACCGGTAAAGACCTCATGGGCTGTGCCAAGACTGGCACCGGCAAGACCGCTGCCTTTGCGCTGCCCATTCTGGATACCCTGCTCCGCGTCCCCGTGCCCACTGGGCGCCGCAACCCCCGCGTGCTGGTGCTGACCCCCACCCGGGAACTGGCGGCCCAGGTGGCCGACAACTTTGCCCGCTATGGCGGCCGTACGCGCCTGCGCACCACGGTCATCTTCGGCGGCGTCAGCCAGCACGCCCAGGAGATTGCCATCCGGGGCGGCTGCGACATCCTGGTGGCCACCCCCGGCCGCCTGCTGGACCTCTGCGGCCAGCGTCTGCTGTCCCTGGCTTCCATTGAAATCTTCGTCCTGGACGAGGCCGACCGCATGCTGGACATGGGCTTCATCAACGACATCCGCAAGGTCGTCGCCATGCTGCCCCCGGCCCGCCAGAACCTGATGTTCTCGGCCACCTTCGCGGACGAGATCAAGACCCTGGCCGGCTCCATCCTCAAGGCCCCCGAGTTCGTCGCCGCGGACCCCCCGGCCACCACGGTGGAGCTCATCACCCAGCAGCTTTGCTTCGTGGAGCGCGCCCAGAAGATTGACCTGCTGCTGCACTTCCTGAAGGACCCCGACATGCGCCGGGTGCTGGCCTTCACCCGCACCAAGCACGGCGCCGACAAGGTGGTCCGGCAGCTTCAGCGCGTGGGCATCAAGGCCCTGGCCATCCACGGCAACAAGTCCCAGAACGCCCGCACCCACGCCATGGACGAGTTCCGCAAGGGCGGCACCCGCGTCATGGTGGCCACGGACATCGCGGCCCGGGGCATTGACATTGATGACATCACCCACGTGGTCATCATGGACCTGCCCAACGAGCCCGATATCTTCGTGCATCGCATCGGCCGTACGGGCCGCGCCGGCGAGGCGGGCATCGCCATCGCCTTCTGCGCCGAGGACGAGCGCCCCCTGCTGGCGGACATCGAACGCCTCATCGGCAAGCACGTGCCCCGCATGGAGGACTACCCCTACGTGTCCCCCATCGCCCCCCCGGCCCCCACCAACCTGACCCCCCACAAGCGCACCTCGCCCTCCGTGGCGAACAAGCCCAGCGGGCGGCCAGGCAACTCTCCCTATGGTCACCAGGGCAGGCCCGGCGGCCCCGGTCGGGCGGACAACCACAGCCGCAGCGACAACGCCCCCCGGCGCAGTCAGGGTCACGACCAGAACCGTGGCAAGCGCCCGCCCCAGAACGCCCCCCGCCCGGCCAACTCAGGCCGCTAGTCTTTGCCCGTCCAGCGCAGCCCCAGGCCACCCATTGAACCAGAGCCGCGCCCTCCATGGGCGGCCCCGCAAAGATCCAATGGCTTGGACCGCGCAAACCCGCTAACATCGCTGCGTTCTGTTTTCCCTCCCGTTGCCCGACCTAGGCGTTTTCGCAGAAGGGACTGACATGAAGAACCTGCCCCTGTGGATGAAGGTGACGCTGGGCCTGTGTGGCGTTGTAGTCCTGGCCGGAGGCTACTGGTACTACGATATCGAGCAACGCCAAGAGCGCAGTGAGGTCCTGGAGAACCTGGACTCCATCGCAGACCTGAAGGTCGATCAGTTGGTCCGCTGGCGGGACAACAAGCTGGTGGACGGGGACCTCATGGCCCAGAACCCCTACCTGTCCCAGACCGTTGGAGCCTGGCTGGAGGACCCATCCAAACCCTTTCCCGAGGGTATTGGCGGCTGGCTGGACGTGCTGATCGCCAAGCGTGGCTATGCCGACCTGGCTGTCCTGCGGCCGGACGGCAAGCAGGTGTGGTCCTACAAGGGGCTGTACAAAGGCATCCACCCCGAGGCCCAGAAGACCGTCGCCCAGGCAATGGCCGACGGGAAGGCCCGCCTGACCTCGCTGCACCGCGCTGACGACTGCCCGCCCCACCTGTCTTTGGTGGTGCCCCTGCTGGCCCTCAAGGGCAAGCCCTCTCCAGGGTCCCTGCTGCTGCTGATCCTGGCCGACGACTTCCTGTATCCCCTGGTGCAAAGCTGGCCCACCAACAGCCCCAGCGCCGAGACCCTGCTGGTGCGCCGGGAAGGGGACCAGGTGTTGTTCCTGAACGACCTTCGCCACCGAAAGGACACTGCTCTGAAGCTGCACTTCCCCCTGAACACGCCCGACCTGCCTGCCGCCATGGCCGCCAGGGGTCAGACCGGCGTGGTGGAGGGCGTGGACTACCGGGGCGTGCCCGTGCTGTCGGTGCTCAAGCCCGTGCCCGGGTCGACGTGGTTCATGGTCTCCAAGATGGACAAGACCGAGGCCTTCGCGGGGTGGCGTGTCCGCTCCGCCCTCATCTCGGGCTTCATCGTCTTCATGCTGCTGGGGTTGGTGGGCCTGCTGCTGGTCATGTGGCTGCGAAAGGACAAGAACTACTTCCGGGAGCGCTCCGCCCTGGAGGCCGCCCGCCGCCGGGAAGAAGAACGCTACCGCGTAATGCTGCTAAGCGTCGGGGACGGCGTCATCTGCACGGACGCCGAG
>CAIXZC010000353.1 GCA_903923815.1 uncultured Myxococcales bacterium
AGGCGGGCAGGCTCCGCTCACAACGTTCGCGGCGAGGTTTTGGGCCAGGCTTAGAAGGCTTCTTTGACCAGGATGTAGAAGTTGGGGGTGCCCTCCTGGTCGGCGCCGCAGTCAATTCGGAGGTTCACCTTCTTGGCCGGGTCCAGCAGGAAGCGCAGGCCGCCGCCGCCGGCGTACTGGATCTTCTGCAGGCGGTAGTCGTTCAGGTCGTGGGCAACTTCCCCCGCGCCCCCAAAGAGCACGCCACCAAAACGCCAGTAGATGGGGAAGCGGTACTCCACCTGGGCCGCCACGCTGTTGCGGTCCACGAAGCGGTACTGGTACATGCCGCGCATCATCCTGTTGCCGCCAATGAAACCCATGCTTTGCAGCGTGATGTCCCCGCCGCAGACGAAGGCCAGGGCCTGAACGGCCAGGACGTGCTGGCCCCCGAGGCCGAAGAAGTGGGCCAGATCCAGCTTGAGGCGCTGGAAGCGGTGCTCGCTGCCCAGGCGCGGCTCGTTCAGGTGGAAGGTGCCCTCCAGGTAGCTGCCCCGGAGGGGATAGAAGATGCTGTCCCGGCTGTCGTAGGAGACCTGCGCGCCCGCGCCGACCTCGATGGTGCCATCGGCGCCGGGGAGGCCGCTGGTTTGAAGGGCGCCACCGGGTTTGCTGTGCTGCATGCGCACGAAGCGGGCGTGGAGGGCGGGGCCCAGGTAGAGGCCCTTGGCCAGTTCGAAAAGCAGCTCGGTCTCGGCCAGCAGTTCCAGGGGGGTGTAGAGCTCCCGGGGGGCACCGCGGGTGTCCTGGCCGGCGCCCCAGAAGTAGGTGGGGTAGCGGCCGCCCTCCAGCTTGCCCTTGAGCTTGAGGAGGCCGTCGTTGAAGTACACCGTGGGAGTGAAGCCGCCGATGAACTGCCTGCGCATGGTCACGGCCGCGTAGCCGCTGTACTCGTCCGGGACGCGGTGGGGGCAGCATTTCTTGGGCTCCACCACGGTGACTACGTAGGCGCCCAGGCCAAAGCTGGTGTCGGGGGTGTAGAAGGGCGCGCCGACGGGGATGAGGGTGACGCGGTCGGAAGCCTGAAGAGCGCCTGAAGGAACTGCCAGGAAGAGCGCAAGCAGGAACCACCCTGGACAGCTTGAAAGCTGTCCCACCGCAGCCTGAAGGCTGTGGGCCCAGAAGGCACGAAAAGGCTGTTCGCTAGGCATTGAGGGCTCGGGCTTCGGTTACGTTGTTGGTGAAGGGTGGGGCGGGCAGGTCCAGGGCGGTGGCCACGGCGCGCAGCAGTTCAGCCTCCTCGGGGGTGACCACGCCGTCGTTCAGGACGCAGTTGGTGCAGGCCTCCAGCAGCAGACGGCGGGCCGGCATGGGGGCAGTGGCCAGGGCGTCCAGGGCCTGGTCCAGGGTGCCAAGTTCAATGTTCGGCGAGTAGTCGGGGACGGCGCGCTTGCCGTACAGTCGGGCGGCGGCGGTCTGGCAGGCCTGGCGGGCCCGCAGCGGGTCCTGGTGGCCGTGCTGGGACAGGGCCGCCAGCACCGCCAGAGAGTAGGTCTGGAAGGCCACCTTGGTGAGGCGCTTGGAGGTCTGGTTGAGGGCCGTCTGGTCCACGCCAAGGCGCCGGCGGGCGATGCGGTTGACGCAGAACTCGAACACGTCCACCTCGCCGTCGGCGTTGGCCAGGGACCACAGCACCTCGGTGAGGCCCACGCGCTGCTCTTCGGAGAGGCAGCGGATCTCGGGCAGGGCCCGGTCCAGCAGGGCGAGACGCTCGTTGCGGGGCAGGGCCAGCACCTGGAAGGCCACTATGGAGGCCTCCCGCAGGAGCACCGGGTTGGCCTTGCCCTTCAACTGGGCAAGCTGTTGGTCGCGCTTGGCCTCGTCCTTGTCCAGCAGCGTGGCGACGACCACTGCCATGGCCCCAAGAGGATTCTTGAGCGCCCGGTCCACCAGGTTCTTCTGGACCGCCGGGATGCGCTTGGGGGACTGGCCGTCGGCCAGGGCCTCGTCCTGGGCAAACTGGGGCTTTGCGGCCACCGCGCCCAGGCCACCGAGGGCGTTCATGATCTGCCCGCCGGTGAAGTGGGTCTGCCCGTCCTCGCCCTCCATGTTGCCGGTCACCGACAGCTTGGGGCCCCCAACGTCGTCGGGCAGCCCGGGGGTGCCCTCGACGCGGCGGATGCGCTCGGCCAGGGGCGGGTGGGTGGCCAGCACGGCGAAGACCGAGGACATGCTGAAGAACATGTGCCGGGCCTCCGCGGCGGCGGGGCTTTGCAGGCTGGTGTTCTGGGTCTTCTTGGCGATCTTGCGCAGAGCCCCGGCGATGCCCTGGGGGTTTCTGGTGAACTGCACGGCGGAGGCGTCCGCAAGGTACTCGCGCTGGCGGGAGATGGCTGCCTGGATGAGGCGCCCGGCCAGGACCCCGATGTACCCGATGATCAGCAGGGCCAGCCCCAGCAGGGCGATCTGGATGGCACCGCCGCTGTTCTTGCGGCTGCGGGAGTGGCGGGGGGCGAACCCTGCCCGCATCATGATCTGCCCGATGGTGGACAGGGCCATGATGCCGCCGATGAGCCCCATGATGCGCATGTTGAGGCGCATGTCCCCGAAGACGATGTGGCTGTATTCGTGGGCAATGACGCCCTGCAGTTCGTCGCGGTTCAGTTGCACCAGGGTCCCCCGGGTGACGGCCACCACGGCCTCCTCGGGGCTGCGGCCGGCGGCGAAGGCGTTGATGCCCGGCTCGTCGTCCAGGACAAAGGCCAGGGGCTTGGGGATGCCGGCGGCCAGGGACATCTCTTCCAGGATGTTCAGGAAGCGGCGCTCCTCCGGGTCCGTGCTGTCGCCCACGATGAGGCGGCCCCCCAGGGACTCGGCCACCTGACGCCCGCCGCCCCGCATGTTCAGGAAGCGAAAGGCGGTGCCCAGCAGGATGACGACCAAGGTCAGGACGCCGGCGCCCAGGGCCATTTGCAGGGGTTCTTCGGGCTTGAAGGTGCCGCTGCCCTGGGTCACGAAGAAGGTCAGGGCCCCCACGGCCCCCACCACTGCAGCAACTGCCACCACAAACAGCAGCACAAGGTAGTTGCTACTGCGCCGCGCACGGTCCTGGTGCTCGTAGAAGTTCACTGCAGACTCCTGGGAAGCGGGGTGACTAGAAGGCAACCTTGGGGGCGCTGCGCTCGGCCTCGGACTGGGTGGCCTCGAGGAGCTGGGCGGCGGCGAAGTTGAAGAAGCCCGCGATGAGGTTGCTGGGGAAGACCTCGCGCTTGATGTTGTAGGCCATCACGGTGTCGTTGAAGGCCTGGCGCGCGAAGGCGATGCGGTTCTCCGTGGAGGACAGCTCTTCTTGGAGGTTCAGCATGTTCTGGTTGGCCTTGAGGTCGGGGTAGGCCTCGGCCAGGGCGAAGAGGCGGCCCATGGCGCCGGAGAGGGCCCCTTCAGCGGCGCCCAGGGACAGCATGGCGGCCCCATCGGCGGGGTTGCTGGCGGCGGCCTTGCTGGCGGCCAGGGCGGTGTTGCGGGCCTGGATGACGGCCTCCAGGGTGCCGCGCTCGTGGGCCATGTAGCCCTTCACCGTTTCGACCAGATTGGGGATCAGGTCGTAGCGGCGCTTGAGCTGGACGTCAATCTGGGCGAAGGCGTTCTTGAAGCGATTGCGCAGGGTCACCAGCCCGTTGTAGATCGAGGCCGTGGAGATGACGATCAACAACAAGATGCCAAGCGTGATCAGGACAGGAATCATGGGCGCCTCCTTGAAAATTGCCGGGCCATGATATGTCGGCCCGGGTCCGCAGTCAAAGCCGAGGTTTGCCGCGACGCGCAACCGCACTATACTAGGCGCGTATTTGAACATCCGCGGAAGCCCCGCGAAACGGAGTAAATCATGAAAGCACTTCTGAATCTGGCCAGCATCGCCGCCCTGTCCCTGGGCCTGGCGGTGGGTTGCGCCGAGGACAAGGACGCCGCTGGCACCCAGACCGGCACCGTGAAGGTCACCATGCAGGACGCCCCGGCGGCCGTGGAGAAGTTGGAAGTGACCGTGGTCGAGGTGGCGGTGCACTTCGTGCCCAAGGCCCAGGCTGGCGGCGAAGACACCCAAAGCGACACCGCCATGAGCGACGACGCCAGCCCCAGCAAGTCCAAGAAGCCCTACATGGACACCATCGCCTACGCGGACGTGGCCAACGACCTGGGCAGCCACGACATCCTGGACACCTTCGGCCCCGCCGGGGATGTGGCTGACACCTTCGGGACCTCCGACGTGGGCGGCGGCGACGACACCATCATTTCGGACATCGCGGCCGGCGGCGACAGCGTGGGCAGCGACGCGGGCACCGGCGTGGAGATCAGCACCGAGATCCCCGCTGAGGACAGCGACGACCCCTATAAGGCCGGCTGGCGCGTCGTGCTGAAGGACACCCAGGTGTTCGACCTCATCGCCCTCAAGGACAACC
>CAIXZC010000354.1 GCA_903923815.1 uncultured Myxococcales bacterium
CGGGGTTTCGGCGAGACAGTGCTTCGGCATGGTGAGACCCAGAAGTGCCGTCGCATTTGGGGGAGGGCAGCCCGAAGTGATCGCCAATGAGTGACCCAAACATGGTAGATGCGGTGGCCTTGGTGGCTGAGTCGGACCCGGGTAGGGTGTGCCTGCAGCGCGCTGGACAGGGCGCAGATCGGGGAGATTGACCGGGCGGGCTTCGAGGCCATCAACGGTACGTGTGAGCCTGCCGGCAGGCGGCACACGCTAGTTGTAGGCAGTCTCGGTTGGGGGCCTTTGCGTTCAAGGGGCGGCCAGGAGGGGCGAGGTGAGCGGGCACTCGCTGTACCGAGTGGTCCCATGGGCTCGCCTGGAGGTCTGGCTTAAGACCTGCAGGCGCTGGGAGCAAACCGAGGTGGAGCCGCTTCGGAACACGGGTATCGTGCGCAGGGGGAAGGTGCAGCCTGGGCGCGGGACCAACTGGTTCCGCACCAGACTTCGACGCGGTGGGTGCGAACCTCAATGCAATTGGTGCGACGGGTCCAAGAGGAGCAAAGCCACACTCTGTGAAGGTCAAAAGCCACTCACGAGACGAGGCCCGCTGGGCCGTGCTCCCCAACTAGCAGGGGTGGGGGACGCCCAACGGGCTAACGTATTCGGCTGGCCTCGGGGTACCTGTTGGCATTGCTAGTCTGGTCCCGTATTTTTTTTCAGCCATCAAGGGAAGTTCTTGCGCCACCCCTATCCCACGAACCGCACCTCGTTGTGCCAGATCAGGGCGTCCCGGTCGGGCAACTGGTCCGTGCGGGCAGGTAGGCGGATGGGCCGGCCGTGGAGGTCGTAGTAGATCTTGCCGTTGTTGAAGTCTTCCTTGAGGCGTTTGCTGACCTCGAAGCGGTAGTCCGGGGTGACGGTCACATAGCCGGCATCGAAGAGGCGATGGATGTCCGCGCGCAGCAGCAGGCCATTGGACACGGTCGCGGCGCCGTCCTCCCCGTGGGGCTTGATGTGGGCGGCGTCCAGCACCGGCAGGGAGTGCTCGTTGGTCACCGCACAGGCCTGCCCGTAGGCGTCCGTGACGGCCATGCGAAAGATGCCCTGGCCGGCTCTGGGCAGCACCAAAATGGGGGCCCCATAGCGAGCACCAGTGGCGACCGGCACCGGAGCCTCCTGCGCCCGCAGGCCCCGACTGATCCCGGCCATGCTTTGGCACTGCTGCCAGATTCGCAGGCCCTCCGCACTGTCCAGGTCCAGCTTGGCCCCAAAGACAATGGCATCGCCCCAGCCCTCCCGCTGCGGCACCCAAAGGTCCTTGGGGAAGAACTGCGGGTTGGACAGCATGATGCAGGAGATCTCGCTGGCCGAGTTCACCGGCCCGCCACGGTAGTGACCGATGGCCTTGATGAAGTCCGCCAGCGACTCCACCCCGTTGCCCTGGCCAAAGGAGTCCCAGGCCAGCCCCAGCGACACCGTCAGGCAACCGGCGAAGTGCCCAAAGCCCCCGATGCGGCGATCCGGCGCCTTGCGTCTGAAGAAAAAAGGCGCCCCCGGCTCAATTGCCTTGAAGCCCTGAGGCTCCCCGGGCCGCCAGAAGTTGATCTCGGTGATCCCCGGCCGGGCCAACAGGAAGTCGAACCACTGTGAGTCTGTGTTGCCTATGAAACCGAAGCGCGCCAAAGGTCACCTCGTATTTGCCAGTGCGGAGGCAATCATCGAACAAATGAACAGAATCGCAAATGGAATGTTGGGGCGGAACAGGCACCTGTCGCCGTTGGCTCAGGGCACCCCGGCACGCCCCCGAAATTCCGCTTCCCTCCCCGTCCCATTCCTGCCTTCCGTTAAAGAACCAGTTCGGCGGTATTTGCCTTGCGGGCTGGTCGGCGTCGCCAAGCCTCTTTAACTGGGAGTCAGGCCGGATGATGATGGACGAGAAGACCTTTGCCCTGGTGCTTGGCCGCATGATTGTCCTGCACAGGCAGAACCTGGGCTGGAGTCAGGCCACCTTGTCGGATGAGCTGAACACCACGCAAAGAATGGTGTCGCGGATGCCCCACCTTCACAGCCCGTCAGTCCACGACTTCAAGCAGTTTCAGCAGTTGGCGCACCAGACCAGCCACGTCGGCTTCGGTGTCTGGATGGGCAGTACCGTGGATGAATGAGGCGGCCCGGGAAGGGCCCGGGGCGGCCTCCGCGGTGAAGTCGCGGGACAACACTTCAAGGGCCTGCCGCGCCGCTGGGTCCGAAAGCAATGGACGAAGCGAAACTGCAATGTCATCCAGGCCGGCTCCATAGTGCTTCGTCAGATAAAAAAGGTCGTAGGCGTCCTTGGGCTCGCCCCGGTTGCCAAAGGCCAGAGCCTTCAGGACCACAAAGGCCCCCGGGCCGCAGACCCAGAGGCTGCGCTGCGCCAGTTCGTTCTTCAGGGTCCTGCCTTGCAGCGACACCAGGCGCCGATCCTGGAAGGCCAAGTGAAGCGCTGGGACTGCGATCGTGGCGAAATCGCTTTCCAAGTGGATCAACTCGCCCGGTGCGGCCCCGCCAGCGGGTGGCGCCATCAGAAAATCCACGGTGATGGCTGGGCCGCCCAGGTCTGTCTTCCACCTTTGGGAGACCTTCGCCCCCGTATCGGCTTTCTGGTCGGGCCTGAGGCCGGCTCCTCGAAGCCTGGAGGCAAGTTCGTGGTAACGGCCCTGGTCCCGGATGGCCAAGGCGAGGCCCAGGTCCAGATCCATGGTGCCGACATGGCGGCTTGGGTCGTCATCGGGCCCGGCCTGGTCAATCAACAGTGAGGGAACCAAGCCTCCGACTACTACCAAGTCCTCGAGGTAGTCGCCCAACACAGTGGCCAGATAGAGGCAGGTCGCATGGGCCAGCTTGGTCTGATTCTCGTCGTAGCCGAATCTGGTCTGGGGTTTGTCTGTCATCTGGCCTCAAGCCTTTCCAGGACCATCGGCAGCAGGTGCTCGGCGGCCTCCGGGGCCCGCTCGTGGTGGGCCTTGAGATCCAGGTAGACCTGCAAGGGGTGGGCGCAGACCAAGCCGTCGACCGTGGAAGCGCCTTGGAAGACGGACTGATCGTTTGGGACCACCAGCCACAGGTTGGGCCCACTGGAGTCCGGGCGGAACTCAAGCTGTGCCATCAAGTCATCGGTTGGATGGCTCTCCAGGAAGACCGTCGCCAGCCGGAAGGATGCAAAGCGATCATGCGCCCAGGCGGCGGCAAGGCCGGTCAGGGCGTAGGGCTTGCCCTGGGCGCCCAGGGTCCGGGCCACGGTGGCCGCCAGTTCGGTGCCGGAGCGTGCGGCCACATGGCCTTTGATGATGGTGTGCTTGAAGAAGTCGTAGCGCTCGCGCCAGGCCTGCAAGAGGAGCGCCGGATCCTTGGGCGCAAGGTGGCCGTCCTGGTCGCGCGCAAGGAAGCCCTCGTCCAGAAGGCGAACCACAAGGCGACTGACGAAGCCCTCGTCAAGGCCGGTCTGGCGTGCAAGTTCGCGTTGGTTGGGCTGGCTGCCTGGGTTGGCCAGCAGCCACCTCACCAGCCTGGAACTCTTGGGGGCAAACAGGTTGGGCGGGCGGCCCACCTTGGCGGTGTTCGGACGGCCCTCCACCAGCACGCGCAGCCCCGGTGCCATGATGCTGGCGTTGCCCGCCAGGTCCATCCAGCCGACCCCTGCTTGGGCGCAGACCTGGCGGCCAACCTCTCCCATGAAGGGGACGACCACCAGAGGGATGGCCGGGGGGCGGGCGCGGTCCGCCGCGTCTCTGGCTGCTGCGGCGGCGGTGGCCACCTGGGCGGCCCCGCCGGACTTTCGGAACTCCACAGCGAAGGTCCGACCGCCGCAGACCAGCAGGTTGGAAGCGCCCTTGGAGGCTGCCCGGAAGGGCAACTCCTGGATGCCGTCACCCAGCCAACCGGCCAGCATCTCGGCCACCCTGTCGGAAAACCCGGACTCTGATTTGGTTCTCATGCTTGTGTAAATAGGCCTGCTTGTTTTTTTTGTCAAGTGGCTGGGTTGCGGCAACTGGGGGGGATGATCCGCTTCTTGCCACCGCCCCACCCCGCGGGTAACATCGGCGGCTGGTTTTGGTTGCTCCTTTCGGAGGTCCCCTTGGAACAGCACCTGACTGTGGTCATTGGCGCCGGGTTGGCGGGTATCTCCACTGCTTTGCACCTTGGGGGGCGGGCGGTGGTGTTGGAGAAGGAGGCGGCCCCGGGGGGGCTTTGCGTATCTCGGGCCGAGAAGGGCTACACCTTTGACTTGACGGGGCACTGGCTGCATCTGCGGGACAAGGAGATGCGGCGGCTTTGTCTGGAAGCCATTGGTTTGGACGAGGTGCAGCGGGAGAGTCGGATTTGGACCCACGAGAGGTTCTGCGAGTATCCGTTTCAGGCCAACTTGAAGGGGCTGCCGGAGGAAGTGATTGAAGAGTGTCTGGAGGGCCTGATGGAGGCCAAGCTGGCGCCTCCGGCGGCGGATAGACAGGACTTTGGGGCCCACGTGCTGCGGCACTTCGGGGCGGGCATCGCGCGGCACTTCATGGTGCCCTACAACACCAAGCTTTGGGGCGTGCCGCCGGGGCAGATTGGCAGCGACTGGTGCCAGCGGTTCGTGCCCGTGCCGGACTGGCGCACCATTGTGCGGGGGGCCTTTCGAAGCAACCCGGCGCTGGGGTACAACGCGGCGTTCTCGTACCCGCCCCTGGGGGGCATAGGGGCGTTCTCGGCGGCCCTGGCGGCGCAGGCGGGGCAGGTGGCGGACCTGAGGTGCAACCACGAGGTGGCGCAGGTGGACCTGGGGCGCCGCGTGCTGCGGTGCAACGGGGGCAGCGAATACGGCTTTACGCACCTGGTCAGCACCATGCCTCTGCCCGTGCTGGTCCAGCGCTGCGTGGGGGTGCCCAAGGTGGTCCAGGAGGCAGCGGCGGCCCTGCGCTGCACCAGCCTGCGGTATCTGGACCTGGGCGTGAAGGGGCCGGCCCTGGCGGGGCAGCACTGGGTGTACGTGCCCGAGGAGAAGTGGGCCATCTACCGGCTGGGCTGCTACAGCAACGCCATCCCGGGCATGGCGCCGGGGGGGTGCAGCTCGCTGTATGTGGAGATCCGCAACGACCGGCAGGTGGGCAACGCCGAGGTGGTGGCCCACACGCTGGAGGTCTTGAGCGAGATTGGCCCAAAGGTCACGCAAAACGAAGTGGAAGTGCTGCGTTTTGGTCGCATCCCCCACGCATATGTGATATACGACCACGCGTATGGCGCGGCGCGCCAGGTGGTGCTGGACTGGC
>CAIXZC010000355.1 GCA_903923815.1 uncultured Myxococcales bacterium
ATGGTGGCAAATTAGGACCGTCCCCGGGGTTGTGACGGTGGCAAGTTAGGACCGTCCCCGGGGTGCACGGAGTCGGGATGGTGGCAAATTAGGACCGTCCCCGGGGTTGTGACGGTGGCAAGTTAGGACCGTCCCCGGGGTGCAGCTAGTTCTGGACGGTGGCGCCCAGGAACAGGGACAGGACCAGGATCAGCAGCACGGCCAGGGTGAGGGCGGTGAAGGGGCGGTCTTTGGCTTGCAGGAACTGGTGGAGGGACAGGGCGACGCGCAGGAAGGGCGTGAGGATCAGGACGAAGAGGCCCAGGGTCAGGAAGGCGCCGCCGTCCAGTGCCAGGAGGCGGGCGGGCAGGGCATCCGCGGGGACCAGGCTGGCGGTGGTGTACCAGGCCGCCAGGCCCTCCAGGCCGGGGGTGGCCGCGCCTCCCCCAAGCCCCACCAGCAGCAGGCCCAGGGCCAACAGGAAGAAGGCCGCCAGGACGCCGGCGCGGAGCAGCAGGATGATGCGGGTCTCCAGGGTGCTCATGCGCTGACCCCCTTCCACAACATCTGGACCGCCACCAACAGCAGCAGGATGACGAAGGCGTTGCGCAGCAGCGGAGTGCGGCCCCGGCGCAGGATGCGCACGCCTAGATTGGTCCCCAGGATGACGCCCAGGGCCACGGGGGCCGCCACCATGGGCAGGATGTCGCCTCGGAAGAAGTAGACCCCGGCGCTGGCCGCGGCGGTCACGCCAATCATGAAGCTGCTGGTGGCGGAGGAGACCTTGAAGGGCAGGCCCATGGCCAGGTCCATGGCCAGGACCTTGATGGTGCCCGAGCCCACGCCCAGCAGGCCGCTGATGACGCCGGCCAGGCCCATGAGGCTGAGGCCCTTGAGGCTGCCGGTGACGCGGTAGGGCAGGGTGGGCTGGTCGGGCTGCTCTTTGTAGGTGCCGTGCAGGTCCAGGCGGTCGGCCAGAGGGTCGGGGGGCAGGGCCTGTCCCGGGGCGACGCCCTTGCGCAACATGCTGAGGGCCGAAAAGGTCAGCACGCCGCTGAACAGGATGAAGAGGGGACGGGGGCTGAGCAGGCCCGCCGCCAAGGCACCAACGACGGCCCCCGCCGCCGTGCCCAGTTCCAGAAACATGGCCACCCGCAGGTTCGTAAGGCGCCCCTTGAGGCAGGCCACGGCGCCGCCCGACGAGGTGGCAATGATGGAGACGATGGAGGCTCCCGCCGCATGGTGCAGGTCCACCCCCAGGCCCAGGGTCAGGAAGGGGATGACCAGGATGCCGCCGCCCAGACCGAAGGTCGACCCCAGCATCCCCGCAATCAACGAGACCCCAAACGTCGCAAGGCTGTATTCCAGCGGACTCATGGGCCGAATGTAGACGGGAATGGCGGATGGAGCAATGCCCAGATCTTCGCTCCAGGCCGTCCAAACAAATAGCGAATCGCGGCCATTCGCGGGTTGACGGGGGTCGCACCGGGTCTATACTCGCCCGGTTTTGCGCCCCCCGGCGACGGTCGGCGCCGGATCAGGAATCCTGAATCTGCGGGGGGGCGACATGAGCGAGAAGTCTGGGCAGCAGACCGACACGGGTCTGTATGCCAGGTTCGGAATCGCGGCGCTGTGTTTTGGCTACTTTGCGGCCTACGTGCCTTACGGGATGCTGACCAAGATGCTGACCAAGGGCCTGCTGCCCTCCCAGTCAGGGCACGGCTTTGACGGCTTCGTGATCCAACCCGCCATGATCATGGGCAGCCTCTTCTTCATGGTGGTCTTCATCACCGTGAAGGGCTGGTGGAAGTACGCCACCCACAGGACCATCGCCGGGCTGTCCATCCCCGTGCCCCGCTGGTTCACCTTCGTGTCGGGCCTGTGCACCGCTGGGCAGGTCATCACCACCACCATGGCCTACACCTTCTCCGGCGTCAGCATCGTCTTTGCCATGCTGCTCATGCGTGGCGGCGTGCTGATCATGGCCCCCGTCATCGACCTCATCGCCCGCCGCCGCAAACGCCGCATCTACTGGCCCTCCTGGGTCGCCGCCCTGCTGTCCCTGGGCGCCGTGCTGGCCGCCGTGTTCGACGACGCCGGCACCGTACTGACCGTTCTATGCGCCGTCGACATCAGCCTCTACCTGTTCGTCTATTTCTTCCGCCTCCTGTTCATGAGCAACCAGGCCAAGAGCGACGACGAGGGCGAGAAGATTCGCTACTTCGCCGAGGAGCAGTTGGTGGCCAACCCCGCCCTGCTGCTGGTGCTGGCGCTGAGCGCCCTGGCGGGCATGCACATGGAGGCCAACACCATCCCCAACAAGCTGTGGCAGGGCTTCACCTGGTTCTTGCAGGACTCGGGCTTCTTCTGGGTCGCCTTCCTGAACGGCATCTTCTCGGCGGGCACGGGCCTCTTTGGCGGCCTCATCTACCTGGACAAGCGCGAGAACACCTTCACCGTCCCCGCCAACCGCGTCGCCAGCGTGCTGGCCGGCGTGCTGGCCACCTACCTGCTGGCCTTCTTCTACAACCAGAGCCTGCCCTCCCGCAGCGAACTCATCGGCGCCTCCATGGTGGTCGCCGCCATCGTCTTCCTGGCCTATCGCTCGGTGGTCGAGAAGCGCGCCCGCCTTCGCGCCCAGGGCTGAGGCGTCCTACCCAATCAGTGACATTCGGGGTCCTTGGCGGGGCACACAAAGCGGTAATGGAAGTGGGTCTTGTGGCCCGCAATGTGCCGGATGACGCCGCGCTTGGGCGTGTTCCCCACGGGGGCCTCGAACAGCTTCTTGAGGTCCTCTTCATTCCAGCCCATCTCCAGCGCCGTGTCGTACAGCGCGCGATGCAGCGACCGGTCAATGAGGATGTACTCGACCCGCCCCGTGGACAGCAGCAGGTCCATGTAGGTCCAGTTCTTCAGCAGGTCCATGGTGTCCGGTGTGACGGCGCGGAAGTGCCCGCAGGGCTCGTTGTTCTTCAGGTAGTAGCACACGTCGATGTCGCGCCCGGTCTGGTGGGACTTGTGAGGTGACAGGCGCCCGCCGCCCTCCCGGCTCAGATCCCCCACCACCGCCTCCGCCGTCCCGGGGAACAGCTCGGTCATGCGCTGGAAGGCCCACAGCATCAACGCCACGGTCTCGTCGGTGCCGTAGGCGCCCCGCTTGCTTTTCTGTACGAACCCCGGCCCCCTGTCGGGCATGAGGCGCCCGTGCCGAAGCCCCCCGCGGCTGGCCTCCCCCCAGCTTTCGCTGAGGTCGTTGGCCAGGAAGCTGCGCCAGTCCAGGGTGCTCTCCAGAATGCGCTGCCCCTGCTCGGCCAGGGCCTCGTTGGCCCCCAACTCCTCTTCCATTACTTCATAAAGGGACCAGTTGGCGCCCAGGGCTTCGTTGTCCAGCTCGTTGCGGTCATCGTCGTCGTCCTTGGCCTTGGCCGCGTCGTCGGCGGGGCGCTGGGTGAAGAAAACCTCTTCATAGAGGGGAAGGGGGGGAGTGGCGGTCGCCCGGGAGGGGCAACCGGAGCAAAGCAGGGCGAACAACAGGGTCGTTCTGGTGATGGTCAGGACTCTTCCCAAGGAAACCTCCGGCGCGCAGTCTATATCGATTTGAGTTGCTTGGGAAATCGGGCATCATGGGACCGGCCTCAGACACCCCTGCGGAGGTGAAAATGCCCAGGCCTTTGGACGCTCATGTGCATGTTGGTCATTGGAAGCTGCCGGACTTCGGCGGCCACGGCAGCACCGTGGAGGAGCTGGTGGCCCTCTACCAGCGCTACGACTGGGGGGGCGCGCTGGTCTTCCCCACGGATGAGGCGGACAACCGCTGGCTGCTGGAGGCCGTGCCCCTGACGGCGGGCAGCCTTGCCCTGCGCCGCGCCTTCTGGGTGGACCCCCGCTCGCCCTCGGAGTTGGAATTCCTTCGCGCCCACGCCGGCGGCTTTGCAGCCCTCAAGATCCACCCCAGCATCCTGCGCCTGCCCATCAACGACGAGCTGTACGCCCCCTGGCTGGAGGCCGCCGCCGACCTGGACCTGCCGGTCATCGTCCACTGCGGCAAGTGGCTGGAGATGGCGGGCTATGGCACCACCCTGGAGTGCGCCGAGCTGTACCCCAAGGTGCGCTTCATCCTGGGCCACATGGGCGGCGACCTGCCCCACTTGGTGAAGTCCTGCGTGCGGGAGATCCAGCGGCTGGACCTGGCCAACTGCTTCCTGGGCACGGAGAGCATCCGGGAGCCCTGGCTGCTGCAGTTCGCCCTTGGCGAGTTGGGCCCCCAGCGCCTGGTCTTCGGCAGCGACTACAACCTGAACCACCCTGAAGTCTTCCGCCGCCTCATAGAAGTGCTGGACCTGGACGACTCCTCCCGGGAGCTCATCCTGGGCGAAAACCTCAACCGCCTGCTGCCCGAGGGCAAACGATTCTATTGACACTCCACCGCGCTCCTTGACGAGGTCCGATGCGGGCGCTAAAGTGCCTTCCTGGCGTCGGACCTTGTTGTCGGAGGACTGGAAATGCGCTGTTCGCACTGTGGAAAAGAGAGCGATCCGCTGTTCAAGTTTTGCCTGCACTGTGGCAGGGAACTGGCTGAAAAGAAAAAGGAAGCGGCGCCAGCTCCGGCCCCCGCTCCGGCCCCTGTGGCCCCTGTGCCCGCGCCGGCTCCGGTGAAGGTTCAGCCTGCTGCGGCGCCCGCTCCCAGCCCCGAGGTGGGGAACCTGACCACCCAGCCCCGCGTCACCCAGATCTCCGACGCTCGGGTCACCCAGGTGGCCGTCAGTCGCGGCCCCGAGGACAGTGCCACGGTGAACGAGATGGAGGCCGTCTCCATCGAGCCCGAGCCTGCCGCCGACGATCAGCCCCGCTGTCCCCGCTGCCGCGCCCGGGTGGAGGAATCCGCCAAGCGCTGCCAGCTTTGCGGCTACGCCCTGAAGCCCGAGGCCGTGGAGGAAGCCACCGCCGCCGCCCGCCGCGCCGGGCGCTACTATCTGGTCAGCGTGGACACCACCACCGGCACCGAGGTCAAGCGCATCCCCCTGTTGGACGGCGCCATCACCCTGGGCCGCAAGAACTGCGACATCAACTTCGAGGACGACGAGCTGCTGTCCCCCCTGCACCTGCACATCCAGGTCAAGCAGGGCGAGGTGCTGCTGAAGTGCGCCGGCTCCTTGAACGGCACCTACATCAAGTTGGATGCCCCCATCGCCCTGGAGCACGGGGACGCCTTCCGCATGGGTCAGCAGGTGCTGCGCTTTGAAGAGATGCGCTTCGTAGAACCCCTGGTCCGCCCCGCTGACGACGGCACCCGCGTCATGGGCAGCCCCACCACTTCCCTGGTGTGGGG
>CAIXZC010000356.1 GCA_903923815.1 uncultured Myxococcales bacterium
CCTCGCCCCCGCCCTCGCCGGCCTCCAACCCGCCCCCCCCGGCGACCCCAACGTGCTGGACTTCCTGGACGCCCTCTACACCTCCGTCGAGGACCTCCAAGAGCGCGCCTTCTTGGCCCGCCGCGCCACCCTCGCCGCCGACCTCGACACCCTCCTGACCACCATCGACGACCTGCGCACCAAGGCCCAGGCCGACCCCGCCATCCAGCAGCGCTTCGCCGCCCTCAGCGACGACTTCCACCTGGCCCTGACCGACCTGCTGACCCTGGCCGCCCACACCCCCACCCGCACCCCCTCCCTGGACCAGATTCCCCAGGGCACCAAGGATTCCTTCGTGGGGGCCTCGGGGGCCTTCGCCGTCATGGTCTACCCCAAGCAGTCCGTCTACTCCCCCGAGTTCCTGGACCGCTTCATGGCGGACGTCTACAGCGTGGACCCGGAGGCCACCGGCTACCCGGCCACCCATCAGGTCGTCTCCAAGCTGATGTTCGAGGGCTTCCTGCGCGCCACCCTGCTGGCCCTGGCCGTGGTCTTCTTCATGCTGCTGCTGGAGTTCCGAAACCTGCGCCGCACCCTCAGCGCCTTCTTCCCCCTGGTGGTGGGCGGCATCCTCATGTTCGGGGTCATGCACCTCACCCACATGTCCCTCAACTTCGCCAACATCGTGGCCCTGCCCCTGGTCCTGGGCCTGGCCGTCGACTACGGCGTCTTCCTCACCCACCGCCTCATGGAGCGCCCCAACGAGAGCCCCTTCCTGGTGGCCCTCAGCGCCTCCCGCCCCGTGGTGCTGGCGGCCCTCACCACCGCCGGCAGCATCGGCGCCCTCACCCTGGGCCAGCACCAAGGCGCCGCCTCCCTGGGCAAGGTCCTCATCTTTGGCATCTTCACCTGCCTGCTGGCCGCCCTCGTGGTGCTGCCAGCGGTGACCACCCTGCTGCGGCGCCTCATGCCCCGCAAGCCCGACACCGGAGTGACCCCATGAAGACCCGTCTTGCCCTGCTGCTGTCGCTGTTGCTGCTGCCTTCCCTGACCTTCGCGGCGGACCCCTCTCGCCGGCTGCTTTTGTGTGATGTGGGGGGCCTGGGGACCGAAGCGGAGGTGCGCCCCCACCTGGATGGCTTTGGCGCCCATCTGGCGGGAAAGCTGTCCTGGCCCGCGGGCACCTGGGAGCTGAAGTTCGCCGCTGGCCTGCCCGCCTGCCTGGAGGCCCTGCAAAGCTGGCGCCCCGCCTACGCCGCCGTGCCGCTGGAGGTCTTCCTGGGCCCGGGCAAGGTCCAGGGCATGCAGCCCCTGGTGGCCGCCCTCGTGGGAGGTCAGGCCGCGGGTAGCCACCGGGTCCTGGTGAAGAAGGGCGCCTTCAAGTCCCTGGCCGAGCTGGCGGGCAAGCGCGTCCTGTCGCCCACCGCCGACCCGGGGCTGCAGAAGCTGCTGCTGGGCCCCGCCGCCGCCACCCTCAAGCTGGAGACCAGCCCCCGGCCCCTGCGGGCCCTGCGCGCCCTGGCCGCTGGCCGGGACTGGGACGCCGTCATCGTGGATGAGGCCCAGTTCCGCAGCCTGCCCGCCCTGCCCTTCTTCGCCAACCTGGAGATCCTGCTGACCTGCCCCGCCCTGCCCCACCTGGGCCTGGTCTACCTGCCCGTGGCCCCGGAGGCGGAGCGCCGCCTCTTCGCCCGCACCCTGGTGGAGCTGTGCAGCGACCCGGAGGGTGGCAAGCTGTGCAAGGCCTTCGGCCTGGAGGGCTTCGTCCTGCCCAAGGACGCGGACTTCCAGTCCCTCCGCCAGCGCTACGAAGGAGCCCCCAAGTGAAACGAAGTGAACGTAGCGGGGTCGGTTCCCCTCGTGATCAACTTTTCCTGCTGCTCCTCCTGCTGCTGGCCGCCTGCTCTGCCCCCCAACCCCGCGCTGCCGACCCCACTTTCCTCGATCTGACCGACGCCACGCCCCAGGCGGTGGTCCTGCGCGCCCAGGCAATCCTCGCCGCGGACGACGACCCGGCGCAGTTCCAACGCGCCCTCCACTCCCTCCAACTGCTGGACCCCGCGGCCGCCCCCCAGGCGCCTCTTCTGGCCCTGCGCTGCTGCCACTGGCTGGCCGATCGGGGACTGGCCCCAACCCGCCTGGACAAGGCTGACCGGCCCCGTGCCACCAACTGCCTGCCGCTGCTGAAGACTGTGCGCCGCCACCCCCAGGAGGACCCCGCCCAGGCCGACTACCTGGAGTTGCTGCTCCTGGGGCTCAAGCTTCAGAAGGCCTCGGTGTTTGAGGCCGCGGGCACCCTCCCGCGCTTCCAGAAGCTGGCCGAGGCCCTGGTCGCCTCCCGCCCCGAGCTGGATCAGGGTGGACCCCTGCGCGTCCTTGGCATGCTGCACCTGCGCGCCCCCCAGTGGCCGGCGGGCCCCGGTGACCTGGATCGGGCGCTGGAGCTGCTGGGCCAGGCCGCGGCCCAGTACCCCGCCCACCCCGACAACCACCTCGTCCTGGCCGAGGCCCTGCTGGAAGACGAGGACC
>CAIXZC010000357.1 GCA_903923815.1 uncultured Myxococcales bacterium
CAACCTTGCAGTCGGCGTCCGTGCGGCAGGGCTGGCACAGCACCGGGTACAGGTCGGGGTCGGGCAGCAGGTCCAGGGCGCCGCTGAGGTCCCCATCGGTCTGGGGTTGACCGTCCTGGGGAAAGAGGCCGTCACCGGGCAGGTCCCCTTGGGGTTTGGTGTCAAAGGCGTCCTGGCCCGGGGTGCCGTCGGGCAGAACATCAGGTTGGTCCGCGTCGCCGGGCCGGGTGTCGCGCCCCCCGGCGTCCAGGGCCTCCGAGCCCGCGCCCCCGCAGCCCCCCACCAACACGGCCCCGACCAGAAGCAGCAGCAGAGTCCAGCGCATGAATCACCGCCTTGAAGAGTGCGCCGGGGATTGTAGAACGGTTGGGGGGATGAGGTAAAGGGGGCAGGTCAGTCTTGACCCTCAGAGAATTCCTTGCGGAGGAGCTTACCTTGCATGCATCGCCAACAGGCGCTGCGGCGTTTGCCCAGCGCGTTGGAGTCCAGGTAGTCGTCCAGGCATTTGCCCACCTGGACCTCCTTGCGCCTGGAGCGGCAGTAGAACTCGTGGTCGAGCTCGAGAGCTTTTCTTTTCCTGGCTTCTGCTGAGTTGGCAGCCATGGCCCACCCCCTTGTAGCGAAAGCAATTATGCTAACGGGGGTGGGCTGGGACAAGGGTAGGCAAGCAAATTACTTTAGAACTTACTTCTCCAGGGCGGCGCGGGCAGCGGCGAGGCGGGCGATGGGCACGCGGGGCGGGCTGCAGGAGACGTACTTGAGGCCGGCCTTGTGGCAGAAGGCGATGGAGGCGGGGTCGCCGCCGTGCTCACCGCAGATGCCCAGCTTGATGTCGGGGCGGCTCTTGCGGCCCTTCTCGCAGGCGATGGTGATCAACTGGCCCACGCCGGCGGTGTCCAGGGTCTGGAAGGGGTCGGCGGGCAGGATCTTCTGCTCGACGTACAGGGGCAGGAAGCGGCCCGAGTCGTCGCGGGACAGGCCCATGCAGGTCTGGGTCAGGTCGTTGGTGCCGAAGGAGAAGAACTCGGCCTCCTTGGCGATCTCGTCGGCGGTGAGGGCGGCGCGGGGCAGCTCGATCATGGTGCCCAGCAGGTAGTCCACGCGCAGACCCATTTCGGTGAAGACCTTCTCGGCGGTGGCCATCACCAGGGTCTTCTGGGCCTTGAGCTCGTTCACATGACCCACCAGCGGGATCATGATCTCGGGGATGACCTTGATGCCTTCCTTCTTGACGATGACGGCGGCCTCGAAGATGGCGCGGGCCTGCATGGCCGTGATCTCGGGGTAGGCGATGCCCAGGCGGCAGCCGCGGTGGCCCAGCATGGGGTTGGCTTCCTTGAGCAGCTCGACCTTGTCGGCCAGGCGCTCGAAGGGCACGCCCATGGTCTTGGCCAGGTCACGGATCTCCTCTTCCTTGTGGGGGAGGAACTCGTGGAGGGGCGGATCCAGGGTGCGGATGGTGACGGGGAAGCCGTCCATGGCGCGGAAGATGCCCGCGAAGTCGTCGCGCTGCATGGGCAGCAACTTGGCCAGGGCGCGCTCACGCTCGACCAGGGTGTCCGCCAGGATCATCTCGCGGACGGCCTGGATGCGGTCGCCGCCGAAGAACATGTGCTCGGTGCGGCACAGGCCGATGCCCTCGGCGCCAAAGGCACGGGCGGTGGCGGCCTGGTCGGGCTGGTCGGCGTTGGTGCGGATGCCCAGGGTGCGGTACTTGTCGGCCCAGGTCATGAGCTTGTGGTAGTAGCTGTACACGGAGTCGGTGCCGGGGGCCTTGCCCTCAAACAGCACCTGCAGCACTTCCGAGGGGCGGGTGGGGATGCGGCCGGCGATGACCTGGCCGAGGAAGCCGTCCAGGGAGATCCAGTCGCCTTCCTTGAGGATGCGGCCGCCGACCTTCATGGTGCCCTTCTCGTAGTCGATGTCCACGGCGCCGCAACCGGCCACGCAGACCTTGCCCATCTGGCGGGCCACCACGGCGGCGTGGGAGGTCATGCCGCCCCGGGCGGTGAGGATGCCGTCGGCCACATGCATGCCGCGGATGTCCTCGGGGGAGGTCTCGATGCGGCAGAGGATCACGGGACCCTTGCCGGCGTTGACCTGCTCTTCGGCGTCGGAGGCGTGGAAGACGATCTTGCCGGTGCCAGCGCCGGGGCCGGCGGGGAGGCCCGTGGCCAGGTGATCGCCGGCGCCCATGGCCTTGGCCTTGGCGGCGCTGTCGAACACGGGGCGCAGGAGCTGGTTGATCTGGTCGGGCTCCACGCGGAGGATGGCGGTCTTCTCGTCGATGAGGCCTTCCTCAACCATGTCCACGGCGATGCGGCTGGCGGCGAAGCCGGTGCGCTTGCCGTTGCGGGTCTGCAGCATCCACAGCTTGCCGCGCTGGATGGTGAACTCCAGGTCCTGCATGTCGCGGTAGTGCTTCTCCAGGCGGTCGTAGATGGCCATGAGCTGGCCAAAGGCCTCGGGCATGCGCTCTTCCATGGAGGGGAACTTGGCGCTGCGGTCCGCCTCGGACACGCCCTGGGCCTTGGCCCACGCCAGGGAGTCGGCCTTGGTGATCTGCTGGGGGGTGCGGATGCCGGCGACCACGTCCTCGCCCTGGGCGTTGATCAGGAACTCGCCGTTCTTGCGGTTCTCGCCGGTGGCGGCGTCACGGGAGAAGCCCACGCCGGTGGCGCAGTCGGTGCCCATGTTGCCATAGACCATGGCCTGCACGTTGACGGCCGTGCCCCACTCGTCGGGGATGCCGTTCATGCGGCGGTAGGCGATGGCGCGGTCATTCATCCAGGAACGGAACACGGCGCTGATGGCACCAATGAGCTGCTCCTTGGGGTCGTTGGGGAAGTCCTGGCCGGTGCGCTCCTTGACCAGGCCCTTGAAACGCTTGACCAGCTCCTTCAAGTCCTCCCAGGTCAGGTCCAGGTCGGCGTGGACGTGCTTCTCTTCCTTCAAGCCATCCATGATCAGCTCGAAGGGGTCGGTGTCGGTCTTCTTCTGGGCGCGCACTTCCATGACCACGTCGCCGTACATCTGCACGAAGCGGCGGTAGGAGTCATAGGCGAAGCGCTTGTCGCCACCGGAGGTGATGAGGCCCTCGACGGTGATGTCGTTGAGGCCCAAGTTGAGCACCGTATCCATCATGCCGGGCATGGAGGCGCGGGCGCCGGAGCGCACGGACACCAGCAGGGGGTTCTGGGGGTCACCGAAGTGCACGCCCATGATGGCTTCAATGTGGCGCAGGCCGTCTTCGATCTGGTGGGTCAGACCCTCGGGGAACTTGCCGCCCTGCTGATAGAAGGCGGTGCAGACCTCGGTGGTGAGGGTGAACCCGGGGGGGACGGGGATGCCCAGGCTGCACATCTCAGCCAGGTTGGCGCCCTTGCCGCCCAGGAGGTTCTTCATGGAGGCGTCGCCCTCGGTGCGGGGCCCGCCGAACACATACACGAACTTCGGTGCTGACATTCTGTTGTCCTTTCTCTGACGTTCTATCAAACAACCCCGGCCCTGCCGAGGCACGATACGCTACTCGCGTCGGCCGCGTATGCTGGTACAAAACGTGTGGAAGTTCAAGGGAAAAAGGGGGCTGGGGGGGTAGCTGGAACAACCCCCTCCCTGGCGGTCTGGGTTCGGATTTCGGGATTGCGAGGAGACTAACGCAGGCGGGCCAGGAAGACGGTGGTGTAGCGCTTTTCCTGGGCCAGGCAGGTGGGGCAGGTGGTGTACCAGACGTAGCGTTCCGCGCAGGTGCGCTTGAGGGAGGCCACGAAGCTTTTCAGCAGGCGCAGGCCCGGGGCGGTGCCGGGTTCGGGGGAACTGAGCACCACGGAGGCCATCTGGGAGTCGTCGAAGACGCGGACCTCGGGGGGGCGGTCGTCGGGGGCGGCGATGCCAATCAGCACGTAGCCCTTGAAGAGGCCCGGCTGCACCAGGATGACGGCGGGGTCCTCCATGACGTAGCCGCGACGCTCGATCTCCTCGGCCGCCTCGCGGGTGCGCACATCCATGCCAAGCTGGGCGCCAAAGAAGAAGTTGACCTGCTTGGCAAAGAAGCACTTGCCCTTCCAGGAGTGCACCTGCTGATGCCAAAGGGCCGGATCTATGCGCGGGCAGCCGCAGCTCTTTGCTTCCATGACAGTCCCTCCCGGTATTTTCAGCGGATTATAAGGCCATCAAGCAAAAGCGTCGAATCATTCGTGGCGTCACCCCGGTCGGACACGGAGATGGTTAGCGTGACGGGGCGCGCCGTGCCCGCCAGGGAGCTGATGGCCACGGGGCCCAGGGAGCGCCACCCGGAGACCTGGGCCTCGCCGTTGTCAAAGGCGCAGGTGTCGGGCCAGTCCGTCAGGGGGGCCTGGGGGTCGTAGAGGCCTCCGCAGGCGTCCACGTTGCCGCAGGACTCGGCGTCGCACAGGTCGTTGATGGTGTAGGCCTCGGCCCCCGCCAGGGTGGTCACCGGCAGGGTCTGGCCGTCCTCGCCCCGCAGGACCACCTTGAACTGATCCTGATAGAACGTCTTGCCGCAGGACTCGGGCCACTCGTAGGAGATGAGGTTCCAGTCGAGCAGCAGCTCGGTGGCGTTGACCGGCAGGCAGAAGGTCTGGGAGAGCTGGCCCGTCTGGACCGTGAAGCCCAGGCCCGTGGAGAGGAGGGCCGCGGTCTTGTCGGTGGCAGCCACGCCGCACCAGTTGGTGAAGGGGCGGGCGTCGCCCGAGTACTCCCAGCCGGAGAGGCCCAGGCCCTGGTCGAAGCTGGCGTTCAGCAGGCCCTCGTGGTGGAGGGCCAGGGTGCCCGCGCCGGCGTAGCACAGGGGCCCGGAGGAGTCGGTGGCGAAGCAGCTGGGCAGCAGCTCCGCGGGGAGGGCCTGCTGGTCCAGGGCGGCCTGGAGGAAGCGGCTCGCAAGATCGGAGAGCTGGGTGACGGTGACGGGGCCCCGCAGGCCCAGCACGGTGTTGAAGCCCGCCTGGGTCAGCTCCAGGGCGGCGGCGCCGTGGTACAGGGAGTCGCGGCCACCAAGGAAGGCAAAGCGGGCGCCGGCGGAGCTGCCTCCGTGGGCCCGGAACCAGGAGGGCAGGAGTCCATAGGACTGGGGCCCCACGACGAGGCGACCGCTGGCCAGGTCCACCAGGGTCTGGTCGTAGAGGTAGCCCACGGGGATGCCCGAGGTGTTGCTGTGGCGGGGCAGGCAGCGCTGGGCCACGGGGCACAGCTCGGGGGGGTCCTTGGAGCAGTTCACGCAGCAGGTGCCGTCCAGCCTGTAGAAGCAGGACTGGTAGGTGGAGGACAGGACCTCTGGGGAGACGGCAGTGGAGGACCACAGGAGCTCCTGGGAGCCGGGGTGGGTCCAGCCGTCCAGCACGGGCGCCTGGCTGCCCTCCACGGCGTAACCCATGGCGGTGCGGTGATCGGCGGAGAGGCCCCCGAAGGCCAGGCCGCCGCCGTTCTGGAAGACCACCAGCCCCTGCCGCGGGAAGGCCTCGGGGTCGGACAGGGCGGTGCCCAGATCCCGCACCTGGAAGCCGGGGCAGCCCCGCTGTTCAAACGCAGAGGTGAGCTGGAGACCCTGCTGGATTGGACCCTCGAAGAGGACTCGGCGGGACATGGGGGGAACGGGGGTCAGGGCGCCCGCGGTGCGGGTGAACTCGGTGGGCAGGGCAGGGGCCTCCAGGCCGTCGTCCAGGGGTACGGCCCCAAGCAGGCCGGAGCCAAAGCGCACCCAGATGAGGCCGCCGTCCACCATGGCGCCGGCCTCCGCCACGGAGCCCCGGGAGCGCAGGTGGGCCAGGGTCTTGCGGGTGGCCGTCTCCACGTCATCCCCGCCGGCCAGAAACTCATCGAAGCCGTCGGAGGCCTCCTGCACCAGCGAGCGGGCCAGCTCCACCTCGGCGCGGGCGGGGCGGGTGACGGCGCGCAGCACGGCACAGGGGCTGTAGGCCACCAGGGTCTGGTCCCCCACCTGGGCGTTCAGGGCCACGCGGTAGAGGCGCAGGCCCGGGTCCCCGCCGGGGGCAGCGCGGCACAGGGTGAAGACCTGATCGGAGGCCAGCTCGTCGCAGCCCTCCACGTTGTCCCCGTCGTCCCGCATCAGGCGGCTCTCCAGGCTATTGGTGCAGGTGGCGTCCATCTGCTGCAGGTAGACCTTGTCAGCGGCGTAGGTGCCGGCGTTGGAGAGGTTCACGCGGAAGCGCAGCTCGGCGGACTCGTCGGCGAAGTAGGCCCCGGGGTCCACCAGGAGGCCCGCCCCGAAGTCGAAGCCGGGGTTGGCCACCACCATGATGGAGACGCTGCGGGTCTGCTGGTCGGCCCAGGTGACGGTGAGGGTCACCAGGGTGCGGGAGGCCTCGTAGCGGCCGTCGTCAAGCAGTGCGGGGCGCCGCAGGGTGATGGGGGGCAGGGAGAAGAAGGGGCCCGCCACGGCGCCACCGTTGACCTCCTGGGAGAAGCCCGCGTCGGTCTGGACCAGCAGCAGGCCGGGCTGGCCCGTGACGAAGGCGCCCAGCGTGGCACGGGGGGCCTGCGTGCCATCCCCCAGGCCCCCTGAGCTGACGCTGATGGAGGCGGCGCCGCCGGTGCCAAGGAAGGCCACCAGGTGTTCGGGCTCGCGGGGTTCCAGGGTGATGCTCTTCCAGCCCTCGGTGACCCAGCCGTCGGGGTCCACGGTGTCCAGGGCGCCGTCTGCTTCCAGTTGATCCAGGGTGTCCAGGGGGACGGTGTCGCCGGGGACGTAGGGGGTGGAGTTGGAGCCGCAGGCGCCAAGGAGCACAGCGAGGAACAACAGGTGGATGTGTCGCACTTTGGACTACCTGAGCTTGACCGCGTCCACCAGCACCGCGGTGTCGTAGATGGAGTCACCCGTATCGGCGGTGGAGAAGCGCAGCTTCACGGGACCCTTGCCGGCCACCCCGGCGATGTTCAGCTCGGCCTTCTGCCAGGGGGTGTTCCACACGCCGCCCACGTCGAACTCCACGTCCGACTGGTTGAGGCCCGCGTACTGGGCGCCGCAGACGCTCTTCTTGCAGTCCGTGGGGGAGCACAGGCTGTTGATCCAGACGTCCACGGGCTTGAGCAGGCCGAACTTGCTTTCCAGGGAGGCCTGGAAGGAGTCCTGGTACTCGGAGTCGCACCACTCTTTGAACTCCTCGGAGTAGAACTTCCAGTAGAAGGACAGGACGGTCTTGTCGGCGGGGATGCAGAAGGTCTGCTCGATGGCGCCCGTCTGGGTGGTGTAGCCCATGCCCGTGGAGATGAGGCTCATGAACTTGCCCTCGGCGGGGGTGGTGATGCCAAGCTTGGACACCACGCGGCCGTCGCCCGTGCTTTGCCAGCCCACCAGGCGGCCCCGCTCCCAGCTTTGGTTCAGGATGTCGGAGTCGTAGATGTTGGTGGTGCGGCCACCGAAGATGCGGAAGCGGCTGCCTGGGTAGTCCTTGTCCTCGTCCACCACGGGCATGGCGTCGCCGGACAGCTTGGTCTCTTCGATCATGCCGGAGAACAGGCGGGTCCCCATGGAATAGGCGAACTCGCTGGTGACTATGCCGGAGAAGCCGGCGATGGTGGTGGCGCCGGCGGCGAAGAGCTCCATGGCCATGGTGCCGTTCCAGATGGAGCGACAGGCGCCCAGGTACACCAGGCTTTGGGGGTAGCCGTCGCCGCGGTGGCGGGCGATGTGGGAGGGCAGGACGCCGTAGCGATCCACGCCCAGCACGAGGCGGCCACGCATGAGGTCGATCTGCTTGTTGTCCACGCAGACGCCCCGGACCTTGGAGTTGCCCTGGCCGCTGCTTTGGGTGAGGACGCAGTTGGTGCCCATGGGGCAGGGGCCCTCATCACCGCAGAAGGCCTGCTCTTGGAGGAGGCGGTTGCAGTCCAGGGCCTCGCCGGTCCACAGGACCTCCTGGGAGCCCAGGTGGTGCCAGCCGTACTCTTCTTTGTACTCGTCGGGGAGCTGCTTGAAGTAGGCGTCGCCGTGGGTCACCAGGGCGATGATGCCGTACCGGCGCAGGTTCTGGAACAGCTCGAGGCCGGCGGCGAAGTCGTTGTAGGGGCCCGCGATGACGTAGGGGGGGCACTCGGACTTCTTGAACAGGTTGTAGATGAAGTTGCACTCGTCCTTGACCCCGAACTCGCTGCGGTAGGGGGACACGATGAGGGCCTCCTTGGAGCCAATCTTGACCTCCGTCTCGCCCAGGGCCGCCAGGATGGAGCCGGGCTCGAGGAGGTTGGGGTCCTGGTCTTCGTCGCTGCCGCCGCCGCGGGTGCCGGGGGTGCGGAAACCCAGGGCCCCCAGGATGCCGGACTTGTAGCGGACCCAGACGCCGTAGCTGGCCACGCTGGTGCCCACCTCGGAGACGAGGGCGTTGGCGGACAACAGGTCCACCACGGCGGTGCGGGCGGCGATGGGGTTGTTGCCCGAGGAGACCAGGGTCGCGCTGTAGAGGGCGTTGGCCTGCTGGTGGAGGGCGCGGACGGCCTCGCAGGAGGCCTTGGTGAAGTGCTCCACCACGTCCACACAGGTGACGGGGCTGTAGGCGGTGTAGTGCTGGTAGCCGGCGGAGACCAGGACGTGGGCGCGGAAGCAGAGGCGGCCGGACTCGGTGAACTGGTAGCTGCGCTTCCAGGTGAACACGCCGTCGCCGCCCACCTCGTCGCCGGAGACCTCCACCTGGCCGTCGTCGACCAACTGGTGGACGTCGCTGACGCAGATGCCGCTGGGGGTGCTCTCGCACAGCTTGAGGGTCAGGGGGTCGTAGTTGTTGTAGATGCCGCCGGCCATGGTGAAGACCAGCTCGTTCTTCTCGCCCACGAAGATGCCGCCGGGGCGGACCTCCAGGCGGCTGCCAAACTGGAAGGCCGGGTTGTAGGTGATGATGATGGAGTCCTGAACCACCTTCGGGCCCTTGCGGGCGGACACGGTGATGACGTTGTCGCCGGGGATCAGATCGATGCGGCTGGACACGAAGAAGGGCAGGCCGGAGGAGTAACCGCCGTCGCCGGCGTCGCTGCTCCATTCGATGTTGTCGGGCTGGCCCATGACCACGCCGGATACGGTGATCGCGCCGCCCACCACGGAGCCCCAGCCGCTGGAGTCGGGGCCCAGGATGCGGATGGCCAGCTCGGCGGAGGAGTAGTAGTCATCGGAGGGGGGCTCAAGGGTGTCGGGGGACGGGGGGGTGTCCTGGGCGGTGTCCTGAGGGGTGTCCACGTAGACCGTATCAACGGCCACGTCGGTGTCCCCAGAGGCGCCGTCGGGCAGGTCCGCAGCCTGGCTGTCCAGGTCCATGCCGGCGCTGTCGGGCAGGTCCTTGGCGACGTCGAGATCCGTCGGTGGGAGGGTGTCGCCGGGGAGCTCCGTATCCGGGGCGCTGTCCAGCAGATCCACAGTGTCCGTCAGGTCCATTCGAAGGTCCAGGAGGTCCCTGGGAAGGTCCGCGGTGTCGGCGTCGCTCAGGGTGTCCCTGATGTCGGTGACCTGGACCTCGGGGTCGCCATTTCCTCCGCCGGAGGAGCAACCCAGGGTCGCCAGGAACAGCCACGAGAGCAGCGCAATTGAGGCCTGTCTGTACATGGGCCCATCCTTTCGGGTGCAACTACCTAACCCGAGCACGGTTCGGGCAGAAGAGTACACGACCCCAGCGGGCACGGTCAAGGAGCGAAGCCAGGGTTGGCCCAACTATCCCCCTGGACCACCCGCAGAAAAACCGGTGCGACGGTCCAATGACCCTGTGGCGCGCGCGTGGGAAGCGTGCTAGATTTCCGGCGTTTTTCGCAGTCACGGGGTTCCAGACAGTCAGGCTTGGGAGGTCAAAGTGAGCTCAGAGGATAAGTCTTCCGCGGGGGCCGGTGGGTTGGGCAAGGCCATCAGAGAACTGTGGGAACCCTTCAAGTCCCTGTCCCACGCACCGCGCGCCATGTGGGGCGTCTACATCCCCTATGTCCTGGAGGGGCTGGTCTACTTCGGCATCCTCACGGTGTTGGGCAAGTATCTGTCCGAGGACGTGGGGCTGACGGACCTGCACGCCGGGTGGGTGTACAGCGCCTTCACCGGTGGCATCACCCTGTCCATGCTGTTCCTGGGGGGCGTGGCGGACCGCATCGGGGTGCGTCGGGCGCTGATCATCTCGCTGGGCCTCATGCTGGCGGGCCGCTTCTTCCTGGCGGGCTCCAGCGGGCTGTTCGGCAACGACACCTTCTCGGTCCTCGGGGCCGTGTTCTTCGGGCTCTTCCTGGTCATCATCGGCTACGGCATGTACCAGCCGGCGGCCTACTCGGGCATAAAGCAGTTCACGGACCAGAAGACCGCCTCGGTGGGCTACGCCATGGTCTACGGCCTGATGAACTTCGGCGCCTTCTTCTCCGGCATCATCTCGCCGCCGGTGCGCCAGGCGGCGGGCATCGGGGGCGTGTTCTGGACCTATGTGTCCCTCACCCTCGTGGCCCTGCTGACCACCTTCTTCCTGCTGACCCGCAAGACCGTCGCCCGGGACACCCTGACGGTCATCACGCCCGACAAGAAGGCGGGCGCCGGCGAGACCGTGCTGCTGAAGCATCCCGCCTTTGTGGCCCTGCTGGTGGCCAGCCTCGTGACGGCCCTGGCGGTGGTCGTCCTGTTCAACTCCATGAAGCCCCTGCCCAGCCCCTTTGATGAGGGCGTGGCGGGCCTGACCAAGGCAACGGCGGTGCCCAGTTCCTGGACCCCCGAGGTGACCAACGCCAAGGCGGAGGCCCTCAAGTCGTCGGCGGCCCTGCTGCCCAGTGACGGCCCCGCCCATCTGGACGCCGATGCCAAGGCCGTGGCGGTCATCAGCAACGGCGTGGCCAGCGTGTTTGGGGCCGGTTACTCTCCGTCCTACTCGGTGGCCGGTAGTGGCCGCGCCGAGGATCTGCGCCTCATTGGCGTGGAACTGCTGGCCGCCGCCTATTGTCTGGCGGGCCCCTTGGACGAGGCCGCCCTCGTGGGCCTGGCCGCCCGCATGAAAGAGCCCGGCGCCCCCGAACTGGCGCCCGAAAAACTGCAACCCATGCTGCGGCTGGCCAGCCTGTCCCAGCAGGAATTGTTGTGGGCTGTGTCCGTAAGGCTCAGCCAGGCCGGCATTGGCGGGGCCATGGGGACCCTGCTGGGAGCCCAGGCCCGGGCCCTGGAGATCCTTGCCCGTCCCTCCGGCGGCGAGGCCGGCGCGGAGGCCTCCCGGGCCATGGCCGCGGCGCTCCTCACCAACCTGGGCACGGCCCTCGCCAAGAGCCCCGCCTCCGCCATCATGGGCAAGCCCGGCGAGCCCCCCGTGGACCTCTGGACCGCGGCCCTCAGCCTGGCCGGCGACGCCACCGCCACCCTCTCCCTCTCCGTGGCCCGCCTGGACCAGCGCTCGCCCATGACGCGGCTTGGCGGCATCGGCGCCGCCGCGGTGGGCCTGTCCGCCCTGTTGGCCCTGCTGATCCTGGCCCCCGGCCGCCTGCTGCTGCGGCACCGCCCCGACCACCCCTTCAACGATCTGCGCTTCGTGTTCTTCATCTTCGTGCTCATCCCCGTGCAGACCCTCTTCGCCCACAACTGGCTCACCCTCCCCTACTTCATCGACCGCGCCTTCAGCGGCAGCACCGTGGGCCAGAACTTCGAGTTCTTCTCCAACCTCAACCCCCTGCTGATCTTCGTGCTGTCCCCCGTGGTGGCGGTCCTCACCATCAAGGCCCGGGTCTACCCCATGATGATCCTGGGCACCTTCGTCATGGCCGCCCCCACCTTCCTGCTGGCCTTCGGCCCCAGCGAGCCCCTGCTGATGGTCTACATCCTGCTGGTCTCCGTTGGTGAGGCCATGTGGCAGCCCCGCTTCCTGGCCTGGATCGCCCAGATCGCCCCGGAGGGCAAGACCGGCGCCTACATGGGCATCGGCCAGTTCCCCTGGTTCCTGACGAAGGTCCTCACGGGCCTCTATTCGGGCTGGTTCCTGACCCGCTACTGCCCCCTCATCGGGCCCCAGGACACGGGCACCATGTGGTTCCTCTATGGCCTCATTGCCTGCATCTCTCCCGTAGCACTGTTGCTGGCAAGGAAGTGGATGACCGCGGACGGCTCAAAGACATGAACCAACGATTGGGCAGGTACAACCTGGTCAAGAAGCTCCGCAGCGGCGGCATGGCCGAGGTGTTCCTTGGGGTGGTTGATGGCCCCGGCGACTTCAAGCGCAAGGTGGCCGTCAAGGTGGTGCTGCCCTGCTTCGCCCAGGACCCAGAATTTCGCACCATGTTCATGGACGAGGCCGCCATCGGCGCCCGCCTGACCCACGCCAACATCGCCCAGATCTACGACTTCGACATCGAGGACGGGGTCCCCTACCTGGCGATGGAGTACATCGAGGGTAAGGACCTGCGCGCGGTGCTGGAGCGCTGCGGTCAACTGGGCCGCCCCATCCCCTGGCAGGTGGCGGCCATCGTCGCCATGGAGGTCGCCAAGGGCCTCTATTATGTGCACACCAAGCGCGAATTCTCCCGGCCCCTGCTGATCGTTCACCGCGACATAAGTCCGCAGAACATAATGATTTCCTTCGGCGGCGAGGTGAAGATCCTGGACTTCGGCATCGCCAAGGCCGCGGGCAGCGTGGCCATCACCCGGGCGGGGCAGGTGAAGGGCAAAAGCGCCTACATGTCCCCCGAGCAGGCGATGGGGCACGCGGTGGACGCCCGCAGCGATCTCTTCTCCTTGGGCGTGGTCCTCTGGGAGTTGCTGACCGGACGCAAGCTCTTCAGCGAGGAGGTGGAGGTCGCCACCCTGCGCAAGCTCATGGCCTGCGAGTTCCCCGAGCCCCATACCATCAACTCCAAGGTGCCCAAGGCCCTGTCCGACATCGTCATGTCCTGCCTCGCCAAGGATCCCAAGGACCGCTACCCCAGCGTCCTGCCACTCTACGAGAGGGTCTCCGCCCTGCTGTTCTCCAAGCCCGGACCTGGCGCTGTCAAGATCCTTGGCAACCTGCTGGCGGAGCTCTTCCCTGACGACGTGCTCAGCTTCGTTGACGGAGTCCATCCCTGGGCTGCGGGGGGGGACGGGGGGGACCCGGAGGCAACCCGCAAGCTGGCCTCAGCCCCCGGCCTGGAGGCCCCGCCCACGGCCCGGGACGGACAGCCTCCCTCCACGTATGTGCCTTGGGACAAGGGGCCCGCTCAAAGCCCCGCCAAGCTGTCCAAGGCAGCCCTCCTGCCCCGCCTGCCAGAGGCCAAGGAGGTCAGGCTCATGGTTCTGGCCACCGCCGTGGCATGTCTGGCGGCGGTGCTTGCCTGGACCGTGGTCCTCAGCCCCGGGCCCCAGCCGACGCCAGCGCCGGGCCCCGCCGCGTCCAGCCCCAAGCCCAAGGAGATCCCTGGCCCGGACCGGCCAGGAGCGCTGAGCTACGAGCAACTGGGCGTGGACCAGAAGGCCCTGGCGGAGGACGAGGCCCAGCGCCAGGATGGCCGACGACAGCCCTTCCAGGAGGCGGTGCTCCCCGGTGAAGCCTCCGCCCAACGGGCCCTGGAGCTGGTCTACAACGATGACGAGCGGGCCCCCAAGGGCGCCTCCACCGGGGCCCCCGCCTCCGTGGGGCAGGAGCGGTACCGAAAGCAGGCCCAGAGGATCCAGCGCAAGACTGTCAAGGGCGCCGGCGGGGAGCAACGATCGACGGCGGCCGCGGGCAACCAGGTTGCGCCGCCCGACCTCCGGCCCCTGCCCAGCGACGAGGTGCCGGACTCCGCCGCCCCCCCGCCCCCCGCCGAGACCGCGACCCTGTTGGTCAGTGCCAGACCCTGGGGCAAGGTCTTGCTCAACGGAAAGTTGGTGGGAGACACCCCCCAGACATTGGAACTACCCGCGGGGACCCCTGAGGTCACCGTGGAGTATCTGGGCCAGACCTACCGTTGCCCGGGCAAGCTGGCGGCCGGCGAGAGGGCTCGCTGCTATCACGAATTCGACAGTCAAACCCCCTGAATTTGGGGGCGCCTCGGGCCTTGACACCATTGGTAAGGGTGCTATTGTTCTCGCTCAAGTCTGAGGGGTCTAGGTATATCTTGAGGTATGGAGGAGACACTATGGGCTTCAGAACCGCCTTGTTCCGCTTCCTTGGTGTGCTGGTGTTTGGACTGGTCCTTGTGGCCTGCGGTCCCATTACCGAGGAGGACCTGCAGAAGTGGTCCCACAACGAGGAAGGTTTCAAGATGATGAACCAGGTGGTCAACGACCCCCAGGTTCCCTTTGACACCAAGGTTCGGGCCCTCTCCGTGCTGGTCGAGAACGGCGCCGGCGAGAAGGTCCGCGGCATGGTTCGGGACAGCGGCGAGCAGGCCCAGCTTGTGAGCGCCCTGGCGGACAAGCTGCTGGAGTACCTCAAGGGCACCAACCAGGAGTTCACTGCCCGGGGCCGCGACGCCCTGCTGTCCATCATGGCCATGTTGGATGACCAGCGCCGGGACACCGTGCAGAAGGAACTGGCCACCTGGGCCTTCTCCGACATCAAGCACGAGATGACCAAGGACGAGGTCTGGGGCAAGGTCCAGAATCGGATCAGCTTCCCCCAGGTGCGCGAGCTTGAGAAGTACGGCATCGAGGCCGCCCTCATCATGATTGAGAAGGGCCTGGAGACCCGCGAGTTCAGCATCTTCGACTGGATCGACTTCCTGCTGGCCTTCCAGGACAAGGCCTTGGCGGACCGCACCCTGGCCTCCCTGAAGATCTCCCACAAGAACCTGTTCGCGGAGATGAAGGTCAACAAGGACGTCTACTTCCGCAAGCAGGACCTGATCATCCTCGAGAAGTTCTACAACATGCCCGCCGTGCTGTACCTGTTGGAGCTGTCCGAGTCCCCCGATCTGGACCGCGGCACCCAGATGGAAGCCCTGGTGCGGGCCCACGAACTCTTCGACAAGGTCATCCCCGAGAACGAGAAGCTCAAGCACGCGGACAAGCTCATCCCGGTGATGCTGCGGCGCATGCCCCTGTTGAATGGCAGCAAGCGCGTGGATTGGGCCACCGAGATTCTGGCCCGGTCCGGTTTCGCCGGCCTGGACAAGGTCTCCCTGTTTGATGAAGAGAAGAACGCCAAGGGCGAGGTCCAGAAGACCCTCAAGGTCTGGATGTCCCGCAAGTACCTGACCGTGGGTGGCTTCCTGTATGGCGTCATGGGGGACTACCTGGATGCCCAGGTCAAGGCGCAGGCGGACCTGCTCAAGAAGCAGTGGGAGAAGGACGGACGTTGGCCGCCCGTGGCCGCCGCCCCTACTGCTCCCGCCGCCGAGGGTCAACCCCAGGCTGCCCCCGCCGCGCCGGCGGAGGTGCCCGACATCAACCTTGAGCCCGTGTTCAAGAAGGAACTGGCTGCGGCCCTGGACGCCACCCTGGTGCGCGACCTCAAGGCCAACCTGGATGCCCCAATGATCGTCACCCGCCTCTTCGCCCTGGCTGGCCTCAAGCACCTGGGTACGGACGGCGCAGTGGCCGCCATCACCGAGCTGAAGACCAAGCAGAAGGACGTCAGCGCCATGGGGTACTTCGAGAAGGCCACCATGGGCACCCTGGCGGACGGCGCCCTGGCCTCCATTGAGCTGGCCCGGGAGTTCCTGGCCCTCAAGGCCGAGATGGAAGAGAAGCAGCAGCTCCCCGGCGAGCACCTGGACATCATCCGTCGCCAGATGATGTCTGACATGGGCCTGTCCCCCGAGGCCCTGCGCCAGACCTTCACCGAGAAGATCCAGAAGCAGAAGGACAAGGTCGAGGCCTACAAGAACCAGTTCAAAGAGCAGCTGGACAAGTACCACCGCTACATCAAGATCATCTGCTCCAAGCAGGTCTCCGATTACCCCAGCCTCAGCGATGCCAATGCTGTCGAAGCCTTCATCGCCCGCGTCGCCGCGGCCTGCGAGACCGAGGCCAAGGCCGCCCTCAACGAGAAGAAGCTGGCCCTGTTCAAGTTCACTGGCGAGCACTACAAGGCCGCCGTGGTCCTGGCCATCAAGAAGAAGGAAGAGGTCCGCAAGCGTTCCCTGCGCGCCCGCGTCCGCGCCTACCTGCGCGTGGCCACCGAGGCCTTCAGCGAGACCGGCCCGGGCAAGGCCACCCTGGCCAGGACCAAGGTGTGGAAGCTGGAAGAGCCCACCATCCGCAAGATCATCGACCGCGTGGTGTCCGAGGCCTTCAAGATGGCCAAGGATGCGGCGGCCTCTGCCCCCGAGGACAAGAAGGGCCGCATTGGGCTGACCCAGGCGGACATCGACGAATACGCCACCATGGAAGTGGCCGAGGGCTATGTGCTGGCCTCCATGGCCGCCCTCAACTGGAAGCTGGAGTGGGCCGAGAAGGGCCCCGATGGCGGCGACCGCTCCTGGTCCTACGCCCAGGCCGAGGCCGCCAAGCGCTTTGGGGAAGGCTACTGGAGCGACAAGGCCCTGCTGGACTTCTTCATGAACGACATCGACGCCTCCTATGCGGCCTTCACCCTGGCCATGGAGGGCCTCGAGGCGGCGGCTCGCTCCTGGGGCTTTGCCGGCGAGAATATGCCCACA